>JBBQMB010000023.1:0-28824 GCA_038328515.1 Sphingomonadales bacterium
TGCAGGCCAGACCCCGGATGAGGCTTATGGGGCGAACGAAAATCTTCCGTTGCCGGGGCATGCCCCGGCAACGGAAACACTCCAACTGGCGGCATGATCGAAACCCGGGATTAGCTTAACTTCGCCGCCAAACTGTCCAAATAGGCGGGACCACCTCAGAGGCGGCCGATCACCCCTTTGCCGACGAAAGCGATCGTCTTGCTGGCATCGAGCGCGCAATCATAACGGTCGCCACGGCTACAGCATTAGCACGTAATGGCTGGACGCCCTCGCCAATGCCCGGAGCGATCCGATGAGTGGGGCAGCGAGGACCGGGGGGCGCCATAGCCGCGGCGGCCTTCTGCTGCGACATCATAATGTGGTAGCCCGCTTCTCGATGCGCAGCCTTCTGTCTGGTTGTTTGTGATGGCGGGGCTCAATCCGGGTGTGCCTGGTCCTGCCATTTTCACTCATCGACCAGAGCATGGCATGTCATTCGGCGTACTGCGGCGACAATTTTCAGGCCGCAACGACGTCGTCAAGTTTGTCGGCAAGAAACTTTACCCGGCATCTAAGGTGCCTGAATGTCCCCATAGCTCCTGGAACCCCACTGCTGCGCGGTGGGACGTACTGCTGCCTCGCAGTGCCAGCGATATGATGCGCGATCCGGCTGTCCTGACGCGGTCTTTCGAAGCCGCGGCACGACCGGAGCAAACAAGCTTGATGCTGCATCTCAAGGTCGAAGCCCGAAGTGACCTATCGCTCCATGTGGCGTGGGAGTTGGCGCGCCGCTTCGCATTCGCACATCTCGTCGACGAGCATGATCTCCCGGTGGTTTTGATCCAGCATCACCCGGGTGTGACGGGGCATCAGCAGGCGGGGAAGCCGCATTGCCAAATCTGTTGCCTTGCCAGGACCCTCGACCTTTACGGGTGGGGTGCGACGACGAGCTTGGCAGTGGACGAAGCTCGTTCGCCGCTGGCAGAAACCTGGCGCAGCATGTCGAGCTGACGCCGCCGCTGTGTGCTTGACTGTGCCAACTGTCTGTGCGCACAGAATCCACGAGACCAATCGTTTCAAGCAGTTGGGAACACAGAATTTTTAGTCGGGAGTCCTGTCTCCCCGACCAATTAGCAATCAACGCGCTGGATTGTGTCACGACAAGTGGCGCACCTTTGGTTCGCTTCAGTTTGGCGCTTCGCGCCTGGTCAATGCAAGGGCATTGGCGTCAGTAGCGGTCCGGCACTGAAACGAGGCGGTGCTTTGCGGGTTATCTCGCCACCCTGATGCCAAAATACTGCAGCCGGGGTTTGCGCGTGGCGGCCATGTCGCTAGAGATTTGCCCATGTCGGATCCCTGCACCCACCTCCTGCTTTTTGGCGCAACCGGTGACCTGGCGCGCCGGATGTTGTTGCCCTCATTATATGGCCTTGATGCCGATGGGCTGTTGCCCGACTGCTTGCGGATCATTGCAACGGCCCGTTCGCCGCATGACGATGCTGCCTATCGCGCCATTGCCACCGCCGCGCTCGAAGAATTTGTGGAGGCGGATCGCCGCCCGGCGGCACAGGTAAAACGCTTTATCGACCGGATCAGTTATGTCGGGCTTGATGCCAGCGACCCGGCCGGCTTTGCGGCGCTGGCCAAGGTTGTTGGCGATCCGGCGCACCTCGCCATTTTCCTGTCGACCGCACCCAGCCTGTTCGGTCCCACAATTGCCGGTCTTGCAGCGGCGGGGCTCGCCGGCGCTGGTGTCCGGCTGGCGCTGGAAAAACCCATTGGCTCCGATCTGGGCTCCAGCCGGCAGATAAACGATGCGGTGGCGGCGGCCTATCCTGAAGCGCGCACCTTTCGTATCGATCATTATCTTGGCAAGGAAACGGTTCAGAACCTGCTGGCGCTGCGTTTTGGCAACACGCTGTTCGAGCCGTTGTGGAACGCCGCCGGTATCGATCATGTGCAAATCACCATCGGCGAAACCGTCGGGCTGGAAACCCGCGCCGGCTATTATGACGGCATGGGGGCGCTGCGCGACATGGTGCAGAACCATATGCTGCAATTGCTGGCGCTGGTCGCCATGGAGCCGCCGGCCCAGTTCGATCCGACCAGCGTGCGCGACGAAAAGGTCAAGGTGCTGCGTTCGTTGCGGCCGATCAACAGCAGAAATGTCGAGGCGTGCAGCGTGCGCGGCCAATATGGCGCCGGCGCCATCCAGGGCCAGCCGGTCAGGGGCTATGCCGAAGAACTCGGCGGCAGCAGCAATACCGAAACATTCGTGGCACTGAAGGCGCATGTCGATAACTGGCGCTGGCAGGGGGTGCCGTTTTACCTGCGCACCGGCAAGCGCCTGCCGGAACGGATGAGCGAAATCATCATCCAGTTTCGCGCCGTGCCGCATTCGATGTTCGGCGATGCGCCGCTGAAGGCCAATAAACTGATTATTTCCCTGCAACCCGATGAGAATATCGGCCTGTCGATCATGGCCAAGGCGCCGGGCCTTGACCGGGACGGGCTGAAATTGCGCCAGGTGCCGCTCGATATCGGCATGGCCAATGCCTTTGCCGATGTGCGGCGGCGCATTGCCTATGAACGGCTGCTGCTCGATCTGATCGAAGGCCAGCAGACGCTGTTTGTGCGCCGCGACGAGGTTGAGGCGCAATGGACCTGGATCGATGCCATTCGCGCCGGCTGGGCGGCGACCGCCATGGCGCCAAAGCCCTATGCGGCGGGCAATTGGGGCCCCAACGCCGCCATTGCCCTGACCGAACGCGATGGCGTGAGCTGGCATGATTGAAATCGTCGCTGCCGATATCGGCGGCACCCATGTGCGGTTTGCCATCGCGCGAATCGAGACGGGCAGGGTGCTCGACATCGGCCCCGAAACGGTAATGCGCACCGCTGACTACGCCAGCCTGCAAACAGCCTTCAAAGCCTTTGGCGCCCGGCTCGGCCGGCCCTTGCCGCGCGCCGCTGGCATTGCCGTTGCCTGCCCGGTTAACGGGGACGTGTTGAAACTGACCAACAACCCATGGACCATCCGCCCGGCCATGATCCCTCAAATGCTGGGCCTGGACAGTTACACGCTGGTCAATGATTTTGAAGCCGTCGCCCATGCCGTGGCGCAAGCGCCCGACACCAGTTTCCAGCATGTCTGCGGCCCCGATGCGCCGCTACCCGCAACGGGCGTCATCACCATCGTTGGCCCCGGCACCGGCATGGGGGTGGCGCAATTGTTCCGCACGGCTGGCGGCTATCATGTGATTGCCACCGAAGGTGGCCATGTCGATTTCGCGCCGATCGATTCCGTTGAAGACGCAGTGCTCGCCAGGTTGCGGCGCAGCCACGCCCGGGTGTCGGCTGAACGCATCGTCTCCGGCCCCGGTCTGGCAGTGGTTTACAACGCGCTCGCCGGCATCGAAGGCCGCGTCGTAACGGTGACCGATGACAAGACGCTGTGGACAGCCGCGCTGGCCGGCACCGACAGCCTTGCCGCCACCGCGCTCGATCATTTCTGCCGGGCGTTGGGCAGCTTTGCCGGCAACACTGCCTTATCGCAGGGGGCCGGCGCCGTTGTCATCGCCGGCGGCCTTGGCTTGCGGCTCGCTGATCACCTGCCGCGATCGGGTTTTGCTAAGCGCTTTATCGCCAAGGGGCGGTTTGAAGTCATCATGGCGGCGTTGCCCGTAAAACTCATCACCGATCCGCAGCCGGGCCTTTTTGGCGCCGCCGCCGCCTATGCCCAGGAACATCGAACATGATCGACACCATCGCACTCGATGCCATCATGGCGACAGCGCCGGTCATTCCGGTGCTCATCGTCGATGATGTGGCACAGGCGCGGCCACTCGCCGAAGCGCTGGTTGCCGGCGGGCTGACGGTGCTCGAAGTCACGTTGCGCACGCCGGCTGCGCTCGCTGTCATCGCCGAAATGGCCAAGTTTCCGGGGGCCATTGTTGGTGCCGGGACGGTGCTCAATCCAGCCGATCTCGATGCCGCGATCATGGCGGGCGCACGCTTCATTGTTTCGCCCGGCCTCACCGAGCCGCTAGGCCGCGCCGCCATCGCCGCCCGCGTGCCGTTCCTTCCCGGCATCACCAACGCCGGCGATATCATGCGCGGGCTCGACATGGGGCTGACCCGCTTCAAATTCTTTCCCGCCGTCGCCAGCGGCGGATTGCCGGTGCTAAAGGCGCTGGCGGCGGTGTTTGGCGGCGTGAAATTCTGCCCTACCGGCGGGATCAGTGTCGGCACCGCCCCCGATTGGCTGGCACAATCGTTCATCCCTTGCATTGGCGGCTCGTGGATCGCCGGCCGCGCCGATACCGATTATGCCGTCATCGAGGATCGCGCGCGCGCAGCGGCGGCCCTTGCCAGCCCTCACCCGCACGAAGCGACCGGTGTCGTTCAAAGGTCCGGCAGTTGATTTGCTCGGCTGCAATGACAAAATAGAGCGTCCGGGCTTGGCGCTCATGGGCATGACAGGGTGACGCACCCGCGCCATTTGGATGAGGGCCAGCGTAGCAGCGCGCGTATTATGGAATAGTATTTCGCAGCACGTGAGGACAGGAATGACGCGCTTGACAGACCGCCGCAGCTTCATGCGCGGCGCATCGCTAATCGGCGGCGCTGCCGTGCTTGCACCGATGCGTCCGGCCTGGGCGCGCGGCGGCAATGTCACCGGCAGCCATATCCGCGCCGGTTTCGATGAAGTGCGGGGGCCAGATATCGACCTGACGATCGGCGCCGGGCACCGCATCGTGCAGGGTCGTTCGGGGCATGGCATCGCCGTCAATGGCAGCGTGCCCGGGCCGCTGGTCCGGCTGCGTGAAGGCGACAAGGTGCGCATTCGCGTGTCCAATACGCTGCAAGAGGATAGCTCGGTTCACTGGCATGGGCTTTTGGTGCCGTTTCAATATGACGGTGTGCCCGGTGTCAGCTTTCCTGGTATCAAGCCGGGCGAGACCTTCACCTACGAATTTCCCATCCTGCGCCAGTCGGGCACATATTGGTGGCACAGCCATTCCGGCCTGCAGGAGCAGTCGGGGCATTATGGCCCGCTTATCGTCGATCCGGCGGGCCCTGATCCGGTGCAGGCCGATAGTGACCATGTGTTGCTGCTCAGCGAGTTCACGCCGCGCCACCCGCATGACATCATGGACAAGCTCAAGAAGGGCGAGGGCTATTTCAATTATCAGCAGAACAGCGCGACGGACAAATACGCGCTTTCGGGTGATGATCGCCGGATGTGGGCACAGATGCGAATGATGCCGACCGATATCGCCGATGTGACGGGCTCGACCTATACGTATCTAGTCAATGGCCATGGGCCAAAGGAGGGGCTGGAGTATCTGTTCCGCCGCGGTGAACGCATGCGTTTGCGGATCGTCAATGGCTCGGCGATGACGTTTTTCAACGTGCGCATTCCCGGCCTGCCGATGACGGTTGTTGCCGCCGATGGCCAGAATGTTCGCCCTGTTGAAGTCGACGAACTGCAGATCGGCGTTGCTGAAACCTATGACGTGATCTTCGAGCCGGGTGCAATGCCCGCTTACACGATCGTTGCTGAATCGATGGACCGTTCCGGCATGGCGCTGGCAACGCTGGCTTCGGCGCCGGGGTTGCGCGCTGCCATTCCTGGACTGCGCAAGCCGCCGCTGCTCACCATGGCCGATATGGGCATGGACCACAGCGCCCCCGGCGGCATGGCCGGAATGGACCATGCCGGAATGGACCATGCTGCAATGGGGCACGCTCCGGCGGCACCTGTCGCGATGGACATGTCGGGCATGTCGATGCGCGATACGTCGCTGCTGCCGCCTGATGTCAAGGTCGGGCCGGGTATCGACATGGTGTCGATGAACCCCGTTGACCGCATGGGAGACCCGGGGATCGGCATGTCGGATGTGGGCCATCGCACGCTGAACTATACCAGGCTCGCGAGCCTCGCGCCCAACCCGCTGCGCACGCCCACAAGGTTGCTGGAACTGCACCTGACCGGCAACATGGAGCGCTACATGTGGTCGTTCGATGGTCGAAAATTCACAGCGGTTACCGACGATCCGCTGCGTTTTGCCTTTGACGAGCGCGTCAGGGTCAAGCTGATCAACGACACGATGATGGCGCACCCCATCCACCTGCACGGGCATTTCTTCGAATTGGTCAATGGCCAGGAAGCCGCGCATCAACCGCGCAAGCATACCGTCATCGTCCAGCCCGGCAGCAGCGCGCAGTTCGACCTGACGGCCAATGAACCGGGTGACTGGGCATTCCACTGCCATCTGCTCTACCATATGCACGCCGGCATGATGCAGGTGGTAACTGTCGCTGCGCCGGGTACATCGGCATGAGGCGGTTGTTTTTGGGTGCCGTGCTCATCTCGGCGCCGGCACTTGCGCAGCATGCCGGGCACGACATGGCGACCATGGCGCCCGTGCCGCCCGTGCCGCCCGTGACAGCGCCAGCAATCGACGTGCCGACGTTTGAAACGCCGCCGCCGCCAGAGGCCGGCCAAGGCCCGCCGCGCGCTGCTGACGCGATCTGGGGCGCCGATGCGATGCGGCCCTCACGCGCCCTGCTGGCGCGCGAGAATGGCGGCATGGCCTTTGCCTGGTTCATGGCTGACCGGGCGGAATATCGCGCCCGAGCCGGCGGCGACGGCTATTTGTGGGATGCACAGGGCTGGTACGGCGGCGATATCGACAAGCTGTGGATCAAATCCGAAGGCGAAGGCACCTTTGGCGAACCGATCGAACAGGCCGAGGTGCAGGCGCTGTGGAGTCATGCCGTCGCGCCCTTCTTCAATTTGCAAGGCGGGGTCCGCCACGATTTCGCTGGTCCGGCGCGCACCCATGC
Source organism: Sphingomonadales bacterium (assembly GCA_038328515.1). Classification (GTDB taxonomy): domain Bacteria; phylum Pseudomonadota; class Alphaproteobacteria; order Sphingomonadales; family Sphingomonadaceae; genus Sandarakinorhabdus. Next base: position 6,832 of record JBBQMB010000023.1, read on the forward strand.
CGTGATCGGCATCCAGGGGCTGGCGCGCTATCGGTTCGAAGTCGATGCGGCGGCGTTCCTTTCAACCAAAGGCGAATTGACCGCCCGGTTCGAGGCCGAACTCGATCAGCGCATCACCCAGCGGCTGATTGCGCAGCCGCGTTTCGAAGTGAATCTTTCCGCACAGGACATTCCCGAACTCGGCGTTGGCGCCGGGATCGACACCGCCGAACTGGGGTTGCGGCTTCGTTATGAAATCCAGCGCGAATTTGCCCCCTATATCGGGATCGAGCAGGAATGGCGGATTGGCCGCAGCGCCGATTTCGCGCGCGCCAGAGGCAGCGACCCCAGCGTCACCAACTTCGTTGTCGGTGTACGGATATGGTTTTAACATTCGACTGACAGCGTCGCCAGATTTTGCCTAAAGAAGGAGCCCTGCCATGAAGACAAGAACAGTATCTCTCGCCCTTGCCACGCTGCTCGCGACCATCGTGCCGGCGCTGGCAAAGGCCCAGCCCCTGGTCATCGCTTCGACGCCGGTGGCCGGAGCGAGTGCCAAGCGCCTGTCGCAGATAAAACTGGATTTTGACGCGCCGCTTGCGCCCGGCACGGCCGGAGCCGAAATCGTGATGACCGGAATGCCAGGGATGGTCGATCACCCGCCGATGGTCATCAAAGCATTCACGACGCAAATGTCCGGCGATGGCAAGACGCTGACGCTGGCCCTGCGCAAAGCACTGCCGGCGGGCAGCTACACCGTCAAATGGAGCGCGACTGGTCTGGACAAGAGCAGGACCGCCGGAACGCTCGACTTTGCCGTGGAATAGCGCTCCGCTCAGGCAGTTTTTATCTCGGGGGCAAACCGCCGCTCGGTGTTCGCCGGTGGGTGGTCGACCCCGATAAAACCCGGGCTCGGGGGCACGATAAGGGATTGCCCGCTCAACAGGGCTGTCACCCGCATCACGGTCTTCCGATCTGACGGCGGACGAACCAGAGCACCAGCAACGGCACAACCCACCACATCAGGATCGGCGCAAACCCGATGCCCAGAAACGGCGTCACCGGCATCGCTGCAGCATAGCGCCAACTGAAAATGCCGTCGGAACGGGTCGCGATGATTTCGACCACAATTGTGACGACAAGGCCGATCGCGACAAAGCTGGTGGTCTGCAACCGGCTTGGCGCCCGAACCCAGTTTTGGGAGCGGGCAAAAAGCGCGATAATTCCGAAGGCGGCCAACATGATCACCGCATCGCCGAAAGTGGCTGCGGTGCAGATGCGAATACCTTGCAGATGCGTCATCTGCGCTGCGCCGGCGTAAAGCCACATCTGCCAAAACTCCCAAGGCAGGCTGAGCAACAGCGCAAAGATCGCGATGTTGAAAACAGGGTGGTTGAGAATCTTCGTCACAGTTCGGCATTTCGGAGGCGCAGGGCATTGCCCACCACCGAAATCGACGACAGCGCCATCGCCGCCGCCGCAATGGCAGGGGAAAGCAGCAGGCCGAACCACGGGTAAAGCACGCCAGCGGCCACGGGTACGCCGATGGCGTTGTAAACAAAGGCCAGAAACAGGTTCTGGCGGATATTGCGCATGGTGGCGTGGCTGAGGCGGCGGGCGCGGACGATACCGTTAAGGTCGCCCTTTACCAGCGTGACCCCGGCGCTTTCGATGGCAACATCGGTGCCGGTGCCCATGGCGATGCCAACATCGGCGGCGGCCAGCGCCGGCGCGTCATTGACGCCGTCTCCCGCCATGGCGACAACGCGGCCTTCGGCTTGCAACCGCGCGACGACGGCGCTTTTGGCATCGGGCAGTACGTCGGCTTCGACCTCGTCCAACCCCAGGCGACGCGCCACGGCTTGCGCGGTGACGCGGTTATCGCCCGTCACCATGATGACGCGAATGCCCTCGGCTTTCAGCGCTGCCAGCGCGCTGGGCGTTGTATCCTTGATCGGGTCGGCGATGGCTATGACGCCGGCAGCCTTGCCGTCGATTGCGACCAGAATGGCGGTCGCGCCTTCGCGGCGGTGGCGGTCGGCAGCCTGTGTCAATGCTGCGGTGTCAACGCCAAGTTCGGACAGATAGGCGGGGTTGCCGATCGCGACGCGCCGGCCGTCGAGCGTGCCGATAACGCCCTTGCCGGTCGGCGCGTCGAAATCGGCGGCGGTCTCGACGGCGAGGCTGCGCGCTGCGGCTTCGGCAACGATCGCGGCGGCAAGCGGATGCTGGCTCGGGCGTTCGACGGCAGCGGCAAAGCGCAGCAGATCGGCCTCGGTAATGCCGGCGAAAGGCTCGATGCCGACAACCTTGGGTTTGCCTTCGGTCAGCGTCCCTGTCTTGTCGACGAGTAGCGTGTCGACCTTTTCCATTCGCTCCAGTGCTTCGGCATTCTTGACCAGAACGCCGGCCGCTGCCCCGCGCCCGACGCCGACCATGATCGACATCGGCGTGGCCAGCCCCAGCGCACAGGGGCAAGCAATGATCAGGACGGTAACCGCCGCGACGAAACCATAGGTGAAACGCGGTTCCGGGCCAAAGCTTGCCCAGACGATGAACGCGAGCACGGCAACGGCGATGACCGTCGGCACGAACCAGCCGGCTACCTGATCAGCGAGGCGCTGGATCGGGGCGCGGCTGCGTTGGGCGTCGGCAACCATCTGGACGATGCGGGCCAGCATGGTGTCGCTGCCGACCTTGTCGGCGCGCATGGCGATGGCGCCGGTCTGGTTGATCGTGCCGGCGATGACGGTGTCGCCACTTTTCTTGGTCACGGGCATGGATTCGCCCGTTACCATCGATTCGTCGATGGTTGATCGACCTTGGGTGACGGTGCCGTCAACCGGCACGGCTTCGCCGGGGCGGACGCGCAAGCTGTCGCCGGCGACCACAAGACCGAGCGAAATTTCTTCATCCGAGCCATCTGGCAGCAGCCGCCGCGCTGTCTTTGGTGCGAGGTCGAGCAGCGCGCGGATGGCGCCACCGGTCGCTTCGCGCGCGCGAAGTTCGAGCAACTGACCAAGCAGGACGAGCACGACGATGACCGCAGCGGCCTCGAAATATACTGCAACTGCACCATTCATGGCGCGAAAAGCCGGCGGGAACAGCCCGGGCGCGACTGTCGCGATTACGCTGTAGGTCCATGCGACCCCGGTTCCCATGGCAACGAGCGTGAACATGTTGAGACTGCGGTTGACGATCGATCGCCAGCCACGATCGAAAAATGGCCATCCCGCCCACAGCACCACCGGGGTTGCAAGCAGGAACTGGATCCAGTTCGAAATCCGCGGCGCCACCAGATGATCGATGTTGAACAGATGCCCGCCCATTTCGAGAACGAAGACCGGAACGGTCAGCGCCAGCCCGATCCAGAAGCGCCTGGTGAAATCGGCCAGCTCGGGGTTCGGCGGCGTGTCGGCGGTCATCACTTCGGGTTCGAGCGCCATGCCGCATATCGGGCAGGCGCCTGGGCCAACCTGGCGGATTTGCGGGTGCATCGGGCAGGTGTAGATCGTGCCTTGCGGAACAGGCTCTTGCGACGGCGACTTGGCAGGCGTGAGATACGTCACTGGGTCCGCGACAAACTTGGTCCGGCATCCAGCAGAACAGAAATAATAGGGATGGCCGTCATGCGCTGCGCGATGCGCCGTGGTCTGTGGATCAACCATCATGCCGCAAACCGGATCGCGTTCGGTTTTGCCGATGTCGCTTCCCTTGTTGGCGGTCGAAGCGTGGGCGTGCGGCGCAGCATGAGCCGGATCTGCGGATGCATCCGCGCCGCGTTTTGCTTCTGCCATGATGATCACCTTTTTCGTCGTCGAACCAAATTCCCGCTGGGTGGCGAAGCGCCATTAATCGCCGGCGCGTGGGGGTCGGTGGCCCGAACCCCTCGCACCTGTCATTCTTACTGGGCGGCCATGCCGTGACGCTTCAGCCATGATTGCAGGCTGGCGACATCCTTCTCCTGCATGGCGATATCATTTCGCGCCATGGTGCGGACTTCCTTGTCCTTGGCGGTCGTTACCGCGATCTTCGACATGGCGATCGCGCCGCGATGATGCTCGATCATCTGGCGGGCCCAGGTTTCCGACGCGTCAGCGCCGACGACCATTATCTTGTGGTGCATCGCCATTCCAGCTTCGGCATAGGGGTTGGCGGGTGTATTCTTCATCATTCCGCCCATTTTGCCCATGGCGTCCATCTTGCCATGGTCCATGCCCGCCATTTTGCCGTGATCCATCATCGGCATCGGCGCGGCTGTTTTGGCGGGCGCGTCATGGTTCATGCCGGCCATGCCATCATGCTTCATCCCCGACATGGCGCCGGGATCGGCAGGTGGCGGCATCTGGGCTGTGACCGGTGCAGCGATCAGAATGACCGCGAGAGCAAGGTGTTTATGCATCGCAATACCTTTCTTGAATTGATCTTCGAGCGCGAAATACGCTCGGAGCAGTCTCGTATCGGTGTAAACAAGATGGGCGGGTTATTGACCCATAACAGTCGAACTGGGTGAAAAGGTCCGCCTAGCCGATAGCTGATGCCGGGGGTTCGAGCGTGCCGAGCCAGGCCACCAACCCAAGGATCACCACGGCTGCCAGCGTCTCCAGCATCAGACTGGCGCGGAGCCTTTGTATCACGCTATCGACTTCTGCCGGTGTCGTTGCCGTGGCCAGGCCCGGCGTCAGGCGAAAACGGTTGAGGGCAGCGAGCGCAAGCATCCCGCCGAACAGCGCCAGCTTTATCAGCAGCAATTGCCCATAAAGCGATCCGCCAAGTGACAGTAGTTTGCCAGGGCCAACCAGAAGCCAGGCGTTTATCAGCCCGCTGCCAAGGACAAGGGCGACGCTTATCGTGCCAAGGGTCGCAAAGCCGGCGAGGGCGCCGCGCGCTGCCGCCGCGCCATCACCATTGGTGGCAAATAGCCGCCACAGCAGCGCGCCAAGGGCGCCGACCCAGATACCGGCAGCCAGCAGGTGAACAATATCGGCGATGAGGTGGACGACCCCCGTCCGGCCATCGTCCATTACGCCATGGCCGGACCAGGCCAATGAACCAAGCGCAATCGCCCCCGCAAGCATGGCAAGCGGCGCGATGGCGCGGGCTCCGCCAGACGGCACGCCAAGCGCGAAAGCCGTGGCCAACGCCCCGATGCGAACAACAAATGCGGTTCCCACCGCTGTCGCGGTCACGACCATCGTTACGCTGGCCAGGTCGACATCGCGGAGCGCCGACCCGCTCATCGTCGCCGCCAGGATCAATATCCCCAGCACTGACAGCAGCAGGCCGATCAATGCCGTTGCGCGGATGAGCAATCGCAGGGTCGGGCCGGATTTCACAGCGCCCGGCGCGATGCAGATCGTGAACAGCGGCACGCCGAACAACAGCATCAGATCGGCCACCAGTGCCCAGCGAACCGCGATGGCGAGTGCGGCCTCCACCCGTTACTTGACGATAAAGCTGTAATTGCCTTCGACCCGGTGCGTATCGGCGGTCACCGCGTGCCAGCCAAGCTGGTAGGTGCCGGCCGGCAGTGGCGACGGCAAGGTGCCGACAAGCGTTTTACCGTCAGCGGCAACACGCGATACCACCTTGCCGACCGCCATCGGCGCCGTCATTTTCATGCCCGGCATATCGGTCATCATGACCGTCATGCCGGAAAACTGGGGAACCAGCGTTTCGCTGAACGTCAGCCTGAGTTCTTTGGTTGGTGCGTTGCTGCTGTTGGCCGCCGGCACGGCAGCAACAAGTTTCGGGTGCGCCTGAGCGGTCGACGCTAGCGCAATGCCCCCGGCGACAAGGGCGGCGGCAACAAGTTTGATCGGCTGAAAATTACGAAACAGCATGACAAGGTCCCCAGGCGGCTATCAGTGATGATACGCATGTGGTGTTATTGGCCCTCGATGCCGATGATGTTCTTTTGAAAATTTCGGTGGACCGCCAGCCAGTCCGAGGGCTGATCGGCAGCGGTGCGTAGTCAATCTGACAAGTCGGGAGGACGTGATGACGGACATTATCAACCAGGCATTGAGCCTGCTGCGTGAGGCCGAATTGCCGGCGCAATCGGCCGGTATCGAACGCGGCGTGATGGCACGTATCGATGCGATGGACAGGGCGCGCGAAACGCGTCATTCGCTGGGATTGGGGGTTGGCGCTGCGGCGGTAGCGATGATCATCGGGATGGCGTCGGTCAATATGGTGCCGGTTTCGGATGCAATGCCGCTCGAGATGTCGGCGTTCTCGGCCAATGCCGCGTTTGCCCCCGCAACGTTGCTGGCAACTGAGGGATGACACCGAAACGGCGCCAGGCCCTGCTGATCGCGCTGATCGCCTTTTGCGCAGGCCTTGCTGGCGCGTGGATCGGCCGGACGTTTGTTCCAGCGCTGGCACCACCGCGGGCAGAGTTGCATGATTTTCTGCATAACCGCCTCGACCTTGATGCAAGCCAGCGGGCCGGACTCGAAGCGCTGGAAGCCGGTTTCGCGGTTCAAAAGCGCACGCTTGAGGCGCGATTGCGCGCGAACAATGCCGAGATTGCCGACGCTATCGATGTCGAGCACGGCGAGGGGCCTCAGGTCGCGGCGGCGGTCGATCGCTCGCACGCCACGATGGGCGAACTGCAAAAAGCGACGTTGGCGCATATCTTTGCGATGCGGGCGCTGATGCGGCCCGATCAGGCTGCCAAATTCGACGCCGCCGTGACGCGGGCGCTGACCGCCGAAGGGCAGTGACCGACAACTTCGCCGGATGTTCCGACGGGGAACTTGCAACGCTCGCGCTCGATCGGCGTAGCGGTGCCTTTCCCGTGTTGATGCGACGCCACGAGGCGCGTCTCTACCGGCTCATCCGCAGCCATGTCGGCGATAACGACGAAGCTTTCGATCTCGTCCAGGAAAGTTTCGTCGCAGCGTGGCTGGCGCTGAAAAGTTACGATCCGACACGGCCATTCGGCACATGGCTGGCGCGCATCGCCATCAACAAATCACGCGACTGGGGCCGCCGGCGTGCGGTGCGGCGGTTCTTCACCTTTGCAGCGCCGTTGAATGCTGCGGCGCTTGAAATCGCCGAAGATGGCATCGGCGCCGATGTCGTGGCGGCTGATCGGCAGAGCCTCGCAGCGGTGGCGCGCGCCATTCCCGACTTGCCGGCGCAATTGAAGGAGCCGCTGATCCTGTGTGCTGTCGACGGGATGTCACAGGCCGATGCAGCGTTGGTTCTGGGGATCAGCGAAAAGGCCGTGGAAACCCGTATCCGTCGAGCGCGCCAGCGGCTTCACAAAATTCTGGGTGAATCCTGATAGCCGCGTCGTTGCCAGAATATCAACGGTCACCAAGCCCACGGTCACCAAGGCCGCGATCACCAAGCCCACGATCACCAAGCCCACGATCACCAAGCCCACGATCATCAGGCCCACGATCATCAGGGGTCTCGGTCTCAGGCTTTTCAATGATTTCCTTTGGCTTCGGATCGCCCAGCCCGCGATCACCCAGCCCACGATCACCCAGCCCACGATCACCCAACCCGCGATCGCCCAACCCACGATCATCCGTCGGCGGTGTATTTTCCTCAGGTGTCAGTGGTTGTTCCTTTCCATCTGCAAGGCGGCGCGTTCAAACAAAACCCAAGCTTGTCAAAAGTGCGTTGAATTCGGGATTCCCGTGCAAGGGGCGCAAAAGCGGATCATTGCGCAGCAGGGCAAGGCCGGCGTCGCGCTGGCGGCGGGCCTCGGTGAGCCGGGCGAGGGCGGTGGGAATGTCACCCCATTGCGCGAAGATTTGCGCCTGTTGGTAAAGGCTGTTGTCGCCATGGGCTGCCACCAGCCGGGCCAGTGCTGCATCTGCCAGGGGTTTGCGGCCGGTCCGGGCCAGGATGATCGCTTGGCCGGGCAGCGCAAACAGATCGTTGGGCTCGGCCAGATAGGATTGTTCGGCAGCCTTGATATCGCCCATTTGCAACTGGCTGGCGCCGATGGTCGAATGGGCAACGGCGAGGCGTGGATTAATGGCCAGCGCGCGGTTGATGGCGGCGATCGCCGGGGCATAGCGGCCGGCTGAAAATTCGACTTCGCCGACCAGTCGCAGCGTGTTGGCATTGAGCGGATCGAGCGCGGCAGCACGGGCGATCGTGCTGCGGGCTTCATCGAAACGGCCGGTACGCGCACTGAACAAGGCTGTGCGGCTGAGCACTTCGGCATCACCGCTGCCCAGCGCCCGCGCCTTGGCAAAGGGGGCCTGCGCGCCCCGGCAATCAAGTTTGCCGTTGAACAGCACGATCCCGAGCGCCAGCCAGGCCTCGGCATTTTTGGGGCCGAGCGCGACGGCGCGGCGCGCGGCAACCAGCGCGTCGTCATAAGCGGCAATGCGCGCTGCACCCTGGCTGTACTGGTTGCCGATAACGGTCAGTGTGCGGGCGCGCGCGGCATGGGCCAGCGCATAGCGCGGATCGGCGGCGATGGCTTCGTCAAAGCGTGCAAGGGCAGTTCGGTCGCTGTTTTCGTCCAATCCCTGTTGATACAGGTCGCGGCCGCGCAGATAGGCATCAAAGGCCGCGACATTGGCGGTGCCGCCGTTGCTTGCCACCGCGTCGGTTTTGCCCGCTTGGCGTTTGACGAGTTGTGCTGACAGCGCTGCGGTCACCGCGCCGGCGATTTCATCCTGCACGGCAAAGACATCGGCAAGCGGCCGATCGAACGATTGTGACCATTGGCTAAAACCGGTGCTGCCATCGATCAGTTCGGCCGAAATCCGCAACATGTTCCCCGAGCGACGCACATTGCCATCGAGCAGATAGGTCACGCCAAGCGCAGCCGAAATGCTTTTGGCGTCTTCGCGGCTGTCGCGAAAATTGTTCGATGAAGTCTGGGCGACAACGCGAAGCAGCGGGTTGCGCGCCAGTTCACCGCGCACTTCAGCCGCAAGGCCATCGGAGAAATAGCTTTGCTGTGGATCGCCGCTGATATTGTCGAAGGGCAACACAGCGACGCTGTTGGCTGCGGCGCGGCTGCCGCTCAACAGCCCGGCTTGCCAGGCTCCGCCCGCCGCCACGGCAAGTGCCGCCGCGCCCCCCGCGAGCAGCAGGCGGCGGTCAACCCGGCGCGGCGCCGGCGTGCGCGCAGCGGCAGGTGCGGGGGCATCGGCGGCAAGCAACCCGGCGACGGCGTGAATGACGGCGTCGGCCACCGCATCGCCGCGTTTCAGCCGGGCCTTGCTGATGTCGATTGTCTGGAACTGGCGAAAGCCCAGCGGCGGTTCGCTGCCATCAAGGCTGAGCGGCACCAATATCCGGCGATCGCGGCCGCGGGTTGCTTCATCATGGACCCAGTGCGACGTAGTCGATGTTCGCGACCAGAGCACAACGACCGCCTGCGCGCCTTCCAGTGCCGCTTCGGTTGCCTGTGAAAAGCGCTCGCCGCCCGCCAGCAGGCCATCCCACCACACCCCGAAGCCGGCTTTTTCGAGAAGTTCGATAACCGGCAAGGCGGCCTGGCGATCATCGCGTGAATAGCTCACGAACACCGCTTTCGCGTCCCCGGCAGCGCCCTTAGCTTCCGCGCCTTGCGTCATTGCCTGTTCCGGCGTCCCTTGTTCGCAGCCCACACCTTGACACTAGGCTTTCATCGCCATCACAACAAGTTGTTTGCCGGTTAACCGGGAATGGCTTGTCGGCGGCGGCAGCGGCGCTACGGTGTGCGCATGTCCGCTCCCGTCACAACATCATCGCCTGTCGGTATCGCGCTGCCGATGGCGCGGTTTAGCCTTGGGGTAACCGGGCATCGCAACAGCAACGCAGCCTTTGCCCGCAACCGGGCTGCCATCGATGCCAGCCTGACGCATTTGTTCGAAAGCATCGATCGGGTCGTGGCCAGCCAGCCCGACGCGCGCGCGCCGACCCGGTTTCATTCGCTGCTGGCGCATGGCGCCGATCTCATGGCGGTTGAGTGCGCCTTGCAGCGGGGCTGGCAGGTGGCGGCGCCGCTGCCGTTTGGCGCCGCGCTCAATATTGCCATTAACGCGCATCCGGCGACCGCTGGCGACGCCCGGGCGCTGATCGCCGGCGGTGTGCCGGCGTGTGCCGATGTCGCCGCGCGGGCGGCCGAGATGCAGCGGCTGGCGGCGCAGGTGCATTGTCTGGTGCTGGCCGAACAGGATGCAACGGTGTCCCGACTGTTCCTCGCGATGCTTGAGGCACCCGGCGATGCGCTGGCGGTGGCGGCTTATGCGGGCATCGCATCGGATCGCGTTGCTGCGGCCGGGCGGATCATGGTCGAACAGATCGATCTGCTTGTCGCCATCTGGGATGGCGTGACGCCTGGCACCACCGGCGGCACCCGCCACACCATCGCCGCTGCGCTCGATCAAGGCGCGCCGGTTATCTGGATCGATGCCGCCGATCCGTCGCGGCGCCACATCCTGCGCGCCCCTGAATCCTTGCTGGTGCGCTGCGAGGTGGCGAGCGATGACGATATTGCGGCGCTGCTGAAGGGGCTGGCCAGCCCGCCCGAAGCGCTGCTCGATGCCCGCGCGATCCGGTTTCATACCGAACAATGGCATCCGCGCAGCAGCCGGCGCTTCCATGCCTATCGCCGGATCGAGGCGTTGTTCGGTGGCAGGGGGCAGGGCAAGGCATTTGCGGGCTTGGAGCAGACCTATGAAACGCCCGATGCCATCGTCCCGGGATCGGCGGCGCCGATGCTGGCGAGTGCGCGGGCGCTGCCGGGCGGCGATAATGCGTATCTCGGCCAGATCGAAACGCAAGTGTTGCGGCGCTTTGCCTGGGCTGATGGCCTGTCGACCTATTTGTCGGATGCCTATCGCGGCGGGATGGTGACGAATTTCCTGTTGTCCGCGCTGGCGATTATCGGCGGTGTTGCCTATCTGCCGTTTGCCACATCCGATACGAAATGGCCGTTTGCGCTTTTCGAACTGCTGCTTTTGCTCGCCATTCTCGCCATCACCAGCATCGGGCGCCGGCGCCGCTGGCATGGCCGCTGGTTCGAAACGCGCCGGGTAGCCGAATATTTGCGCCACGCACCGCTTTTGCTGTTGCTGGGGGTCGCGCGACCGCCGGGCCGCTGGCCGCGCGGTTCCGAAACCATATGGCCCGAAACCTATGCGCGGCGGGTGTTGCGTGATCTCGGGCTGCCACCCGTGACGATGGGCCAGGCCTATCTGCGCGGTGCGCTGGCAGCCTTGCTGGCCGGGCATGTGCGGACGCAGCGCGCCTATCACAGCACCAAGGCGCAGCGCCTGACGACGGTGCATCATCGGCTCGATCATGCGTCGGAATTGATGTTCAAATTCGCCGTCGCAGCCGTGGCGCTGTATCTCCTGCTGGTGCTGGGGGGGCGGCTTGGCACGGTGCCAGCAGCGCTCGTCCATGCGGCATCAAAAAGCTTTACCTTCATGGGGGTGGCGTTTCCGGCGTTGGGCGGAGCCTTCGCCGGCATCCGTTATTTTGGCGATTTCGAACGCTTTGCCGCAATTTCGGAAGTGACCGCGGAAAAGCTCGAAGCGATCGAAGGGCGGTTGGCCCTGCTGCTGTCCGATCCTGATTGCGAACTCCGCTATGCCGAAGCTGCGGCGCTGGCGCGGGCGATGGATGATGTTGTTATCGCCGAGATTGAAAGCTGGCAGGCAGTGTTCGCGGGCAAGCAGATCGCAGTGCCGGTATAAACCCGCAAACATCTGGTCATCGCGCGGCCAAAATTACTTAACCGCCGCCATTTCGGCGCGCACTTCGGCCACGCTCGCGCGATGATTCTCGGCAAATTCAGGGTCTTTGCCGATCAAGCTCGTATAATTGGCGGCGGCCATTGCAAGCATTCCGGATGCGGCATCAGCGGCATGGGCCCGGCTGTGTGTCTGGCCCAGCATGAATTGCGCATTGGCGAGCTTTTCCAATATTTCGGTCTTTGGCTTGGTTTTATAAAGGCGTTCGAGCAACTTTACAGCGGTGACAAGCTGTTCGGCAGAAGCAATGTTTTTGCGCAACACTATAGCGCGCCTGTCATCACCATAATCTGCCAAGGCCACGGCGTTGTTGACCAGGCTGTCAACAATCAGGCGCAGGCGAGCTTCGCTGATAAATTTGTCTTTTGCCAAAGCGTTCGCAAGCGCATTTGATTTAGCAAAATAAGACAGTTTCTCATTGTCGTTCAGACAGTTCGGGTAATCGTTTTGAGCGACATCATTGTAACCGTTGAAACTTTGATAACGCCAGTCGTACGTCACATCATGCTTCGCACGAATAGTGTCGTTCAGGCTGACGGCTTCGCGTTGCGCGGCACAGCTGGTCGCAGTAGCGTCTGTTACCGACGCAAGTTTGCCAAGCCCGATAGCGAGGTCGACCTTCCACGCGATGTCGTCGGGATATTGTTTCGTGCGGGCCCGGGCCAGCTTGACCGCTGCCTCATATTCGCCCCGGGCATTGTCAAAAGCCTTGAAAAGGATGGCATCAGCGATGTCGTTCGGGTCTTCACTGTCGACCAGCGTGTCGATAAAGGTGTCGCCGGCAAGGATCAGGTTCCAGAAATCAAAACTGGCGGTATCGTTGTTATAGCCGCTCAAGGTGGCGCCGAAGTCGCGTGACCGTTGCAATAGTTCGCGCCTTGCATCACCCGATGACGGCATGTTTTCGAGCACGCTGTACATGTTGGTGGTCATCGCCTCGACCAGTCGGATCGATTCGTCGATCGCTTGGTAGCGCGCGTTGTATTTTTCGGTTTCAGAATAACCGAATAGCACCGAAACGCTCAACAACATTGCGACAGGCAACGCAATCGTCAGCCCGCGCCAGCGGTAGAGAGATTTCTGGCTGGCGTTGAGATAAGCGAACAGCGCGTCATGATCATCATCGGCCACGGCATAGCGTAGCGCCCAGCCGGGTTTCGGGTTGGTCGCGGTGGCCCAGGCGATGGCGCTGCGGCGTTCGGGGCCTTCGAGCAAGGATCCGGTGCCGGCACGCCAGCGCCGCGCGCGTTCGACAAGGTCGATGAACGTCTCGCGGATCTGGTTTTCGGTGTCGGTCCAGCCGACCAGCCGGTCCCAGTTGCGGATCAGGGCTTCATGCGCGATGTCGACGCGCGGATCATCGGGTCGGCCATCGTTCGAGACATAGAGAAAGCTGCGGCGCTTGTCGGCAAAGGGCGCGATGACCGCATCGATTGCAGCGCGATCAACCCCGGTAACCGCCATCAGTTCGCTGATCCGTGCCGGGCTGCGCACCCGGCGCTGGTTGATGTCGGTGTCGGTCAGCCGCCGGAAAACGGCTTCGACGAGCCATGGTTCAAGCCCTGCCATGGCGGCATCCGCTTCGTTGTTGAGGGCGCGTTCGAGCCCGCCAACGGCTTCATAGTGCACAAGATCAATCGGGCCACGGCGGCCATGACGAACCCATTCGTCAAAAGTGCGCACCAGCGCATGCTGGACCACCGGCAGCCGGTCAGCACGGTCACCAAGGGCGTTGAGCAGTTGATCGAGTAGGCGCGGCGCCACGCTGGCGCCGGCCAGATTGGCCGGACATTCGATGGCTTCGCGCAGTTCCTCGCGTGACAGGCGCGGCACCAGATAGCGGCCGATATTGAGCGCTTCGGGCAGGCCGTAGAAAAGATCGCAATCGCCCAGAAAATCGGTGCGCATGGTGAGCACGACATAGATCGGCAGATCAGGATATTCAGCCAGCCGCAGCATCAGGTCGACATAGGCGCTGGCTTCACTGCGGCGCTGGGCGCGATCCCTGGCTTGTTGCGGGCCGGGGTCGCCAGGCTTGTTGCGAAAGGCGAAAATCTCTTCGAACTGGTCGACGAGAATGAGGATATTGCTGGAGGCGACATGCCGGGCCAGATATTGGGTAACGGCATCGGCATGCCGGTCGCGAATATCGTCAGCCAGCGCGGCAATGGCATCGGGTGTTGCGGTTTCGCCGGTGGCGCGGAGCAAGCCTTCGGCGAGATTGATCAGCGGCGTGTCGCCCGGCTTGACCTGCGCAATTGCCCAATGATCGCGTTCCGATTCCAAAAAGCCGCCAAGCAGCATGGGCAACAGGCCGGCGCGCACCAGCGAGGATTTGCCGCTGCCTGAAGAACCCACGACACCCAGGAAACGGTTGTGACGCAGCAGGGAGAGCAGATCGTTGATCTGGCGGTCGCGTCCGAAAAAATACAGGCTGTCTTCAAAGAAAAATGGCCGCAATCCGACATAGGGATTGCTGCGTTCGCTGTCGCTGGCGGTCATTTCTGGTCGCCGAACAATGCGCCAAGCGCCGTCGTGTCGATATCGCCGACAATATTGAAATCGGTAAAACGATCGAAACTGACCTTGCTGCTATCGTCTGCGGCCGGCGTATAGAGCGTAATCAACAACTTGGCCGGCGGATTTGCGGTGTTGGCGGCACGGCGGATGACCATCTTGCGGTTGCGAGCCCAATCCTTGTCCACACCGCCCTGCACGATGACATAGAGGAAAGACGAACCGATGACCTGGTTGATCACCGCCATGTCGGGGTTGGCCTTGGAGCCCGCCGACATGTTGGTATCGATGTTGCGGGTATCGAGGAAATCGGCAAGATCATTGGCGAAAACGACATCCTTGCCGTGCGCATCGACAAAGGCCTTGCGGCGATCGCCGCCCGTTGCGGCGCCCGGCGTGGGCGCGCGCAACCGCGCCAGTTCGGCCTGTTTGGCGAGCACGGCATCGTTGATCGCCAGCTTGTCGATGACCTGGAATTCGAATTTGTTCTTGTCATCGCGCGGCAAGGCGACCAGCTCGTCGATGCGCGTTTCATAGGCACGGCTGTCAATGCTGTCGCGCGCTTCGCTGGTCATGATGACCAACTGCGCCCGGGCTTCGGCAATACCGATGCGCAATTGTTCCATGGGATAGGTGTCGAGCTTGCTCAGCGGGGCATCGGCAGCGATGGCGACACCGGGGGTGGCGCCAAGCAGGTGCACGCACAGGTCGGCGCGGCGTGCGAGCACTGTCACTGCGGCGGCATGGGCAGCGCGATCACCGGCCGGGACTTCATCGACGACCCGCACGCCAGGCAGAGCGCGCAGCAGCCGGCCAAGTTGCTGACGCTGGCTTTCGAGCGGCGGGTCAGGGGTGGCGAGAAAGATGCAGAAATCTCCATCGGCGGCGCTTCCCCAGGGGTCGCTCCAGACGACGCTTGTGACGGTCGTGACCGGGGCATCGGCGGCAGCACTGGCCATCGCGCTCCCCGCCGGGACGATGCGCAGCGCGTCAGAAAGCAGGTCGCCATCGGCAGCACGCAGATAGAGTACCGGGGTTGCCCATTCGGTCGCAAACACGCCGGCGGTTGGCTCGGCTTCGTAGATCATCATGCGTCCGTCGGCGACGGCGGCATCGATCGGATAGCCCTTGCTGATCCGATCGTAAAAAGTGCGGGCAAAAACAATCGCCTTGGCATCCGAAATCGGGAATTGCATGGCCAGCACTGCTGGCACCCCGGCGCGGACCAGCGCCGTCGCCACGCCGGCATAGGGGTGCAACAACGTGTCGGTGCCGGTCGTGCCGGTATTGCAGGCGTTGAGAAAGACCAGATGCAGCGGCTCGTTCTGCAGCCAGATGGCGAAATCGGTGGCGCCGACAAGCAATGGCTGGCCAGCGTCATCCTGCAGCATCAACTTGCCGCCATTGGCTGGGTCAAAACCGCCATGGCCCATGTAGTGGACAATGTGGAAATCCAATTCCGACAATTTGTCGAGCAGGCGCGTCTTGCTCGGTTTGTCGATGATCTCGACCCTGACATTGGCCAGTTCCGCCCAGATCGACCGAAGCTGTGACAATTCAATGTCGATATCGAGCGGATCGGTGCCCGGCGGGTTTGATGTGATGACGAGGATATTGAGCGTATCGCGGATCGGCCGCGGCTCGGTCGGCCGGTTGCTGGCGAGGGTGCGCACCAGCGCGGTATTGGTGACGACAAGCGGCGAAATATCACCCGGGCTGCGCATCAGCTCCCAGGGCACGCTGGCGATATCGCCCATACCATCCTTGTCGATCGCGATCGAAAGCCGGATGCGGACGCCGGTCGGGTCGATGGCGCCGCGCGCCGCGGTCTGGTTGCTGACCAGAACGTCACGAATGCTTTTCTGGAACAGCGCATCGAACAGCGCCATGCCATAACTTTCGGGTGACGGGCCACTGCCCGGGGCGGGGGCGGGCGCTTCGGCGTTGCCGATGCGGCGCGCATCCTGCTGGCCCTGGAACAGCGCTGCCGTGATTTCGTCCAGCCGGAACGGCAAGGTGAAATTGCCGCTGCCGTCACCATTGCGCGACACCGCGTTGACGCTGATGCTACCATCGGCGCCGGGCGCAATGAACAGATTGATGTCGAGGTACTTTTGCATCGATCCCGGGCCTATGGCCTACCCCCTTTTGGCATCGCCGCTGTCATTAAGCCATGGTGTTCGCAAAACCCTAATCCTTAGACGCTTTCCAGTCGGTGGTGGTCAAGGCGAGCAGCCCGGCGGGCGCAGCAAAATAGTTGAGGTGGTGACAATCGATGCGGCTGCGCGACGGTGGCAAGCGGCGTGCATCGCTTATCGCGTCGATGCTGGTGATCTCCACGGCAATATCATTGGGCTGGTGATCGAACAGTGCATCGAGCGCAAAGCTGCGGCCCATCCGGGCAAGCAACCGGCCCATGAGCGGATCGGCATCAGCCTGGTAGCGATCAATATCGCCAGCGATGATCGTGTAACGAATGCCCGGGTCGGGGCTGGCATTGAGCGTCTTGATGAAGTCCGATGCCGGGTTCATCTGTTCAAGCGTGGGTGTGAGTTTTTCGCTATAGTCGATGGCATTGCTGACCGCATTGGCAAAGACGGCGGCCAGCGGCACAAAATTGAGTGCGACCGTCGTCATGATCTTGATGACTTGCCGCGCCGTTGCGACCTTGCCGAACGGCGAGCCTTGGTTGGGGGTTCCGCACATGACGAGATGCGCGATGATCGCGTTGCCGCCCTCGCGTTCGATCAGCCAGCGCACCACCAGCCCACCCATCGAATGGACCAGCGCCGTAACCTGCTTGCCGGTGTCGGCGGTGATGCCGATGGCCGCGAGATCGTCTTTCAACTGGCGCGCGGTGGCTTCGATGGGGGTCGAAAGATTTTCATAATCATAGGTCAGCACCAGGTCGAAATTCCGGTCGATGCCGGCTTTGTGCGCGCCGGCTGCCATCGCATCGGTATCCCCGATGATGCCATGGACGAGCAACAGGATGCGCTGTGCACCGGCAATCTTGGCGGCAATATCGTCGCTGCGCCGCGATGGGGTGCCATCGGCGGCATAGGATACCCAGCGCAACTGGTTGGTATCGGTTTTCTTCAAATAGGTTTTCAACAGGAACAGCTTGACCGCACCGGTCAGGCTGCGTTCGTCGTGCCCGGCGTCGGCACCAGCAGGAATGGCGGTGATCCGCAAGTGGCTGTTGCCATGGGCGTCGGTGGTGCAATCGCCGGCGGGCAGGACGAATTCGCCATCAAAGAATGCAGGCAGCAAGGTTTCACCCGGCTGGAGCGCTGCATTTATGGTGATCTCGAGCGGTTGGTCAGCCAGCGCTGCGCCGTTGCTGACGTTTTTCAGCTCGATGACATTGGCGCTGCGCCCGTTGCCGGCATCGCGCGTGCCAGCAAGCGCAACGGGCGTGATACCCGCCAGCGCCAGCCTGCCGAGAAACGCCGGGTTGCCAACCGCGCGGGTATCGTTCGCCAGGCTCGACAGCCCGATCCCGGCGGTAAAGCTGGCATGGCCCTTGATGACGATGCTGCCATCGGCAAGGCTGGTATCGGCAGGGCCGATGGCATCGAGCTGCCGCACCAGTTGGAAACGAAAATCGATGGCGAACCAGTCACCGGCGAGCGCCGTATCATCCGGATCGGCGCTTTGGGCATTGCCGATCCGGCGTTCGACCGCGGGCAGGGGGGTGAGGCCGCCAAGCCGCAGCGGCTTTTGCAATTGCGGTGCGACGTCGAAATCCGTGCTGCTGACGATAAGCTTGAAGACATCGCTCTCAAAATTGCTGCCGGGCGCCAGTTCGAAATATTCATCCGCGCCGGCGCCCCACAAGATGGCATGGTCCTCGCCTGGCCGGATGCGGCGATAATCGATTTTCTGGATGCCGAAGTCAGACCCCAGATAGAATAGTCCGATGCTGACTTCGGCCTGGCTGAAATTGCGCACTTTGATCGTACCGCGCAGGCGGCTGCCGCTGTACGACAGCGCCACGGTGCCGGCCTTGTGGACCCTGGGCTCGCTGCCGGCACCGGCTTCGGCATAGACGAGATCGATACTGTCGGGGTCGAGCCGGGTCGCGGGGTTTTGCCGCGCCAGCATCGCCTCCCACCGGGCAATGCGCTGGAGAACCCCGAGCATCGTGGTCGCCGACAGATCGAGCTGCGCCGGGTCGATCGGCACGCGTTGCAGGCTTATGCCGCTGGCGCTGGTCAGCAGCAGTTCGGCACCCGAGATCGCCAGCGCATAGCCGGCGTCGGCTTCGCTCAATACCACCCCGGCGCGCGGATCGGCGGCGATGGCGCTGGCAAGCGCCGCCTTGATGGCGCTTTCGCCGGCAAAGCGGACGGGAAGCGTCGTTGCCGGCGCCGAGGCGATTTCGGCACGATAGCGCAGTGCCGGATCGCCAAGGAAATCGATGCTGGTCTGGGTGCCGCCGACCGTGATTGCCGCTGCAGGCCCTGCCCGCACGCTCGGGTCATCCTCGCGATAGAGCAAAAAACTTACCTTTCCGGCATCGGGTGACAAACCGTCTATCGACCCGCACGTCACGTTCCAGACGCCATTGGCGTAGCTGACAGCATAGCGCCGGCCATCGAAGCGCGGCTGCCGCCCCAGGAAGCCGGCATCGAGGCTGGCACCGCCCAGCGCTTCGAATTCGGGGTTCTGGATGCGCTCCATCGACTGGACAAAGCTGCGCACCGCATCGCGACAGCGGATCATCAGATCATAATAGCTGATATGCCCGGTATTGCCGGCCAGCGCCTTGATCAGGCTGGACGTGAATACGCCGCCCTTGCCGGGTATTTCCTTGGCGGTTTCGATATCGCGGCACGCCGACATCAAGACATGGCTGCCTTGCGGGATCGACAGGCTTTTGCCGGCCGCCAGCAGATCGGCATAGTGATTGTCGATATAGTCGGTGATCTTGCGTTCATAGCTGTTGCCGCTGGTCATGCGGGTGACAAGCAGGTCATCGGCAATATCGCGGGTGCCCGATCCCGAATGGCAGCAATCGAGGATGACCGTGACTTCGGATCCGCGGCTTGCGAGTTCGTCGATTAGAACGGCGAGTTCCTTGTCGGCGAGATCGAAATTGCCAGGGGTGCGGCTGTCATGGCAGACCAGCCCTTCCTCCTTGCCGTCGGGGTAGAACGCCTTGAATTCAGCGGCAGTCGGCGATTGCGCGCCATGCCCGCAAAAATAGAACACCGCAATGTCACCGCTGCTGGCCTGTGCCAGATGATCACGAAAACCGGCAATGATGGCGGCGCGGCTTGCCCCGGCATCGGTCAACGCCTTTATCTTGAGATAGCCCTTGTCGAAATTTTTTTCGAGAAAATCCCGAAAGGCCATGACATCATTGATGCAGCCGGTAAGTTTGGGCACCGGTTCCGGATAGTCATTGATACCCACCAGCAACGCATAGACCGTAGACAACCTCGTTACCCCTGCACCATCCCCTGCTGCAGCATCGCGCGTCAGCCGCTGTTGCGCAAGCCAGCGGCGATGCCATTGATGGTCAGGTGAATCCCTTCCGCGATCCGGGCATCGGCCTCGCCAGCGCGGCGGCGGCGAATAAGATCGATCTGCAATTCGTTGAGCGGATCGATATACGGCAGCCGCAAGCGCACCGATTGCGCCAGGGCCGGTTGTTTCTCGAGCAATTGTGACTGGCCGGTCAGTTCGAGCAGCACGTCGTGTGTCTGCTGCCAGCCACTTTCAATGGTCGCAAAAATCGCCCGGCGCAGCGCTGCATCACTGACCAGTCCGGCATAGCGGCGGGCGATTTCCATGTTCGATTTGGCCAGCACCATTTCAAGATTCGACAAGGTGGCGCCCAGAAACGGCCAGCTTGCGACCATTTCGGCGAGCAAGCCCTTGTCCTTGAACCCGGCGAGCGCTTGGCCGGCGCCATACCAGCCCGGCAGCATGATCCGCGCCTGCGCCCAACTGAACACCCAGGGGATAGCGCGAAGATCCTCGATGCGGTCGCTGCGGGTTCGCGACGCCGGGCGCGAGCCGATCTTCAGTTCGGCAATCTCGGTGATCGGCGTGCTGCCGCGGAAAAAGGCGTTGAAGCCCGGCGTTTCATAGACCAGCCCGCGATAGGCCGTGCCGGCAGCGCTGCTGATCTGCGCCATTGCGGCCCGAAAGCGCGCAAAATCGGCAGTCGCCAGCCGCGGCGGTTCAAGGCTGGCGAGCAGCGTGGCGGCGGTCATGGTTTCAAGGCTGGTTTCAGCGATTGCCGGCGTGCCATATTTCGACGCGATGACTTCGCCTTGTTCGGTGATGCGGATACGGCCCATCACCGTGCCTTGCGGCTGGGCACGGATGGCATCGAAGGCGGGGCCGCCACCGCGCCCCACGGCGCCGCCGCGGCCATGGAACAACTGCATTTGCAGCCCGCGCGCGGCAAACACTTCGGCCAGCGCCAGTGCACCTTCGTGAAGCGACCAGTTGGACGTCAGATAGCCGCCGTCCTTGTTCGAATCCGAATAGCCGATCATCACCTCTTGATGGCCGCGCGCTGCGGCAAGCGCCGCCGACTTGGGGCGATCGAGATAATCGGCCATCACATGCGGTGCGGCTTCCAGATCTTCGATGGTTTCAAACAGCGGGACCGCCATCATCGCGCACGATGGCGGGTCGCCCGGGATATACAGCCCGACTTCCTTCAAAAGCACATAGACTTCGAGCAAATTGGCGACGCCACTGGTCTTTGAAACGATATAGGCGCGGATGACTTCGGGCCCAAAGCTGGCATGGGCGCGGGCAGCCGCGCGCAAAATCGCCATTTCGCCAAGGGTTTCCGCCTCATATTGCGCGTGCGGATTGAACAGCAGGCGCGGCGAGGCAAGCTCGCTGCCCAGCAGCGCCACCCGCGCCGCATCATCCATCGCCGCATAATCGCGCGTCACCCCGGCAACCGCGAGCAATTCGCCGACGACCCGGGCATGGACATCGGCATTCTGGCGCAGATCGAGCGTGGCGAGATGAAAGCCGAAAATTTCGACAGCGCTGATCAGTGCGGCAAGCCGGCTGCCGATCATCGCCTTGCCGCCATGGTGTTCGAGCGACCCGGCAACGATGCTCAGATCGGCCAGCAGATCGGCAGCCCGGGCATAGGGCTGGCCGTTCACCGTTGCTGGCCGCGGCGCCGGGCGACCGGCGAGCGTCAGATGATTGGCAGCGACGCGGGCATAAATGCCGATCAGCGCGCGGCGATAGGGTTCATCGGCGCGGCTGGCGGCCGCATCGCCGCTGGCATCGGCGAGGGCAGCGAGTTCCGGCGTCACCCCGACGCTGTGCGACGACATCGACAATTCGCTGCCCAATGCGTTCAATTCATCAAGATAATGGCCGATCACCGCCCCCGCCTGCGCCGCCAATGCCGTGGCCAGCGTTTCGGCATTGACGTTGGGGTTGCCGTCGCGGTCGCCGCCGATCCAGCTTCCGGGGCGCAAAAAGGGCGGGAGCCGGGCGCCGGTCAGCGTTTCCCAACGTGCATGGAGGCGCGGCAGCACCGGCAGGAAGCTGCCGGCGAGATAGGAGAGCGCCGACTGGATTTCGTCGGCGACCACCGGCTTGACGGCGCGCAATGGGCGCGTCTGCCACAAAATGGTTATCTGGCGGATCAGTTCGGCTTCGGTCGCGGGCGCGCAAAAACCGTCGTGACACGCCGCCATCAGTGCGGTGATGCTGGCTTCGCGATCGATCATGCTCTTGCGGCGCACTTCGGTGGGGTGTGCCGTCAGCACTGGCA
>JBBQMB010000024.1:0-28465 GCA_038328515.1 Sphingomonadales bacterium
GACATGCGCCGCCCCCAGACCCTTGAGCAACGCCGTCTGTTCGGCGCTGCGCACGATATTGACCAGCGCTATGCCGTCCTTGATGCAGATCTTGTTGAGCATCTGCCCCAGGTTCGATGCCGCCGCGGTGTGCACCAGCGCAGTGTGGCCTTCGCGCTTCATCGTCTCGGTCATGCCCAGCGCGGTCAGCGGGTTGACGAAGCACGAAGCCCCCTGCTCGGCGGTCGCACCGTCGCCCAGCACCACGACATCGCTGGTCCGCAAGGTGCGATATTCGGCATACATCGCGCCGCCCAGCGCGCCGACTGTCTTGCCCAGCAGCGCCTGTGCGGCCGGCGACGCGCCCGCCGCGATCACCGTGCCGCCGCCTTCATTGCCAACCGGCATCGATTCGCCGACCCGCGCCGCCATGGCGCGCATCCCGGCGGCCGAAATATCGGCGATGACATGCGGGGCCGCCGCTGTGCCCATCTGGCGCGCGCTGGCCATGTCGGCCGCGCCAAACAACAGCCCGATATCCGAAGGGTTGATCGGCGCCGCTTCGATGCGCACCAATATCTGGTCAGGCCCTGGCGCTCGCACGGGCGTGTCGACCAGCGACAGCTCAAGTGTGCCGGCGGCAGTCACAAGCGAACGCAACTGAAGCCCGCTGGTTGGCAGTGTATCGGTCATCGGTAATCCCCAAGGCTGGTTTCGCCTCTTCATGGCGGTCCCGATGGCCTGCGTCCAGCACAAGCGCATGATGCGCCGCCCCGCCGCCGACCTGATACACGTTGAAATATTGGCGCGCCCGGCTGGATTCGAACCAGCGGCCTCAGGATTAGAAGTCCCGCGCTCTATCCAGCTGAGCTACGGGCGCGCAAGGCCGTCTATCTGAAATTATCGGCATAGGCCTGCAGCTTGAGGCTGCGCGGACCAAGCGGTACCACCTCCAGCGTCAGGCCGTTCGCCTCGGCATAGGCGACTGCCGCTGCGCGCGTGGCAAAACGCAATTGCACCTGGGTTTGCGTTGCGCCCGATCCTGGCCATCCTGTCAACGGGTCAGGCCGCTGTGGTTCGTCGCGTTCGATCTCCAGCAACCATTCGCCCATGCGGGCCCGGCCCGATTGCATGGAGGATTTGGGACGCTGATAGAGGCGAGCAAGCATGATCTTTCCTTCGCTGATTGTGCCCGGATGTTCAAGCGGCGTTGCAATCGCTACTATGCCCAAAAAAAGCGGGGTCGCCGGTTTGTGGGGAAGGACTGGCCATGTTGTTGATTACCGGAACCATCCGGCTGCCGCCCGGCGCACTTGCCCGCGCCCGGCCAGCAATGCGCGCAATGATCGAATCGAGCCGTGCCGAACCGGGCTGCCTCGATTACAGCTATGCCGAAGACGTGCTCGACCCCGGGCTGATGCATATCACCGAGCTTTGGGACACGCGCGCCCATCTGCAGGCTCATTTTCGCAGCAATCATATCGCCGCGTGGCGGGCGCAATGGGCGGCGCTGGCGATCAGCGGCCGCAATCTCAAACTCTATGAGGTCGGCGATCCGGAAGAAACTTAATAGGCCCGGGCAATCGCAAATTCGACCGTTTCAGTCAGCGCGGCTTTTGCCGGACCGTTGGGGAACCCCGCCAGCGCATCGATCGCCCGCGCCCCATAATGGCGGGCGCGCGCCATAGTGTCGGCTACCGCCTTGGTCGATTGCAACAACGCCGACGCGCGCGCCAGTTCGGCGTCGCCATTGGCCCGGCCGCTCATCGCCAGCCGCCAGAATTCGCGCTCGGCCTCGTTGCCGCGGGCATATGCGAGGATGACCGGCAGGGTGATCTTGCCGTCGCGAAAGTCATCGCCGACATCCTTGCCCATCGTATCGGCGTCCGACACATAATCGATAGCGTCATCGACAAGCTGGAAAGCGATGCCAAGGTGGCGGCCATAGGCCTCCAGCGCCGCTTCAACCGCCGCATCCCGCTCCGCTACAATCGCGGCAATCTGGCAGGCGGCGGCAAACAGCGCCGCTGTCTTGGCCGTGATGATTTCGAGATAGCGATCCTCGTTGGTCTCGACGTTGCGCTGCGCCGTCAATTGCGCGACCTCGCCTTCGGCGATGATCGCCGAAGCCGAGCTCAGAATTTTCAACACCCGCAGCGAGCCATCTTCGACCATCAGTTCGAACGAGCGACTGAACAGGAAATCGCCGACAAGCACGCTGGCCGGGTTGCCCCACAACCGGTTGGCGGTAGGCTTGCCGCGCCGCAGCCCCGAAACATCGACAACATCATCGTGCAGCAAGGTCGCTGTATGGATGAATTCGACCGCTGCCGCCAATTTATGATGGCGCGTCCCACCATATTCGAGCAGCGCCGCGCAGCCCAGCGTCAGCATCGGCCGCAAGCGCTTGCCGCCGCCGGCAATCAGATGACCGGCAAGTTCGGGGATCAGCGCTACCGGTGATTGCATCCGGTCGATGATGACATGGTTGACCTGGGTCAGGCCCGACGCTGTCAACGCCATCAGCCCGGCCATCGAAGGATCGCTGCGCTTGCGCAGATTGTGGATCGTCGCTGTCATCAGCCAGAGTTCTTAGCCTGATAGCCCCGGCTTGCAAGCCTGCACCTTGCCACCGCGCGAATACGCCGCAAAGGTGGCCCTGCTGCAAAGGGGGCAACCGTGTCTGACGAAATTTTAGCCGGCTATCGCGACAGTATCGACAATATCGATGCCGCGTTGGTCTTCATGCTGGCCGAACGCTTCCGGATCACCAAGGCGGTCGGCGCCCATAAGGCCACCGCCGGCCTGCCGCCCGCCGATCCCGGCCGTGAGGCAGCGCAGGTGGCGCGGCTGCGCGCGCTCGCCGAAACCGCCAAACTCGACCCCGAATTTTCCGAAAAATTCCTGCGCTTCATCATCGATGAGGTGATTCGCCATCACCAGGTCGCAGCGCGGCAATGATCGCCCGCCGGTTCAGCCTTCGGCCGCAGGCAGGCTGAGCCGCACCAACAGCCCGCCGAGATCCTCGGATTCTTCGAGCGCTATGCTGCCACCATAGATTTCGGCCACGTCGCGAGCGATCGCAAGGCCGAGCCCGGTGCCCGGCTTGTCGGTATCGAGCCGCTCGCCACGAGCAAACAGCAGCGCCCGCGCCGCGGCTGGAATCCCCCGCCCATCATCCTCGACCAGAATTTCAACGGTTTCGGCGCTGCCGCCCAACGTGATAAACACGCGTCCGCCACCGTGCAGCGCGGCATTGTCGACCAGATTGCCGACCATTTCCTCAAGATCCTGCTGTTCGCCGCGGAACACCCGCGTCTTGTCGCCGGCAAGATCGATGGTGACATCACGGTCGCGGTGAATTTGCGAAACCGTCCGCGAAATCGCCTGCAATGATGGCCAGACCGGCGTGCGCGCCGTCGACGCGCCGCGCCGGCCGATAGCGCGCGCCCTTGCCAGCTGGTGATCGACATGACGGCGCATGGTTTGCACCTCGCGCGCCACCACCTGCGCCAACGGATCGTCACGCCCCTGAATTTCACCGATCAGCACGCTCATCGGGGTTTTCAGCGCATGCGCGAGATTGCCGGCATGGCGCCGCGCCGCCTCGGCCTGTTGTTCATTATGGTCGAGCAGTTCATTTATCTCGCCCACCAGTGGCGCAATTTCGACGGGATAATCCGTGCCCACCCGCCGGGCTTCACCCGACCTGATCGCCGCGATCGCCCGGCTGACCCGGCCGAGCGGTGTCAGCCCATAGGTCGATTGCAACGCCGCCAGCGTCAGCAGCCCCAACCCCAGCGCACCCAGTGACCAGAACAGGATTGCCCTCAACTGGCGAACCTGCAGATCGAGATCACGGGTCGATTGCGCCACCTGAAAATAGAACACCGTCGACGCGCCCGGCAAGCGGATGTCGCGCGCCACGATGCGCAGCGGCTCGCCGGGGAAACGGTTGCTCCCATACCGGCACGGCTTGCGGCAATCGCGCCCGGTTGATCCGGCCAGCACCCGATCCCACAAGGATCTTGAACGAAAACGATCCTGCGTTCGCGCCGAAACCTGCCAATAAAGCCCCGAATATGGTTCAAAAAAGCGCTGGTCACCCAGCGGGCGCAAAAAATGCACGTCGCCAGCATCATCCAGTTCGGCGCTCGAAACCATGGCGGTCAGCACAAAATCAAGCTGGCTGTCGAAATTTCGGGTTATCGCCCCCACCAGCACACGATCGAGCGCGATACCGCCCAATCCCAACAGCGGGATGATCCACGCTGCCGCCAGTGCGATCATGCGCAACCGCAGCGATGACGCCGGTGACCAGCGATTGCGGCGCGCCGCAACGCTAAGGTCAGGCTGGATCGTCGAGACTATAGCCAAGGCCGCGCGTCGTGCTGATCAGCTCGGGGCCGAGCTTTTTGCGGATGCGGGTGATGAACACCTCGATGGTGTTCGAATCCCGATCAAAATCCTGGTCATAGATATGCTCGATCAATTCGGTGCGGCTGACCACCTTGCCCTTGTGGTGCATGAGATAGCTGAGCAGTTTGAATTCCTGCGCCGTCAACTTCACCGGCTCACCATCCAGCGTCACCCGGCCCGACCGCGAATCGAGCCGCACGCCGCCCGCCGTCAATTCCGATGTCGCTTGCCCGGCGGCGCGGCGGATAAGCGCGCGCAACCTGGCGATCAGTTCTTCGGTCTGGAAGGGCTTGGCGAGGTAATCATCGGCGCCGGCATCAAGCCCGGCCACCTTGTCGGACCAGCTATCGCGCGCCGTCAGCACCAGGACCGGCATGGCGAGGCCCGCCTTGCGCCAGCGATCAAGCACCGTCAGCCCATCGACTTCGGGCAGGCCGAGATCGAGCACGACGGCATCATAACTTTCAGTGCTGCCCAGATAATGACCATCTTCGCCATCACCGGCGGCATCGACCGCATATCCGGCGCCTTCCAGCGCAGATTTCAACTGCCGTTGCAGATTAGGCTCGTCCTCGACGACCAATACGCGCATGCCTGCCCCTTAAAAATTGCGCGCGCGGCGACGTTGCCTGGTGCGCGCATCGACGTCGACGTTAATCACGTTGCCATCGACAAGAAAGCGGAAACGGTAGGTTAAGGTCGTTGCGTCGAATTCCACCCCGACATAATCGCCGGGCACCTGCTGCATTACCCGGCTGCGGATCGCTTCAAACGGCATGATGTCGCCGGCTTGCTGCAAATCGCGCACCCGGTCTTCCACGCCGGCAGCAGCCGGGTTTGCAGCGGCGAGCACAACAAAAAGCAGAAGAGAGATACGAAACGACATGAACACAGACACTGGCGAAAAATATGGGCTTATTCAATGCCAGCAATGCCGTGAATAGCCGATGAATGTAATTCAGCCGGCGGCCTGCTTCACCCTGTCGGGGCCGGCTTGGCGCGATTCCATTTGCCCTTCGCGGCATTACGGGCCACTTGGCGCAGCCTTCTCTTCCTGTTCCGCCGTTCGCACCGGCCCAGCCTGATCGACCATGCCCGAACCCATCCTCACTCTTGAAAACGCCGGCTTGCGCCAAGGCGGCAACTGGCTGTTCCGCGGCCTTGATCTGACCATCGACGCGCGCGATCGGCTGGCGCTGATCGGCCGCAACGGCGTCGGCAAGACCACGCTGTTGAAGCTCATCGCTGGCGAGATCGAACTCGACGAAGGCCGCCGCGCGGTTTCACCAGCGCTCAGGATCGTCCGGCTCGATCAGGATCCCGATCTCACCGGCTTCGCCACGCTCGGCGATTATGCCCGCGCCGGCCATGATGCGCCAGCCGATCACATGCTCGAATCGGTCGCCTCGCGGCTCGGTGCCGATCTTGATCGCGACGCCGCCACCGCATCGGGGGGCGAGCGCCGCCGCGCCGCGCTGGTCCGCGCGCTCGCCGAACAGCCGGGGCTGCTGCTGCTCGATGAACCGACCAACCACCTTGATATCGCCGCCATCGAATGGCTTGAAAACTGGCTCGATCGCTTCAACGGCGGCATGCTGGCGATCAGCCATGACCGCGCCTTCCTGACCCGCCTCACCAAAAACTGCCTGTGGCTCGATCGCGGCACGCTGCGCCGCGCCGAAGTCGGGTTCGGCGGTTTCGAGGAATGGTCGGATCGAGTCGCCGCCGAAGAGGCCAAGAACGCCAGCAAACTCGATACCAAGCTGAAGGCCGAAGAACATTGGCTGTTGCGCGGCGTCACCGCGCGCCGCAGCCGCAACGAAGGCCGGCTCGCCAAGTTGATCGAACTGCGCGCCACGCGGAAGGCGATGACAACGGGCGATGCGGTGGCAAAGATCGCCACCACCAGTGACGATGGCAAGACCAAGGTGCTGATCGATGCGCATCATGTCGGCAAGAGCTTTGGTGGCCGCGCCATCCTCAGCGACCTGTCGCTGCGCGTCCGCCGCGGTGATCGCATCGGCATCATCGGCCCCAATGGCGCCGGCAAATCGACACTGATCAAGTTACTGCTTGGCCAGATCGACCCCGACAGCGGCGAGATCAAGCGCGCCAAATCATTGAACCCGACCATCATCGACCAACGCCGCCAGCGGCTGGATGCCGAAAACGGTGTCGGCAAGACCGTCCGCGATGTGCTTGCCGATGGCGGCGAATGGCTCGAAGTCAACGGGGTGCGCAAGCATGTCGCCGGCTATCTGAAGGAATTCCTCTTTGATCCGTCGGTCATCGATGCGCCGGTCGATGGCTTTTCCGGCGGTGAACGTTCACGGCTGCTGCTGGCCCGCGAATTCGCCACGCCGTCGAACCTGCTGGTGCTCGATGAACCAACCAACGATCTCGACATGGAAACGCTCGACCTGCTCGAAGAAGTGCTCGACGATTATGCCGGCACCGTGCTGCTGGTCAGCCATGATCGCGCCTTTCTCGATCGCGTCGTCACCATGGTCGTCGCGCTTGATGGCGAGGGCCATAGCGAAACCATTGTCGGCGGCTGGTCCGAATGGGCGCGCTATAACAAGGAAAAACTCGCCGCCGCACGCGAGGCAAAAACCGGGGGGGCGAAGGGCGGCAAGGCCAACGCCGGTGCCAAGATCGCCACCTATGAAAACCCCAGGGCCAAGGCTGCCAAGCTGAGCTTCAAGGACGCGCGCGAACTCACCGAACTGCCGGCGCGGCTCGAAACCCTCACCACCGCCATCGCCCGCCACGAAGCCGTGCTCGCCGACCCCAACCTCTACAGCCGTGACCCCAAACGCTTCGCCAACGTCAGCGCCGAGCTTGAAAAAGTCCGCGCCGATCTCGCCAGCGCCGAAGAACGCTGGTTGCTGCTGGCGGAAATGGAAGCCGCGCTGAGCGCCTGAACTGGCGCCGGGAGCACGCGCTGTCAGGCCCGCTTAAAAGCCTTACTGCGCCGTAAAGCCCCCATCCACCACCATTTCGGCCCCGGTCATGAAACTGGCCTCGTCCGATGCGAGGAAGACGATCGCATCGGCGATTTCGCGCGGGATCCCAAGCCGTCCGAGCGGGTGCGCGGCGATAATGGCGCTGCGCATTTCATTGCCATTTTCCGATGCGTGCAGGGCATCGGCGACCATCGGGGTATCGATAAAGCCGGGATGGACCGAATTGACCCGGATGCCAAGCGGCGCCCATTCGACAGCGGCGGCTTTGGTGAGCATCAGCACCCCGCCTTTTGACGCACAATAGGCGCTGGTATTGGCCATGCCGACCTTGCCGAGAATAGACGACAGGTTGATGATCGAGCCGCCACCCTGGGCGGCCATGACCGGGCCGACGGCGCGCATCCCGAGGAAGACGCCATCGAGGTTGACCGCAAGGATGCGCCGCCAATCGGCGAGGCTGTGGGTCATCAGGTCGAGCTGGTTGCCGACGATGCCGGCATTGTTGACGAGGATGTCGAGCCGTCCAAAAGCCTCGGTGGTCGCGGTGACGGCGGTGGCCCAGCCATCCTCGCTGCAGACATCCTGGACGATGAAGGCGGCGCGGCCGCCGCTCGCGGTGATTTTCGCGGCAACGATTTCGCCCGCCATGCTGTTGAGATCTGACAGCATTACCGCAGCGCCCGCACCAGCGAGCCGCCGCGCCGTTTCTGCCCCCAGCCCCGAAGCGGCGCCGGTGACAAGCGCCACCTTGCCTGCCAAGCGATCGCTCATCCTGTCTCTCCCCGAAAACTTTCCCCAAGTGTAGCCGACATGGTTACCGACTGACAGGGTCACAGGCCGACAGGGTAGCCGGCACCCGGCAGTGCCGACCACAATCAAAAAGGGCGGACCCTGCGGCCCGCCCCCCTCGATTTCACCGCCGCAAGGCTTTAATTGGCGTAGGCTTCGTTACCGACAAAGCCCATTTTGGTGATGCCGGCCTGTTGCGCCGCCGCCATGACTTCGTCAACGACCGAATATTTGGCCAGACCTTCGGGGTGCAGGCGCAACTCGGGCTGGCTCGGCAAATTTGACGCCTGCCGCATATAGCTTTTCAGCGTCGGCAGATCGACTTCGACTTTGTTCCAATAGATGTTCGACAGAAAATCGATATCAACCTGGTTGAAAATCGGGTCGATCGGGGTGTTGGTCGGTGGTGCGGGTGCCGGCAAATCGAGTTTGACGGCGTGGGTCTGCACCGGAATGGTGATGATGAACATGATAAGCAGCACGAGCATGACGTCGATTAGCGGCGTCGTGTTCATGTCGGGGACGGCATCCCCTTCGGCGCTGGCGCCCATGGAAATGGACATGTGACCTTACTCCTGGTTAGCTGCGGCGGCTGGCCTTCGCCCGGCCGCCGCAGAGACTTTTGCGCCAGCGACTAGCGAACGACCGAACCCGATGCCGCTTCCGAGATGAAACCAAGCTTGAGGAAGCCGGCACGTTGCAGGGTGTAGATCACCCCGCCAACGCAGCGATATTCCATATCCTTGTCGCCGCGGATATGGGCCTCGGGCAGTTCGATCTTGCCGCCGAGCTTTTCCTGACGGGCGATATCGTCCTTCAGGTGCTTCACAGCACGATCAAGCAGCTCCTGCTTCGAATCGACCCTGGTTTGCCCGACAAAGGTGTCGCAGTTCGAATCGACCGAAAGCAGCATGTTCTCGGGCTTGGTGGTCGTCGGCAAGTTGGTCACGGTCGGCAGCGTCAACGGCACAACCTGGATGGCGACCGGGACGGTGATCAGAAAGATGATGAGCAGCACCAACATGACGTCGACCAGCGGCGTCGTGTTGATTTCGGTCATCGGCGCTTCGCTGCCGTCTTCATTCGGCGATCCGACGTTCATCGACATGGTGGCTGAGCCCTTCCCTGGCTAGTTGCGCTGTCAGCGCGCCGCGGGCTTGGCAACAACAGGAGCACCGACTGGTGTTGCGATGCGAGCACCCGAAACGAGAGCGCCATGCACGTCTGCCGAGAAGTTGTTGAGCTTTTCAACGACTTCCTTGTTGCGACGGATCAGCCAGTTGTAGCCGAGCACGGCCGGCACGGCGACGGCGAGACCAAGCGCGGTCATGATGAGCGCTTCACCGACCGGGCCGGCGACCTTGTCGATCGATGCCTGGCCTGCAAGGCCGATGTTGATGAGGGCGCGGTAGATGCCGACGACGGTGCCGAACAAACCGATGAACGGCGAGGTCGAACCAACCGATGCGAGGAACGCGAGGCCGCTCTGCAGCTTCGACGTGACGCTGTTGGTCGAACGGTTGAGCGCCATCGTCACCCATTCGTGCTGATCGATCTTGTCGGTCAGGCGACCTTCATGATGGTCCGATGCGCGCAGGGCATCGTCAACGATCTGGCGGAAAGGCGAATTCTTGTCGAGCTTGGATGCGCCGGTCTTGAGATCCGAAGCCGTCCAGAACTTCTTTTCAAGGGTGGCTGATTCAGACAGCACCTTACGCTGATCGATGTACTTGGTAATGATGATGAACCACGAACCAAGCGACATGATGACCAGGATCGCGAACACCGACTGTGCGATGATGCCGCCCTGTTCAAGCGCGGCCTGCAGGCCATAAGGATTATCGACTGCGACTGTTTCCATTGTAATCTTCCCTCGATTGTTCGATCTCGACGATCGTTTTGATTTGCGTCAGTTTTGTTTGGCCTAGAGCGTCCAGTTTCGCGCACCGGTTGCAACACACTGCGCAGGGCAGAATGTCGGCCGGCGCAATTCCCGGCTAACGGGAGTCCTTCAACTGCCAGCGAACTGGCTGAGATTTGGTTTCCGACACCGGCTCACCATCACGCGTTGCCGGGTTGAAGCGGAACCGACGCATGATGATCTTGCAGGTCGCATCATCCAGCCGCGGCGAGCCGCTCGACTGTGTGACGGTGCAGTTTGAAACCTTGCCCGTCGCATCGATGACATACGAAACGCGCGTTACGCCCTGTTCTTCGGCACGCCGCGAGGCATCCGGAAAATCATCGTCGCTGAAGGTATTGCCACGACCCTTGGCCGTTGCCGGCGTCGGTGGCGACAAAACCGGCGCCGGCGGAGCCTTGGGTGCCGGCGGTGTGAAGCGCGGCGGCTCGGGCTGTGGCTGGGTTTGCTGGACGGTTATCGTCGGCGCTGCCTCGGAAACCACCGACACTTCGGGCGGCGGCACGTACGGCGGGATCTCGATATCCTTGGGTGGCGGTGGCGGCGGCTCGTCAGGCGGCGGTGCCTCTTCCTTGACGTTGACCGCTTCAATCGGGTTCACGATAGCCTTGACGGCCTTGAGAGCAAGCCCCGTGATAAAGGCATAGCCCAGCCCGACGTGCAACAGGCCCACAAGGCCTAGTGCCACCATCCGGTTGGTGCTCATCTTCTCCTCAGCGTATGCCATGGGCGCTGCGAAACTCCCTCTCACCAATACAGGAATCGCCGGGTGCGTCCGCTCCCCTTCAGCCTTGCGGCAATCCCTCTCCACACAGCCTTAACCGCATCAAGGCCGGGGCCGCAACAGCTTTGTGCCGAAAATGCGGCAGGATGGCGGATCAGCCCCGATGATTCATTTATTACGCCAAGCACGCATTTGGCTATCCAACCGGCGCGTAACGATCGCTATTGGAGATATTTTCGTGTCGATTGCTGATGGCGGCAACCCGGCGTAGACTGGCGACATGATCAATATACGCAATTTATACACTCTCACGGCCGGCCTTGCACTGATTCTGTCGGGCGCGGCCACCGCCGCACCACCGGTCACAATGCCCATGGTTGCCGCTCCCACCCATGCCGATCTGGCGGATATGACCTTGGCCGCACCGGTGATTGTGCGCGCCATCATTACCCGCAGCGACCGGCTTTCGCCCAAGGAATCACCCGGGGTGCCCGCCGGCCACGCCCGCCTGCTGATCACCGCCGCCGTCGACGCCGCGATTGTCGCACCGGGCGCGATTCCGGCCAGCCTGTCGTGGCTGTGGGATGCACCCCTTGATGCGCGCGGCCGCCCCCCCAAGCCCAAGGGCGCAACCATCCTGGCCTGGCTGACCAATCCGACCGCCGATGGCAAGGCGCAATTGGTCAGTGGCTCGGCGCAGCAACCGTTCGATAGCAGCATGGAAGCCCGCACCCGCACCCTCGCCATCGAGGCCCGGTCGGGCAAAGTCCCCGTCATCACCGGCGTTTCCAATGGTTTTCGCGCGGCCGGCACGGTGCCGGGCGAAAGCGAAAGCCAGTTCTTCCTGACCGCTGCCGATGGCAAAGGCCTGACGATGGTCGTCACGGCGCGCCCCGGCGAGCCGCGCCGCATTGCCGTGGCGCGCGGCGATGTCATTGATGAATCAGCGACAATCGTGAAGCCTGAAACGCTGTTACGCTACCGGTTGGCGTGCTTCCTGCCAGCCCGGCTGCCGGTGGCGGCCGGCGGCGGCAACCTGGCACTGGCCAATGACTGGCGCGCCGCAATCACCAGCCTTGGGCCGTGCGGGCGAACGACGACGCCCTGAATCCGCCAACGCCCTGAAACCACTACGTCAAAAGCTGCAGATCTCGACACCCACGGCAGCGCAATCAGGGTAGATATCGGGCTTGCGGGTGGAAACACGCAGCGCCTTCACGCCCTGGCGCGCCGCCACCAGCGCATATATTTCATGCGCCACGGTTTCCTGCAGATTGAAGCGTCGCCCCACAACCAGCGCCAGCACAGATGTGCGCAACGTGTCATAATCCCAGGCTTGGGCAACGGTATCGCATTGCGGAAAAGCCGCGGCAGTCAGCCAGACCTCGATATTCACCCGCAGCCGCTGCGGCGTACCGATTTCAAATTCATGAAAGCCGATATCGACCAGCAGGTCGAAATCCTCGAGCATGATCTTGCGGCTCTGCGGCGCCAGTGCCTCAGGCACCAGACCGACAAGGACAGGGTTCGCAAGCAGGGTATCGGTCATTTATCCACCATATAAGCAATATCACGCGTCAGGCCGAGCAGGCGCTGGCCACCATCGAGGGTTATCGTCTGGGCGTTGAACGTCGGCGTCGCAATGATGAAGCGCAACGCCGCGACGATATCAGCCACCGTGACACCACGCCGCAGCGGGTTGAGCGCATGCACGGCCTCGAAATTCTCGCGACTCTGCGGCCCGCTGACCAAAGTCACCGCCGGCGCGATGGCGGCAGCGCGCAGGCGCGGTGCATAAGCGCGCGCAATCATTTCGGTGAGGCCATCAAGGCCGATTTTCGACAATGTATAGGTGAAATAATCGGGGTTGAGGCTGGAAAGCTTGGCATCGAGCAGGTTGACGACCAACGCGGCATCGCCGCCATCGGGCAACGCCGCATCGCCACCATCGGGCACCGCCGCGGCAAAGGCCCGGGTGATCAGCGCCGGCGCGCGCAGATTGACCGCCATATGCCGGTCGAAATCGACGGCCGCGAAATTTTCGATCCGGTCATGTTCAAAGCGCGATGCCGAATTGACCAGCAGCGCAAGCGGCGGCAACCCTGTCGCCGCGCCAACGATGATCTCGCCGATCGCCGGGTCGGCAAGGTCGCCAGCCACCACCACGGCATTGCCGATTTCGGCAGCCAGCGCCTCGGCTTCGATGCGCGACTGGCGGCAATGGATGACAACATGCCAGCCATCGGCGGACAGCGCCCGCACCAATGCCTCGCCAATGCGCTTGGCGCCACCGGTAACAATCGCGGTCTGGTTGCGAAGCCTTGTCATCGACGGGCGGGTTACAGCCCGCCAGCCGGCATCGCAAGAGGCGGAGATGGCGGCAAATCGCCCTCGGCCAGATTGAACGGCATCAACGCAGCGCCGCCTTGACAGGTTCGATCCGCCCGTCGCTGGCGCGGGGCGGCAGGCCGAGCAACCGCAGCAGCAGCGGGTGAACATCGACATTGTCAAAGGTCGGCAGCGTGACGCCAGCGCGAAACGCCGGGCCATTGGCGACAAAGATCGCCGCCATATCGGGCAA
Organism: Sphingomonadales bacterium; assembly: GCA_038328515.1. Lineage (GTDB taxonomy): Bacteria > Pseudomonadota > Alphaproteobacteria > Sphingomonadales > Sphingomonadaceae > Sandarakinorhabdus. The sequence continues at coordinate 13,380 of JBBQMB010000024.1, forward strand.
GCGATTGTCATAGCCATGGGCGCCGCCCGTCACCGGCTTTTTGGGATCCCGATCAAGAATCACCCAGCCGGCGTCGGCGAGGCACAGGATCGGCGCGATGCGGCGGTGGTTGCCATAATGGTATCGCTTGGGGAAATCCGCCTTGCGCCAGCATTGCATATGGTCGCGGCGGCCCAGCAGCGCAGCGGCGACGGCGCTATCTTGTCCGGGCAATGGTGTGATGCCGGCCAGCGCCCAGCCGCCGATCATGGTGAAACGATCGTGCGCCAACAGGCGATCGATGCGGATCACGCGATCAGCAGCGATGGCGGTCATGCCATGGTCGGAAACAATGACGATATTGGCGATGGTTCCGCGTGCTGCCAGCCCGGCCCGCAAACGGCCGATCTGCGCATCGACCGCCGCCAGCGCCCCGTCGATCTCGGGCGAATCGGGCCCGAAATCATGGCCGGCATGGTCGACACCATCAAAATAGAGCGTCAGGAACGCATAGTGCCGGGGGTCATCGAGCCAGCCGAGCACGGTATCGACACGGGTGTCGTCGGGCATGGCGCCATCGAACGCCAGCCATTGCGCCGGGCGCACGCCATGGATGGCCGCCTCCGACCCCGGCCAGAACATCGTCGCGGTGCGCTTGCCGGCCTGTTCCGCCGTCACCCACACCGGATCGACATCATCCCACCAGCGGCCATCCCCCACTGCGGCGCGGTTCGACATGGCAAAGCGCACGCCGGGGATGGCGGGATCGGTCATGTCGTTGTTGACGATACCGCTGCGGTCAGGGCGAAAGCCGGTGACCAGCGTATAATGGTTGGGAAAGGTGATCGAGGGGAAGCTTGGCCGCATCGCGGTGGCGCCAACGCCCGACGCTGCCAACGCCGTGATGTTGGGGGTGACGCCGCGCTTGAGATATTCGGCGCTAAACCCGTCTATCGACACCAGAATGACCGGCGGGCGCGCAGCCTCTGGCAATCTGGCCATTTCGGGCGACCCCGCGCACGCGGCGAGCAACAGGCAGGCAATCAGCAGCAGGTGACGCATCGGAACCCCTTTTCGCAGCTTTTTGCATAGCGATGTGACCGGCCCGCGTCACCGCCTGCTTTGCCGCACTGATTGCCGTGGCCCGCTGTCACGCCTAAATCACCCCGCAATGGCCGAAGACCGCTTTTCCGAAGAAACCGCCACCTTCACGGTGCAGGGCAAGGATGTGCCCGATCTTGATCGCGGCGTCGCTGCCATCCGCAATGTGCTCGCCACGCTGCCGCTGCGGCCCGGCGTTTACCGAATGACCGATTCGGGCGGCGATGTGCTGTATATCGGCAAGGCGCGATCGCTGAAAAATCGCGTCGGCAATTACACCCAGGTCAACCGCCTGTCGCGTCGCCTGCAGCGCATGGTCTCGCAAACCCGCGACATGACCATTGTGACGACCAATTCCGAAGCCGAAGCGCTGCTGCTCGAAGCGCAGCTCATCAAACGCTATCGCCCGCCCTATAATGTGCTGCTCCGCGACGACAAAAGCTTCCCGTTCATCGTGCTGCGCGAGGACCATGGCTTTCCGCGCATCGCCAAGCATCGCGGCGCGCGCGTCGGCAAGGCGAGTTATTACGGCCCTTTTGCCAGCGCCGGCGCGGTCAATCAGACGCTCAATGCCTTGCAAAAGGTCTTTTTGCTGCGCTCGTGTACCGACAGTTTCTTTGCCAATCGCACTCGCCCCTGCCTGCTCCACCAGATCAAGCGCTGTTCCGCCCCCTGTGTCGACCGCATCAGCCCGGCCGATTATGCCGAACTCGTCGATGATGCCCGTGCCTTTTTGTCGGGCAAGACCCAGGATGCCCAGAAAAAGCTCGGGGCAGCGATGACCGCTGCTGCTGAATCGATGGATTTCGAAATCGCCGCCGTATTGCGCGACCGGCTGCGGGCGCTGACCTTCATCCAGGGCAGCCAGGCGATCAACGCCGAAGGATCGGCGAGCGATGCCGATATCGTCGCGCTGGCGCTGGCCGGCGGGGTCACCTGCATCCAGGTTTTCTTCATTCGTGGCGGCCAAAATTGGGGCCACCGCGCCTTTTTCCCGGCGCATACCGACGGGATGGAGGAAGACGAAGTGCTGCTCGCCTTTCTCGGCCAGCTTTATGAAGAATTGCCGCCGCCGCGCGAATTGCTGCTAGATCGGCCACTGGCGGAAAGCGCGCTGCTCGCCGATGCGCTGTCCGAAAAGGCCGGGCACCGTGTCGGGGTGCGGGCGCCCCAGCGCGGGCCGAACCGCAAGTTGATCGAACAGGCCCGCCGCAACGCCACCGAAGCGCTCGAGCGCCGCCAGGCCGAAGCCACCACCCAGCATAAATTGCTCGCCGAGCTGGTCGATCTGTTCGATCTCGATGGCCCGCCGCAGCGCATAGAAGTCTATGACAACAGCCATATCATGGGCACCAATGCGCTCGGCGCGATGATCGTCGCCGGGCCACAGGGCTTCATCAAGAACCAGTATCGCAAGTTCAACATGAACGACGCGAGCATCACACCCGGCGATGATTTCGCCATGATGAAAGCCATGCTGTCGCGGCGCTTCGCCCGGCTCGAAAAGGAAGACCCCGATCGCAGCGCCGGTGACTGGCCCGATCTCGTGCTGATCGATGGCGGCCGCGGGCAGGTTTCGGCGGTCAACGAGGCGCTCGCCGAACTCGGGGTCGAAGATGTCACCATCATCGGCGTGTCAAAAGGCTTTGACCGCGATGCCGGGCGCGAGACTTTCCATCTGCCGACCGGGCGTGACCTGCATCTGCCGCCGGGCGCGCCGGTGCTGTTCTTCCTGCAACGCCTGCGCGACGAAGCGCATCGTTTTGCCATCGGCGCGCACCGGGCAAAACGCTCAAAGGCGATTGCCGCCAATCCGCTCGACGATGTTCCAGGTATCGGCCCGGCGCGCAAAAAGGCGCTGCTGATGCATTTCGGCACCTCGCGCGCCGTGCGCGGCGCCACGCTGGAGGATCTGGAAAAGGCCCCGGGCATCAGCAAGGCCATGGCCGAGTCGATTCATGGCCATTTCAACCCGCGTGGCTAGGTCATGACCGCAGTCGCCCGCTGGCTGCTCCGCCACGCGCTGATCTTCATCCTGATCGTCGCAGCCCTGGCAATTTATGCCAATTTCCTGTCCGATACCGTCACGACACAGGGCCTGACCGCCACTATCGAGCGGCTTTCCAGTACCGAAACCACACTGCGCAGCCGCATCGACCGCCTGAATGGCACGCCGCTGACCCCGCTCGACAGCGCGCAACGCCAGTCCGACCGCTTCATTGCCCGCCGAATTGCCACGCTGAACCGCGATCGCCAGGCGCTGATCGTCGCAAAACCCGGTGCTTTCGATCTGGTTTCCGCCCCGCGCACTACCATCATTGCCAGCATCGACAGCGACATTCGCATCGACTTGATCGACCGCGAGACGGCATTTCTGGCCCGGCTGCGCCCCGCCGCAACGCGAATCGCCGCGCTCGATGCGGCCATCGCTGCCGATGATCGCAACCTCGCGGCGCTCGCCACCCGCGCTCTGCCCTATCGCTACAGCGTTGAAAACGGCAAAATGGTCGATCTGGCAGCGCTGTATCGCGACCGCCGCGCTGCCAATATCGCCGCGCGTACCGCCGCCCGCGCCGCTGTCCTCGCTTCGCCGCGCATCGATGGCGCTGCCCTCGCCGCCCGGCTGGCGCCGCTTTCCGCCGCCATCACTGCCCAGCGCGCCACGCTGGCCGCCACAATGACCGCCACCGCCGGGCGCTGGTACGATCGTCTCGGCATCGCCGCACTGTTGTGGCCGGCGTTTTTCGCGCTGATCGGCATTATTTTGACACCTCTTGCCATCCGCACGGCCTTTTACTGGCTGTTGGCACCGCTTGCTGCCCGGCAACGCCCGGTGCAATTGCTGCCGCCCGGCACACCGATTCCGCCACCCGATGCACCGTCTGCGGTATCGCTCGGCATCAACCTTGCCGATGGCCAGGAACTGCTGGTCAAGCAAGGCTTCCTCCAGGCCAGCAGCCATGCCGGTGCCAAGGCCGACCAGATGCTGCTCGACTGGCGCTTTCCGATTACCAGCATCGCCGCCGGCCTGTGGTTTCTCGCCCGGTTGCGCGGCGGCAGCGCCACGGTTTCCGCCACCACCGACCCTTTTGCCGAACTTGCCCGGCTGGTCCTGCCCGCCGGCGCGACCTGCGTGCTGCAACCGCGCGCCATTGTCGGCGTAATCCAGCCGATCGGCGCGCCACTGCGCATAACCAGCCATTGGCGGCTCGGCACGCTCAACGCCTGGCTGACCTGGCAATGGCGCTACCTCGCCTTTCACGGTCCCGCCGAAGTGATTCTAAAGGGCGGCCGCGGGCTGCGTTTCGAAGCCGCCAGCGCCGGCTTGCGACTCCCGCAGGACCAGCTCATCGGCTTTTCAGCCGGGCTGCGCTATGCGACTGCCCGCGCCGAAACCTTTCGCCCCTATCTGTTCGGGCTGGAACCCTTGCTGAAGGACAGTATTGCGGCGGGCGATGGCCTGATCATCGCTGAAGAAGCGCCGCGCGCGACGCGCGCCGGTCGGCAGCCGCGATCCGGAATCGAAGGCCTGACCGACGCCGTGCTGAAGCTGTTTGGCATTTGAAGGTCGGGCCGCACCACACTATCAAGGGCGCACGATCGCTGCGGAGCCCCTGTCATGACCATCACACTATACACCGCCGCCACGCCCAACGGCTATAAAGTGTCGGTGGCGCTCGAAGAAATGGGGCTGGCCTATGATGTCCGCCGCATCGATCTGACCCGCGGCGAACAGAAATCGCCCGAATTTCTGGCCATATGCCCCAATGGCCGGGTGCCGGCGCTGGTCGATGATGGCTTTGCCGTGTTCGAATCGGGGGCCATTCTGGTCTATCTCGCCGAAAAAACCGGGCAATTTCTGCCGTCCGACCCGCAGGCGCGCAGCCTCGTCATGCAATGGCTGATGTTCCAGATGAGCGGCGTCGGCCCGATGATGGGCCAGGCCAATGTATTCTATCGCTATTTCCCCGAAAAAATCCCCGCCGCCATCGCCCGATACCAGAATGAAGGGCGCCGGCTGTTCACCGTGCTCGATACGCAACTGGCGCGGCACGAATATCTCGCCGGCGATTACAGCATCGCCGATATCGCCAATTGGTGCTGGGTGCGCACCGCCAAATGGTCGGGCATCGACACCGAAGGCCTGCCCAACCTGTTGCGCTGGAAGGCCGCCATTGCCGCACGCCCGGCGGCGCAGCGCGGCATCATGGTGCCCGAAGCCATCCAGCTTAAACCCGAAGATGGTGACGAAGTCAGGCGCTTTGCCGACCGCGCCCGCTCGATGATCGAAACCGGCCGGCGCGAAGCCTGAAACGGCGGATGGTTTCTGCAGTGCGGCAGCCGCGGCGCCCGTGCCCCGGCTATCTATGGCAGCCGCGCTAGCGGTATTTGTCCTCAAGCTGCACGCCAAAGCTGTTCAGCGCCATGCTGATCATGGTGTAATTGCCGACAACAAAAACCAGGTCCATCAACTGGGTCTGGTCGTAGCGCGTCGCCAGTGCCGCCCAGGTTTCAGCATCGATGAAGTGATCGCCCACCAATTGGTCAACGGCGCGCAACAGCACATCGTCATCGGCCAGGCTGTCCGCAACGGCACCGGCCTTGACCGCTGCAACATCGGCCAGCGTCAACCCGGCGTGTTCAAGCCCGATTTCAACATGATGAGCCCATTCATACACCGCCCGGCACAGCCAGCCGACCCGCAGGATCGCCATTTCGCGCGTCCGCGCCGGCAGCGATGATCGCAGCAGCAACTGCCCGGCCCAGCCCATGAAGTGTTTGGCCAGCGCCGGATGGTTGGCAATCGTCGCCAGCACATTGAGCACCGGGGCATCGGGCGCGCCAAATTCCGGTTCCCGCCCGCCACGGGCCAGCGACGCCAGGTCAGGCTGCCATTGCTCAAGCGGCAACGGCGTGATGCGCGGTTCATTCGTCCGATACGCGATGTCCATGCGGCTCTCCCCAACGGCAACTCTGCGCCCGCCGTCAGATCCCGGCAAGCCGGCGATCCGGGTGCAGGTCAGACCTTGTCGGAATAAAGGAACCGGCCGCCGCCCAGCCGCGCTATCACCGGCGTCAGGTCCGCCGCCGTGACGGTGAAACAGCCTTGCGAGCGCCCCAGCTTGCCCAGATCACGTGCCATGGCCTCGGTCACATAGGGCGCGGTATGAATGACGATAGCCCGCTCGAGCGCGTTGTTATTGCTGGAATCGAGCCCTGTCAGCCGAACCGAACGGCCGTGCTTGCCGACATATTCGGCACCGGTCACAAACGCCCCGGCACAGCTGGCAAAGCTGCCATCCTGATTGGAAAACGCCTGCAGCCAGCCGCTATGGGCGGGATCGGAACCACGGCCATGCGCAACCAGCATCGATGTCGTGACCCCCGAAGCCATATCGACAAGGTGGAAGCGTCGTTCGCGTGATGCCCGGCTGTAATCGGCAATGGCGATGACATCGGCATGGCGGACGGCGCCGCGGTGCACGTTGAACGCCGCAAGCGCGCGTTTCATCAGGCGGGGATCGACGGCTGACGAAAGGGTTGCGCGCGCCGGCATGGCAATCGCCGCAGCACCGGCAAGCGTCATCCCCAGAAAGCCGCGCCGACCGATATCCAAGCTTTCAGACACGCTGTTTCATCCCTTCTGGACGATCCGCTGCATCAGATGCCGCGAAAGGTCGCAAAATCCGCCAGCGGGGCGCGATCGGCTCGCGCTGCATTGGCTGGATCCGCCTCATCCTTATAGCCAATGGCCATACCGGTGAAGAGCATGCGATCATCGGGCACCTCGAGAAAGCCACGGATGGTCGCAGGATAGATCGCCCAGCACTCCTGGGGGCACGAATCGAGCCCGGCCTCACGCAACAACAGCATCAGCGTCTGGAGGTACATGCCAAGGTCGCTCCATTGTGGCGGCCCCATGGTTTTGGCGACGGTGCAGAACAGCGCCACCGGCGCGCCAAAAAACTGGAAATTGCGCGCAAACCACATCATCCGCGCCATTTTATCTCCACGCGGGATGCCCAGCGCGCGGTAAAGTTCCTCCCCCACGGCAAAACGATAATCCTTGTACGGCGCCGGCAACACCTTGGGATAAATATCATATTCGGTCGGTTCACCGCCCGGCGCCGCGGCCATGCGCTGGCGCATGATCGCTTTGAGTTCATTCAGCGGTTCGCCCGCAACGACATCGATATGCCAAGGCTGAAGATTGCCCCCCGAAGGCGCCCGCCCCGCTTGTTCGACCACCCGCCGAATGACAGCAGGATCGACCGGCGTATCGAGAAAGCCGCGCACCGAACGGCGCGACGCCACCGCGTCTGAAACATTCATGCACATTCTCCCAAAAGACTAACTTTCACTGGCCGCCGGATTTGCCTAGGGTTGCTGCGTGTTGTCCAGCCTCCCCAATCTGCTGACCCTCAGCCGCATCGTTTCGGTGCCGCTGCTCGTGGCGTTGATGTGGGGCAATGGCCAGTGGGAATGGTTCGCCGCCTTCATCGTCTACACCATCGCCGGGGTAACCGATTATTTCGATGGCTATCTGGCGCGCGCCAATGGCACGGTATCGAAAATCGGTATTTTTCTCGATCCCATCGCTGACAAGATCATGGTCGCGGCTGTCATCGTCATGCTGGTGCAATCGGGGCTGGTCCACGGCCTTGCCGTGATTGCTGCCCTGATCATCCTGCTGCGTGAAATCATCGTTTCGGGCTTGCGCGAATATCTGGCGACCTTGCAGGTTTCGCTGCCGGTATCGGCGCTGGCGAAATGGAAAACCGCCTTTCAGATGATCGCGCTCGGCGCGCTGGTGCTCGCTGGTTCCGCCGATACGCTGCTGCCCTGGCTGCCGGCCTTGCAGATCGGCATTGCCTGTTTGTGGATCGCCGCCGGGCTGACGCTGATTACCGGCTATGATTATCTGCGCGTCGGCCTGAAACATATGGCATGATCACTCTGCTTTATTTCGCCTGGGTGCGCGAACGTATCGGCCTTGGCGAACAACGCCTCGCCCCGCCGGCCACGGTGGCGACCGTTTCCGATCTGCTTGATCATCTCGAAAGCCTGTCGCCCGGCCACGCCGCTGCGCTCGCCGATCGTGACGCCATCCGCATTGCCGTGGATGAAGACTTCGTCGGCACCGATACCCCTATCGCCGGCGCCCGCGAAATCGCCATTTTCCCGCCGGTGACCGGGGGATGATACGCCTCGAAAATCCCGCGATGAAAATCGTCTCAACATGATCATTACCCGCGTCCAGCCCGAAGCCTTTGACGCCGGCGTCGAAGCTGCGGCGCTGGCGGCGGGGCGCCGTGACATCGGCGCCATCGTCAGCTTCACCGGCCTCGTCCGCGCCGATGATGGGCTGGTGGCGCTGACGCTCGAACATTATCCCGCCATGACCGCTCGCCAGCTTGCCGCCATCGCCGCCGACGCCTGGGCGCGCTGGCCACTGCTCGGCGGCACCGTCATCCACCGCTATGGTCGGCTGGTGCCAGGTGACCCCATCGTCCTCGTCGCCATCGCCAGCGCCCATCGCGGCGCGGCGTTCGATGCGGCTGAATTCCTGATGGACTGGTTGAAAACCCGCGCGCCGTTCTGGAAACAGGAAGATCGCGGCGCGGAACAACGCTGGGTCGCGGCCAAAGCCAGCGACGATGCCGCCGCCGCACGCTGGGAGACCCCATGAAACCGACCCTCTACCAATATTGGATTTCGCCCTATTGCGACAAGGTGCGCCGCGCCATGACGCTGAAGGGCATGGCGTGGGATGTGATCGAAGTGCCGATCCTGCCGGCCGGCAAATTCAAGCACATCAGCCCGACCGGTAAATTTCCGGCGGTCGATTTTGGCGGCACGATCATCGTCGATTCAACCGACATCATCCGCCATCTCGACGAAATCGCTCCTGAACCACGGCTGATCCCCACCGACCCACGTGACCGCGCCGATGCGCTGATTCTCGAAGACTGGGCCGATGAAAGCCTGTATTTTTTCGATCTCACCATGCGCAGTTGGCCGCAAAATTCCGCGCGCTTTGTCGATGATCTGCTGCACATCGAAACTGGACTGAAAAAATCGATCATGGGCCGCTTCATCCCCGGCGCGCTGAGCAAGGTCGCCAGGACGCAAGGGCTCGGCCGCAAGTCGATGGCGCAGGTGACGGCGGAACTGGCCCGCCACTATGACGGGCTCGATGCCAAGCTGACCGACCGCGACTGGCTGGTGGGTGACAGCATCAGCATCGCCGATATCGCCGTGCGCGCCATGGTGTTCGTGCTCGACCGCACCATCGAGGGCAAGGCACTCCACGACGCCCGCCCGGCGATGGCGGCGTGGTCGCAGCGGGTTGATGCGGCAACGTTGCAGGCATAGTCCCCCTCTCCCGCCTGCGGGAGAGGGGGATTTTCTACACCGCCCCTGGCCGCCGCGTCGCCGGCGGCAACGGCTGGCTGCCGAAATCGAGCACCGATTGCGACACGACATCACCCAACGCATCGACAACCAGCCGCAGACGCCGGTTGGCGGTTGAAAAGGTCAGTCGGAAAGTGCCGAAATCTTCGTCCACGCCGGCTTCGACCGATGCTGCAATCGCCCCAGCCTTGAGCAGCGGCTGCACATCGGCGGGATCGAGCTTCAACCCGGCAGCAATTGTTTCGGCCGGCACGGTAAAGGCGCGGGCAGCATCGGCAATCTCGATCATCGCACCGCTTTGACGACTCGCCCTACCTCGCGCAAGCTGTTAGGGCAGCGCCGCGGTCAGAGGATCGGGCGATCGCCGCCGAGAAATCGGGGGAGGAAAGTCCGGGCTCCACGGAACGCGGTGCCGGGTAACGCCCGGCGGGGGTGACCCCAGGGAAAGTGCCACAGAGAGCAGACCGCCGATGGGTTCCGGCAACGGAAAGACAGGCAAGGGTGAAAGGGTGCGGCAAGAGCGCACCGCGCAATGGGTAACCAAAGCGGCATGGCAAACCCCACCGGGAGCAAGACCGAATAGGGACGGCACGAGTTTTCGAACTCAGGGCAGGAACCGGCCCCGTCGTCCGGGTTGGTTGCTTGAGGCGGCGGGTAATCGCCGTCCTAGAGGAATGATCGTCACTTTGCTTCGGCAAGGTACAGAACCCGGCTTATAGATCCTCTGGCCGCAGCGCGGCCGCGCACAAGCCACGCTTGTACGCGGACTCGCGCAAGGCTCCCAGCGAGGCGGCGCGCGCTCCTGCGCGCCGAACTCGTCTGACGGCTGCATGGGCTTTGCCCATGCCCTGCCTTGTTACCTGACTTACCTCGTCAGAGCCTGCCAAAAACAGCAAGAGCATGGGCAAAGCCCATGCTGGCGTCGGACGAGTTCGGCCGGGGTCCCGGCCGCCTCGCCGTCCGGTCTTGCGCCTGTCGGCGCGCTGCTTCGCTGCGCGCACGCGGCACTACGACCACGGCCGCCAAGCCGCCCGCTCACCCTCCAGTTTCGCCAGTTCAGCGCCCGTCAACCCCCGCGCCAACCCGCGCGCCAACGCGTCCGCCGCCAAAGCCCCCGCATCGCCAGCCCCCGCCGCCAACCGCGCCCACACCCACGCCTGACCGCGGTCCGTCGCCACCCCGCGCCCCGCCGCCAGCGCCTTGGCGAGCGCCAGTTGCGCCGGCGCATAGCCGCGGTTGGCCGCCCGCAACCACCAACCGACCGCCACGGCTGGATCGCTAGCCCGGCCCTGCCCTTTGGCCGCCATCACCCCCAGCATGGTTTCCGCAATCGCCGAGCCGCGATCCGCCATTGGCCGCAACTGCGCTCGCGCCGCCGCATAATCGCCGGCCGCATAGGCCGCCAGCCCGGTATCGAGTGGCATCGCCACGACCGGTGCGGCAGCCGCCAGCAGAATCGCCCCGAAAATACGCAACATCATCGCAAAACTGCCTGCTTGTTCGTAACCAGCATAACCCGCCCGGCGCGCTGCGTCACCCCGATCGCAGCAGCGCCACCCCGGCATCGCGTTCGAACAAATACAACAGCACCCGCGCCGCCTGCCCGCGCGCGCCATCAAGCCCGCCATCGCGATCGAGCAAAAGCCGTGCGTCATCGCGCGCCATGGCGACAAATTTTGCCGTGCGTTCGGGGTCGGCGAGCCGGAAACTTGCTTCGCCCGATTGGCGATGCCCGAGAATTTCGCCGGCGCCGCGCAGCTTGAGATCGGCTTCGGCGATGCGAAAGCCATCATTGGTCTCGCGCATAAGCGTCAACCGCGCCTTGGCGGTTTCCGAAAGGTCGGGCCCGCGCAGCAACAGGCATACCGATCGCCCGCTGCCGCGCCCGACCCGGCCGCGCAACTGGTGGAGTTGCGCCAGGCCAAAGCGTTCCGCCGCCTCGATGATCATCAACGTCGCATTGGGCACGTCGACGCCGACTTCAATCACCGTTGTCGCCACCAGTAACCCGAGTTGGCCACCCGAAAATTGCGCCATCACCGCGTCTTTTTCAGCCGGCTTCATGCGGCCATGGACAAGGCCGACGGTCGCACCGAACCGCGCCCGCAACTCGGTCGCCCGCAGTTCCGCCGCCGCCTCATCGCCATTCTCGCTGCCTTCAACGAGCGGGCACACCCAATAGGCCTGGCCGCCTGCTGCCAGATGCCGGCCGAGCGCTGCGACAACTTCGTCCATCCGCTCGACCGCTGTCACCCGGGTTTCAATCGGTTGACGCCCCGGCGGCAGTTCATCGATCTGCGAGCCATCCATCTCGCCATAATTGGTCAGTGCCAGGCTGCGCGGGATCGGTGTCGCCGTCATCGCCAGCAAATGCGGCGGCGCCTTGGCCTTGCTCGCCAGCAGCAGCCGCTGCGCCACGCCGAAGCGATGCTGTTCATCGACCACGACCAGCCCGAGATCATGATAATCGACCGCCTCCTGAAAAATCGCATGGGTGCCGATGAGGATATCGATCCGTCCCATCGCCAGATCGTCGAGCAGATCGGCACGCACCTTGCCCTTGTCGCGCCCGGTCAAGATGCCGACGCGCACCGGCAGATCGCCGAGCATCTTCGTAATGCTGGCAAAATGCTGCCGCGCCAGAATTTCGGTCGGCGCCAGCAATGCCGCCTGCGCCCCGGCTTCCACCGCGACCAGCATCGCCAGCAGCGCCACCAGCGTCTTGCCCGAACCGACATCGCCCTGCAGGAGCCGCAGCATCGGCGATGATTGCGCCATGTCGCCGCTGATTTCACCGAGTACCCGCGTCTGCGCCGCGGTCAGCGACCACGGCAAATTCTGCACCAGCGGCACCGTCAGCCGGCCATCCCCCGCCAGCGCGCGCCCCTTGCGCAGCCGCGTATCGCGCCGCACCAGCAACAGCGCCAATTGGTTGGCGAGCAGTTCGTCATAGGCCAGCCGGTCCTTGGCCTTGGCTTCGCCGGTCAGCGCGTGCGCCGCCACCAGACTATCGCGCCACCCCGCCCAGCCCTGGCGTTCGAGCACGCTGGGCTCGATCCATTCATAAAGATCGGGCGCGCGCTCCAGCGCCAGTGCGGTCAATTGCGCCATGCGCTTGTTGGTGACGCCTTCGGTCAGCGGATAGACCGGCTCGCGCAGCATCGGCCCCATCGCATCGCCGGGCAGCGCGATATCGGGGTGCGAAATCTGCAAGGTCTGGCCATAGCGATCAAGTTTGCCGGTGATCCGCCGCTGTTCCTGCACCGGCAGCTTGGCCCGTGCGAAACCGCCCGATTGGCCAAAAAACACCAGATCGACCCATTGCCCGCCGCCATCGACGGCGCGCACCCGAAGCGGGCTGCGCGGGCCGCCGCTGTCGTGACGCACGATGGTCAGCACGACCACGATCGGCCGGCCAACGAGCGATTCGTCGATGCGATCAACCTGCACCCGGTCGATTGTCATGATCGGCAGGTGAAACAGCAGATCGACCGCCCGCATCAGCTTGAGCCGCGCCAATTGCCGCACCAAAGCCGCCCCCACCCCCTTGAGGGCAGCGGTTTCAGCAAACAGCGGGTTGAGGATGGCGGGCCGCATCATGTCCCGGTAACAGATTTCATCGGCAGCCCAAACGCAAGACGCCGGCGACATTGCTGTCGCCGGCGTCCGCGTCAGTCGATTTCAGCGATCAGCAGCAGCCAAGGCCGCAGCATGCGCCGATGGCGCAGCACGCCGATTCGACCGCAGCAACCACCGCCGGATTGGCGAGCGCAGCGCTCGAGGCGAACAGCGCCGTGACGGCAAATATGATCTTCTTCATGAAATTATACCTTGTTCTCAGTGGAATCAGGCTTCACGCAACTGTGAAGCCTCGGGTTCACACTGCGGCTATTCGGGGCAAAGGGGGATCAAGGTTACAGGCGACACCCGCCAAAGACGGGATGACAGCCGCATCGTAAAATGCCGGCCCGGCAACACGCAATTTCAACGGCACAACGGGCGCGACAATCGTCGTGCAGCAATCGGCACAACCGGCCACCGACATCGGGCTTCCCGGCAGCTTGGACATCGATATCTTCAAAGCCGGCAGTGCCGAGACCGACATTTCCGCCATCTGGGTGCAACCGGTCGCCGCATCGGTCGTGGCCATAGCCACCGTGGCCGGCATCAGTGACGCCAGCAGCAGGAGCAAGATGGCGAAAATTCGCATGCATCGATAATAAGGCCGCGATGCCGCATTGGCAACCGAGCGCTTGAGCCACGGCCACAGTGCGACTATCGCTGCGGCTTCGCCAAAACACGCTCGATTTCGGGCGCGAAGTTGATTGCTATAGATATGCCGCAGCCCATCGACCTTGATCATCGCCTCCGCAGATTGCGGTTTCGCGCCTGGCATCGTGGCACCAAGGAAGCCGATCTGTTGATCGGCGGCTTTGCGACGCGCTATGCCGATGGCTGGAATGACGATGAACTGCGCTGGTTCGAAGCCCTGCTCGATGAACAGGATGTCGATGTCATGGGCTGGGCCTTTGGCACGATCGTCGTGCCCGAAGCCTTTGTCGGGCCAATGATGGATGATCTCAAAAAGCTCGATTATGTCGCCGTCGCCATGCGCTGATCAATTGCCCTCTCCGGCTTGCGGGAGGGGCGAGACGTGCGCCAGCACGCCGGGTGAGGGTATTCCTGAGCGCATCAGCAAGAGCACCCCTCTCCCGGGCGGGCTTCGCCGTCTCTCGACCTCTCCCGCAAGGGGAGAGGTGAGTAGATGATCGATCTCCGTCGTTTTGTCGGCGCCACTTCGCCGGTCACGCTGGCGCGTTGCGCCGCCGGTTTCCTCCCCTGGCTGATGGCCGATGTGGCGCGTGCCGCCTATAATCCCGACGGCGCCCGCGCTGGCGGTGGTCGCGCCGTGTTCATCGCCGCCGATGATGCTTCGGCGCGCGCCCTCGCCGAAGCCGCCAGTTTCTTCGCCCCCGAAATCGAAGTGATCAGCCTGCCGGCCTGGGATTGCCTGCCCTATGATCGCGCCTCGCCCGGGCTGCGCGTCGCCGCCGAACGGCTGGCGGCGCTGGCGGCACTGACGGTGCCACCCAAGGCTGCGCAACTCGTCGTTACGACGATCAACGCCGTCACCCAGCGCACCCTGCCACCGGCGCGGATCGCCGCACTCAGCGCCGATATCAAGCCCGGCACCCGCATCGACCGCGACGCGCTGGCCCGCAAGCTGTCGGCCAACGGCTATGTCCGCACCGATACGGTCGTCGAGGCAGGCGAATTTGCGGTACGCGGCTCGCTGCTCGATCTGATGCCGGCAGGTTCAGATCATGCCTTGCGGCTCGATTTCTTCGGCGATGAAGTCGAAACCCTGCGCAAATTTGATCCCGCCACCCAGCGCAGCCTGGGCGCCGCCACCGGTTTCACCCTGTTGCCGGTCAGCGAGGTGTTGCTCGACGAAACCCGCGTCCGCAATTTCCGTTCCGGCTATCTCGAACGCTTTGGTGCCACTGCCACCGGCGATCCGCTCTATGAAGCGGTCAGCGACGGCCGGCGGCTGGCGGGCATGGAACATTGGCTGCCGCTGTTCGAACCCG
>JBBQMB010000025.1:0-27164 GCA_038328515.1 Sphingomonadales bacterium
GATGTGATGGTCAATGATCCTGACGCCGCAGTGCGGTCACGGCGGCTGGGGTTGCTGGCGCGGTTCCGGGATGCGGTGCATGAAGTCGCTGATTTTTCGAAGATCGAAGGTTGACGAACACGCTACGAGACTAATGGCGCCCCACTACCGCACGCGGGAGAGGGGCAGTGGAGTTTGATATGACACAATCGGTTTTTCGGTTCGGCGGCGGTACGGCCGATGGCGATGCGACGCAAAAGACCTTGCTTGGCGGCAAGGGCGCCAACCTCGCCGAAATGGCGGGGATCGGCCTGCCGGTGCCGCCGGGGCTGACGATCGCCACGCCGGTGTGTGCGGCGTTTTACGATGCCGGCGGTAAATTGCCCGAAAGCGTCAAGGCCGAAACGCTGGCGGCGCTCGGTGCAGTCGAGGCGATCACCGGCAAGAAATTCGGCGATGCCAATGATCCGTTGCTGGTTTCCGTACGGTCGGGCGCGCGGGTGTCGATGCCGGGCATGATGGATACCGTCCTCAATCTCGGGCTCAACGACAGCACCGTTGCCGGGCTGGCGACCGCGTCGGGCAACCCGCGTTTTGCCTGGGACAGTTATCGGCGGTTTATCCAGATGTATGCCGATGTCGTTCTTGAACTTGACCATTATGCCTTTGAAGACGCGCTGGAAATCTTGAAGGAAGACCGCGGTGTCGCGCTCGATACCGAGCTGACCGCCGATGATCTGCAAGGGCTGGTGGCGCGCTACAAGGCGCTGGTGTTGCAGCATTGGGGCGATGAGTTTCCACAGGATCCGCATGAGCAGCTTTGGGGCGCCATAGGCGCTGTGTTCGGATCATGGCGATCAGACCGGGCGCGCACCTATCGCCGCCTCAACGATATTCCCGAAAGCTGGGGCACCGCTGTCACCGTCCAGGCGATGGTGTTCGGCAATCGCGGTGAAACATCGGCGACCGGCGTGGCGTTCACCCGCGACCCGGCGACCGGCGAGCGCGTCACTTATGGCGAATATCTGATCAACGCCCAGGGCGAGGATGTGGTGGCCGGCATTCGCACGCCGCAATATCTGACGCTCGCGGCGCGCACCCGCGCCGGCGCGAGGGCGATCAGCATGGAAGAAGCCATGCCGGTGGTTTTTGCCGAACTCGCCCGCGTCTTTGCCCTGCTCGAAAACCATTATCGCGACATGCAGGATATCGAATTCACCGTTGAAGACGGGCGGTTATGGATGCTGCAAACCCGCGCCGGCAAACGCACCGCCAAGGCCGCGCTCAAAATTGCCGTCGACATGGCCGATGAAGGCTTGATTACCGAGGCCGAAGCCGTGCTGCGTGTCGAAGCCGGCGCGCTCGACCAGTTGCTGCATCCAACGCTCGATCCCACGGCTGTGCGCGATATCATCGCGCGTGGCCTGCCGGCATCGCCAGGCGCTGCCGCAGGAGCCGTGGTGTTCGACAGCGACGAAGCCGAAACGCGCGCCAAGCTGGGCGAAGCGGTCATTCTGGTGCGTACCGAGACCAGTCCGGAAGATATTCACGGCATGCACGCCGCCAAGGGTATTTTGACGGCGCGTGGCGGCATGACCAGCCATGCGGCGGTGGTGGCACGCGGCATGGGGCGGCCGTGTGTTTCGGGCGCAGGCAGCGTTTCGATCGACCTTGTTGCGCGCTGCTTCACCGTCGCCGGGCGGGTGGTGCGCGAGGGCGAACGCATCACATTGGATGGCACGACAGGTGACGTGATGTTTGGCGACGTGGCGACCGTCGAACCCGATCTGTCGGGGGATTTCGGCAAGCTGATGGTCTGGGCCGACAAACACCGCCGGCTGAAGGTGCGCACCAATGCCGAAACCCCGGCCGATTGCCGCACAGCACGCGGTTTTGGCGCTGAAGGCATTGGCCTGTGCCGTACCGAGCATATGTTTTTCGAACCCAGCCGCATCACCAGCGTGCGCCGGATGATTTTGGCTGAGGATGGCAAGGGCCGCGCGGCGGCGCTGGCGGAATTACTGCCCGAGCAGCGCAGCGATTTTGAGGGCATTTTCCGTGTCATGGCGGGGCTGCCGGTGACGATCCGCATGCTCGATCCGCCGCTGCATGAGTTTTTGCCGCATGATGAAGCGGGCTTTGCCGATGTGGCAGCAGCGACCGGGCTGAGCCTGGTGATGGTGCGGCGGCGGATTGCCGAACTGCATGAATTCAACCCGATGCTGGGGCATCGCGGCTGTCGTCTCGGCATTACCTACCCCGAAATCTATGCGATGCAGGCGCGGGCGATTTTTGAAGCCGCCGTGGCCGTGGCCAAGGACACCGGCGAGGCAGTGGTGCCCGAAGTGATGGTGCCATTGGTGGCAACTGCGCGCGAGCTTGAGATCACCAAGGCAGTGATCGATGCGCAGGCGCGTGATGTGTTTGCTGAAACCGGGCGCACGCTCGACTATATGGTCGGCACGATGATCGAACTGCCGCGCGCCGCGCTGCGCGCCGGTGACATTGCCGAATATGCCGAGTTTTTCAGCTTTGGCACCAATGATCTGACGCAGACGGCGCTCGGTATCAGCCGTGATGATGCGGCGCGGTTTTTGGGCGCCTATGTCGAACAGGGGGTGTATCCGCGCGACCCGTTTGTCGGCATCGATGAGGAAGGCGTGGGTGAACTTGTGCAGATTGCCGTTGATCGCGGCCGGGCGGCGCGGCCCGAGATCAAGCTGGGCATTTGCGGCGAACACGGCGGCGACCCGGCGAGCATCGCCTTTTGCGAAAAATTAGGGCTCGATTATGTGAGTTGTTCGCCTTATCGGGTGCCGATTGCACGCTTGGCGGCGGCGCAGGCGGCGTTGCGGGCGAGCGGGTAATCCCCCTCTCCCGCAAGCGGGAGACGGGGGCCGGGGAGCGCGCGCGTGGGTGTCAGACGTTGAAGCGGAACAGCATCACATCGCCATCATGGACGACATATTCCTTGCCTTCCGAGCGATATTTGCCGGCATCGCGCGCGCCGGCTTCGCCGTTGAATTTGACATAATCGGCAAAGGCCATGGTTTCGGCGCGGATAAAGCCTTTTTCAAAATCGCCATGGATGGCGCCGGCAGCTTGCGGGGCTTTTGAGCCCAACGTTACCGTCCAGGCGCGGGCTTCTTTGGGGCCGACGGTGAAAAAGGTGATCAGCCCGAGCAATTGATAGGCGGCGCGCACGACGCGGGTCAGCCCGGTTTCCGACAGGCCGAGCGCTTCGAGATATTCGGGGCGGTCGGCGGGTTCCATCATCGCCACTTCGGCTTCAATGGCGGCCGAAATGATGACGGCCCCAGCACCGACCTTGGCTGCCATCACCTCCACGGCGGCGCTGAAGGCGTTTCCGGTGGCGGCAGACGCTTCCTCGACGTTGCAGACGTAAAGAACGGGCTTGGTGGTCAGCAATTGCGCCTGGCCGAGCGCACGGGCCTCTTCTTCGTCACGAGGTTCGGCGAGCCGGCCGGGTTTGCCGTCGCGCAGCAGATCGAGCGCTTCGCCGAGGATGCGCGCCTGCACCTTGGCATCCTTGTCGCCCTGGGTGGCCTTTTTGGCCAGTGCCGGCACGCGCTTTTCGAGGCTTTCGAGATCGGCCAGCATCAATTCGGTTTCGACCGTTTCGGCATCCGAGACCGGATCGACCCGGCCTTCGACGTGCGTAACATCATCATCTTCAAAACAGCGCAGGACATGGACGATGGCATCGGTTTCACGAATGTTGGCGAGAAACTGGTTGCCGAGCCCCTCCCCTTTCGAGGCGCCGCGCACGAGGCCGGCGATATCGGTAAAGCCCAATTGGGTTTCGATGATCTTGGCCGAGCCGCCGATACGCGCCAGATCTAGCAAGCGCTGATCGGGAACCGGCACATTGCCGACATTGGGCTCGATCGTGCAAAACGGGTAATTCGCTGCCGCCGCGCTGGCGGTTTCGGTCAGCGCGTTGAACAGCGTTGATTTACCGACATTGGGGAGGCCGACAATGCCGCAGCGAATAGCCATATTATCGTCCCTGAACGCGGCAGGCCGCCCCACTGGGGGCGGCCCGCAAGTCGGTCTGAATTAATGGTGGGCACGACAAGGATTGAACTTGTGACCCCTGCGATGTCAACACAGTGCTCTACCACTGAGCTACGCGCCCACGCTGCGAGGCTGTTAGTCGGACATCGGCATTGTTGCAAGTGCGTTTGATGCCCACAGGCAGATTTGCGCTGATCGGCTGCCGTTATTCCCCACCAAGATGAAACTGTTTAACGTCTGGCGATGCTCGATTCGCGTGTGCCGGCCTTTGTTCAAACGGGTGATTCCACCGGGCGCTGGCCCGTGGTGCTGGCGTCGCCGCATTCGGGGCAGGAATACCCGGCTGCGTTTCTGGCGGCATCGCGACTGAGCCGGGCGCAATTGCGGCGCGCTGAAGATCCGTTTGTCGACCAGTTGCTTGCCGATGTCGCGCACGTGCCGATTCTGGCAGCACGTTATGGCCGGGCCTTTCTTGATCTCAACCGCGCTGCCAGCGAGCTTGATCCGGCTATGTTCGACGCGCCATTGCCGGTGCCGGTAACGGTGACCGACCGGGTGGCGGCCGGGCTGGGCGTGCTGCCGCGCGTGGCGGCCTATGGCTGCGACATTTACCGGCGCCGGATCGACCCGAA
The DNA here is from genome assembly GCA_038328515.1 of Sphingomonadales bacterium. GTDB lineage: Bacteria > Pseudomonadota > Alphaproteobacteria > Sphingomonadales > Sphingomonadaceae > Sandarakinorhabdus. Next base: position 4,650 of record JBBQMB010000025.1, read on the forward strand.
CGAGGCGGCGCAGCGCATTGCTTTGCTGCATCGGCCCTGGCACGACCGGATCAGCGCCTTGCTCGCCCGCGCCCGGGCGCAGCATGGTTATGCGATTTTGCTCGATTGCCATTCGATGCCGCAACCCGCTGGCATATTGCCACCGCAGATCGTGATCGGCGACCGCTTCGGCACCAGCGCCGCGCCAGCCCTGGTGGCGGTTGTGGAACAGCATTTTCGCGCTGCCGGCTGGCGCGTGGCACGCAACCGTCCTTATGCCGGCGGTTATACCACCGAATATCATGCCGCGGTCGCCGATGGTATTCACACCGTGCAGATCGAAATCGACCGAACCTTGTATATGGACCCTGCCCGACTGGTGGCCCATAATGGTTTCGCACAGGTGGCGAGGGTGTTGACGGCGCTGGTGCCGTGCCTGCTAGCCGCTGCGCCTGGTCTTGGGCTTGGTTCCAGCCCGCGCCGAGACGCCGCAGAATGAAAATCGCCGCTCCGCCAGGGGGAGGCGAAGCGGCGAGGTTCAGGGAGGCGATGATCGGGTCACAACCAGATCATCGCTGCCAAACCGGAGCGAGGGGGGGCGCACCGGTTTGCCTGTCTGATTTAAGATGATGTCGGCGGCATTCAAGACCCCGCAGCGCATATTCGAGATCGCTGCAGATAGTTTGTATCGCGCTCAAATGGTCAACCGCAGTGAAATCCGGATGTCGCGCCCGGCGAGGGGGGCGAAGTCCTTCAGGAACGAAGCGTGGCGGCGGGCGTCGACATCAAAGATATTGTTGGCTGACACCACGATCGTGGTATTAGGCCGATCGGTGAACGGTCGAAAGCTGAGCGATGCGTTGACCAGCGTATAAGAGTCGGTGCGCGTTTCGAAGCCAGTTACCTTGTTCTGGCTGCTGGCATATTCGATTTCGGCGCGCGCATCGATTCGCGCACTGGTTACCCCGATGCCGCCCAGCGCACGGAAGGGTGGAATGCGCGGCACCCGGCCGAGCCCATCGAGCAGCCGGGCATCGGTGTAATCCGCCAGCGCGTCGATATTGACCGCCGTATCGCCAAAGCGCGCCACGGTCGCGCGGCCGGAAATTTCAAAGCCAAGGTAGCGGGCATTGGCCTGTTCAAATTGAAACACCGGCAAATCATCTTCGATGGCGCTAGTCTGACGTTCGTAGATAAAATTGGTGAAGCGATTATAATAGACCGAGGCTTCGAGGCTGTAGTTTTCGCCTTTGCCACGCAAAACGATTTCGGCACCGTTGGCGCGTTCCTTGGCAAAATCCGGATTGCCGATCTCAAAGGCCTGGGTCCCGGCATGCGGTCCGTTGGCGAGCAATTCCTCGGCCGCCGGGCCACGTTCGGTGTGCGACAGGTTGGCACCCAACCGCCAGCCTTCGACGAGGCCGAAGCTGGCGCCAACCGAGCCGGAAAACAGGTTGAAATTGCGATTGGCGAACACTGGCTGGCCGCGGAAATCTGTCACCGACGCTTCGACGCGGTGGTTTTCATAGCGGCCGGCAAATTCGGTCTTCAGGCTGCCAAAATCGAATTCCTGCAACGTGAACAGGCCGATCTGCGTGGTCTGGTTGCGCGGGATAAATGCTTCCTCGCCGATAACATTGAAATTACGGCTGAAATATTGCGCGCCGCTGGCACCGCGCCAGCTACCGCCGTTGCCGATATCGCGTTTCGCCTGCGAAACTTCGAGCCGGCCTTCGAGGCCTTGATTGAAGAAGGTAGTACCAACCTCGCCGGTGTCCTCAAGCTCGGAATGCTGATAATCGGCAAAGCCAGCGCGCAGCTTGATCGTATCGATGAAGCTCCCACCAACATTGATCTGGCCGCGAATATCGAGGCGATCCTGCTTGACCTTCAGCCGGACCTGTTCCCCGTCGCCGGTATCAAGGTCAAAGCGCGTCGGGACGCCATAAAGACTGTCATAATGGCTATAGGAAACGCCGAGTTCACCACCGGCGTCGATGAACGCGATGCCGCCGGCGGCTGACCAGGTCTCGCTGGCAGTATTGGGCAACCGGTCACGCAGGCTGGCGAGCGCATTGGCAGCCGGTTCGGCACTGGCAAGAGCGGCGGCGCGCGCCGGCGCGGACAGCGCAAAGCCGCCGATCCTGAGGTCGTTGGTCCGGCTGTAGCCACCGTCGGCATGCAGGACGATACGATCACCCAGCGGGATTTCCACCACGCCAGCGCCGCTGCGTTCGGTGGCCGCCGAGCCAAAAGTGCCCAGCACATCGATATGGACCGCTTCTGTCGGTACTTCGCGTGGAATCCGCTTGTCGATGACGTTGACGACGCCGCCGATTGCCGATGAGCCGTAAAGCAGCGAGCTAGGGCCGCGCAGCACTTCGATCCGCTCGGCGAGTTGCGGGTTGATGACGACTGCATGATCGACCGACGTGTTGGAGACATCAAAGGAGCCAATGCCATCGGTCAGGATGCGGACACGTTCACCCTGGAAGCCACGCAGCACCGGGCGCGAGGCATTGGGGCCAAAGCTGGTCGAGCTGACGCCGGGCTGGCGTGACAGCGTATCGGCGATGGTGGGGCGCAGCTCGCGCAGCAGATCGGCACCTTGCAGAATCGAGATGCCCGAAAGAAACGTTGCGCGGTCCCGCGCAAAGGGCGCCGTGACAATGATTTCGGGCGAGATCAGGGCATGCGTGCCATCGTCAACGCCAGCAGCCGCTGCGGCCGCAAGCGTCGGCGCGGCAGCCGACGCCAGCAGCACGGCAAAAATCGGGAAAGACTTACGCATAAAATTACCTCGAAACAGGAAAACCAATGACGTGACAGCTATGTGTTACACTATATCATGTCAACTACGGCGCGATTGAGCGCGTGCCGTGCCTCGATTTTCTCGGCGCATGTGGCTTTTGGGTCGCGGCCCCGCCATGAAAAAGCCGCCGCGCCCGGGGGGCACGGCGGCGTTTTTACACCAAATTCGATCAGGCTGCGGCGTTGGATGCAGCAAACTGCTTTTCAAACAGGCCCGAGATCAGCGAAAGCGAAAACAGATGCGCATAGCCAAGGCCAAGCATGCCCGACTGGACAAGCTTGCGGGCCTGGTCGCCGCGCAGGTTCTGCAGGCGGTCCTCGGCAATCATGCGGAAACCGCGATAGACGGCGGGTTCGGCAAGGCCTTCGCGCTGGATCGTGACTTCACCATCCATCAGCAGGTCGAGCTTGGCAAGTTCGTCCATAAAGGCGCGCGTGCGCATGACAGCCTGTTCAAACTGTTCACAAAAAGCCAGCACACCCTTGGTAGTATCGGTCGGCTCGGTGCCGTTGAACAAAGCTTCACCTTCGCCGGCGGCGATCTGGCCAGAGGTTTCGTCAAAGCACAGCGACAGATCATCGCTTTGCGGCGATAGGCGGGCCAGCATGAACGGGTAACGGCGGACGAATGCCGGGATATACTGGCCCGTTTCCCACTGGTCATCGGCACCGAGATAGAGATTATTGCCTTCCTGCAGGCCGACAAGGGCGAGCGGAGCGGGATTGTCACCAAGGCCAAAGACGATCGGATAGAACCGCTGCACGATGGCGAATTCATCAACGGTGACAGGAATCGCATGCGTCTTGCGGGTGAAGGCCAAATCGGTACGCGGCTTCAGGCCGTGCGTGGGGTGGAGCTGCGACGACAGTGGTGCCAGCCCGCCATAGAAAAGCGGCAGGGTCTGTTCAGTCTGGGGTGCAGGCGTGCTGGCCATGATCTCGCGTCTTTCTCAAGGTCTGGAAAACAAATTCAACGTTGCGCTGTCTAAGGTGCAGGCGCGCTTCGTGCAAGTCATAGGCTGCAACGTGGTTTGCTCACCCGGATCACACCAGTTTCAATGGCTATCCTGGAGCATTTTCCCGGGATTCATGAGCCCTAGCGGGTCAAGCGCTGCCTTGATGGCGCGAATCGCTTCGAGTTTGCCGGGATCACAAAGCCGGGCCAGTTCTTCGCGCTTCAATACGCCGATGCCATGCTCGGCAGATATCGAGCCGCCGGCAGCGACAACAAGATCATGCACACAGGTCGTAATTGCATCGCGCCGTGGCTCAAGCCAATCCTTCCCCCCCTGCCCGGCCATCGCTCGAACGTTGAAATGCAGATTACCGTCGCCCAAATGGCCAAAGGCAATCACCCGCGCGCCCGGAAATGCCGCCTCGACCCGCGCGGTTGCAGCCAGCGCAAACCCCGGCATGTCGGCGACCGCGACTGCGACGTCATGGTGGACGGCGGGCCCATCGCGCCGTTCGGCCTCGGGCAGTTCCTCGCGCAGACGCCATAGCGCCGCAGCCTGGCGGGCCGACGTGGCAATAGTGGCATCTTCGATAATGCCTGTCGCCAAAGCGGCGGCAAGGCCATCGACCAGCACCGCTTCAAGGCTTTCCGAACCGGCAAGTTCAACCAGCGCGTGCCAGTCGTGGTGACCGGCCAGCGGCGGCTGGTTGGCAGGCAGATGCTGCAGCACAAGTTGCAGGCCGATATCGGGGATCAGCTCGAAACTTTCGACACGGCCGCCCGATGCAGCGCGCAGCCGCGCCAGCAGCGCCAGCGCGGCATGAGGGTCAGCCAGGCCTACCCAGGCAATAGCGCGATGTGCCGGTGCCGGCACCAGACGCAGGGCAGCGGCGGTCACCACCCCCAACGTGCCCTCAGCGCCGATCAGCAACTGCTTTATGTCATAACCGCTATTATCCTTGGCGAGGCCGGTAAGCTGGTGGAGGATGACGCCCGAGGGGAGCACGGCTTCCAACCCGATCACCAGCGCCCGCATCGTGCCATGGCGCAGCACTTGCACGCCGCCGGCATTGGTCGAAACCAGGCCGCCGATCGTGGCGCTGCCCTTGGCGCCCAATGACAATGGAAATTCGCAGCCGACCGCGCGCGCCGCATCATGCACGTTCGCAAGGATGGCGCCGGCTTCGGCGGTCAACGTCAGCCCGGCGGGATCGACAGCGCGAATACGGTTCATGCCGGCGAGCGAGAGCAGAACCGCTGACCCGTCGGCAGCAGGAATACCGCCGCCAACAAGCCCGGTATTGCCGCCCTGAGGCACCAGCGAAACGCCGTGCGCCGCGGCGGCACAGACGATCGTAGCGACGGCATCGGTCGACCTTGGTTGCAGCACCACAGGTGAAGCACCCTGGAACCGGCCCCGCCAATCGACCAGCAGCGGTGCCAGCACGGCAGGATCATCACTCCAATGACCGGCCGCATTTTTAAGCGCGGTCATTGCAGCGGGCGAGGGCATCGAAATAGGCACGTTTATTCTTACCGCGATGTCGCGCACAGTGATAGCGGGACGCATTGACGCCGGGACGTCCGCACCGCAAAAACCGGTTGGGCCGCCGGGCAGGTTCACGACGGGTTCAATCACTTCGCGCCAAGGGTGCCGTGAAGTGCGGGATTGTCCTGCCTTTTTTCAAGTTGTCGACGAGGTAAGCGGATTTGGCAGGGGCGTTGGTTCTGGCGCGATGGTGGCGAAAGATCGGCATGGCCGGGCTAGCCATGCTGCTTGCCCTGCCGGCAATGGCGATTGGCCTGCCCGCAACTGCTGCGCCCGAGCGCCTGCCAGATGCGGACACGCCAGCCGCGAGCCAGACCAACAGCCTGGGCGGACCCTGGAGCCGGATGACGGTAACGCCCGGCGGCCCTGTCGATATGCGTCCGGCGCCGCCGCGTGCCGGGCGCAAGCGCTGTATCGGCGTGAATAATGTGGCGGCGGCGCAACTGTTTGGCGACCGGGCGATCGAACTGACCATGCGCAACGGCCAACGCTATCGAATGTTCTTTGCCAAGGAATGCCAGGCGCTGAGTTTTTATCAGGGTTTCTACTATCGGCGACTCAAGGCCGGTCAACTTTGCGCCGGGCGAGATGTCATCGGCGCCCGATCGGGCGGAGAATGCCCGATCGCCAGCATCCTGCCAGTACGCAACGTCAAGCACTGACCTTTCTGTTAGGCCGGAATAGCCGGACGACACTCGGAAGTGTGACTTATTCGCCACTTGCGGGCGTGTTTGCACAATCGACGCGCGTTTTTGTCGAGACTGCTGGACAAATCCCGCAACGTGCGCCCACACTTACGGGCAAGCATGACGTGACCGTCGTGCCCTTGGGACTCGCCGGCAACAGGCAAGCCCGGGGAAACCATCTGGGGAGGTAATTCATGACATCTACTGCTGGAATCCGTGCTGGCCTGATCGCTGGCGTTTCGATGATCGGCCTGTTGTCGGCGCCGTCGTTTGCGCAATCGACGGCACAAACGGGCCGGGCCGCAGCCGATACGGGTATCGAAGAAATCGTCGTTACCGCGCAGCGCACCTCGCAGAGCCTGCAGGATGTGCCGATCGCCGTGTCGGCCTTCAGTGCCGAAGCGTTGCAGCGCCAGCAGATCCAGAATAGTTCGGATTTGCAGCTGACCCTGCCCAACATCACCTTTACAAAAGGCAACTTTACTGGGTCGAGCTTTACCATTCGCGGCATCGGGGATCTGTGCGTCGGCGTAACCTGCGACAGCGCTACCGCCATCCATATCAACGGCAGCCCGCTGGTCGCGACCCGCCTGTTCGAAGCCGAATTCTTCGACATGGAGCGTATCGAAGTGCTGCGCGGCCCGCAGGGCACGCTGTTCGGCCGCAACGCGACCTCGGGCGTCATCAACTTCATCACCGCCAAGCCCGATCTCACCAAAATCGGCGCCGCTGCAGAAGTCGACTACGGCAACTATAACTCGCTGCGCCTGCGCGGAATGGTCAACGTGCCAATTACCGAAACCCTTGGCGTGCGCCTTGCCGGTTTTTACCTGAAACGCGACGGTTTTACCGAGAACCTGTTCAACGGCCAGAATATCGATGGCCGCGACATGTACGGCATCCGCGGATCGGTTCGGTGGGAACCAACTGAAAATACCCGAATTGACCTGATGGGCTATTATTTCCGCGAAAAAGATGACCGTTCGCGCATCCAGAAGCAGCTTTGCCAGCGTGATCCGACTGGCGTGCTCGGCTGTCTTCCCGGTCGGCTTGAAAATGGCAAGCTGAACGGCAATTCGACCTTTGTCGGCGTGCTGACCTCGCGTGAATTCCTGCGCATTCAGGGCGGCGCGGCCTTTGGTGGCCCGCTATCGAGCGCCGGCCTGGGCAGCCTTTATGGGCCAGACCCCTATGCCAACTTCCAGGAACCAAGCGATGTTCGCCAGGTCCGCACAGCGTTCACACCTGAATATTTCGCCGAGGAACAGCAATTTCAGGCGCGCATCGAGCATGATTTCGGCCCCGCCAAGCTGCAGGTCACCGGCCTGTACCAGAAGACAAAGGTCGATTCCGCAGTCGATTACAACCTTGGCACCCAGGACCCCAATGTCTTCAAGCCGGGCCTTGCTGGCTTGCAGGGGCTTGCTGCCGGCATTCCACAGTTTTCGCGGTTGCCAGGCTTCTTGATTCCGAGTGGCGTCAACGGTCCCTATTGCGGTTCGACAGCCGAAGAAACCGGCACCGGCGTTTTTGGTGGTCACGCCATCTGCGGGTCGGTGCCGTTGACGTTCGACAGATCTAACGAAGAACGCCGGACATGGTCGGTTGAAGGCATTTTCACCACCCAGTTCGACGGGCCGCTAAACTTCCTGCTCGGCGGTATCTATCTTGATACCAAGCTGCCGGAAAACAGCTATTATGTGAACGGCTTCGGCATTGACTATGTTGCCGGTGTGCTGGGCGCAGCAACGGCGCTGGGCAGCGGCTTGCCGGCTGGCTATCTCGGCACGCCGTTCTTCCGCAACAATACCGATGTGACGACACTCAAATCCTATGGCATTTTTGGTGAAGCCTATTGGAATGTGTCCGATTCAATCAAGGTCACCGCTGGTATTCGCTACAACAACGACAAAAAGTTCGTAAGGGCGCGTTCAACCCTCGCCAGCTTCTTCGTGCCATTCGGCACGACTAACGCCTTTGATTCGCCGTTTGTTGGCTCGTTCGATGCTGATCCCGGGATCGCCGGAAACCAGTTGTTTCAGGAACGCAACGTCAGCTTTGGCGAATTTACCGGGCGGTTTGTGGTCGATTGGCAGGTCAGCGATTCGAGCCTGATCTACGCATCCTATTCGCGCGGTTATAAATCCGGCGGTATCAACCCACCGCTACAACCGATTTTTTCGGTTCCCGAAAGCTTTAACCCTGAATTCATTGATTCATTCGAAGTCGGCAGTAAAAATACTTTCCTGGACGGCACATTGCGTGCCAACATCACGGCATTCTACTACAAGTATAAAAGCTTGCAGTTGAGCCGAATCGTTGCCCGCACTTCGGTAAACGACAACGTCGATGCCGAAGTTTACGGCCTGGAAGGCGAGTTTATCATCCAGCCAACCCGCGAATTCGCCGTGAACTTTGGTGCCAGCTACCTCCACACCAAGGTTTCGCAGGACAAGTTCCTGTCTAACCCGCGTGACCCATCGGGTGGCCGCAGCGATGCCGTGATCATCAAGGACATCACCAACGGCTCCAATTGCGCCCTGGTGCCCCAGTCTGCCGGTAACGCCGCCGGTGCCAATGGCTATGTCGCTGCAGTCAACGCCAGTCTTGGGTTGCGCGCGCCGACTGCCTTTCCAAGCGATAGCGGCATAAACGGTGCCACGGGCGCCTTCAGCATCTGCAACGTGCTCGCCGGCAATGCCGCTGCTGCCGGAATGGACGTGTTGTTCGCCGGTGTGGAAGTCAACATCAAGGGCAACCAATTGCCACAGGCGCCATCGTTCAAATTCTCGGCAGGCGCGCAATATACCGTCGAGATGGATAATGGCCTGTCGATCGTGCCGCGGGTCGATCTTGCCGTCACGGGGACAAGCTTTGGCAACATCTTCAACGGTTATGTAAACCGCATTCCGAGCTATTCGGTGATCAATGCGCAGGTCCAGATCAACGGCAAGGACGACAAATGGTACGCGCGTGCCTATGTCCAGAATCTGACCAACAACAGCGCGACAACCGGTCTGTACGTCACCGACCAGTCATCGGGCCTGTTCACCAACATCTTCACGCTCGAACCGCGCCGTTACGGTGGCGTCATCGGCGTGCGCTTCTGATCGCTGCATCAGACAAGTACCGGGAGGGCGGGGCCATAAGCTCCGCCCTTTCCTTTTGCGCTGGATGCGGGGGTATCGGGGCAGTGAACCGCGCCGGTGCATTGACTTTTACCCATAAAGTTGCGCATGCCGCAGACGACAAAGTGAGACCGACGTTCGGGCGCTTTGCACAAGGAAACGCATGAGCTTTGAAGAACTCGGTCTTTCGGAGGAATTGCTCCGCGCGGTCGCCGACAGTGGCTATAACGAGCCGACACCTATCCAGCGCCAGGCGATCCCGCCGGTCCTGATGGGGCGCGATATCATCGGTGTCGCCCAGACCGGCACCGGCAAGACCGCTTCGTTCGTGCTGCCGATGATCGACATCCTCGCCGAAGGGCGCAGCCGGGCGCGCATGCCGAGATCGTTGATTCTGGAGCCAACGCGCGAGCTGGCGCAGCAGGTTTCCGAAAACTTCGATAAATATGGCAAATATCACAAGTTGAGCATGGCGCTGCTTATCGGCGGGGTCAGCATGGGCGATCAATTGGCGGCGCTTGAAAAGGGCGTCGACGTGCTGATTGCCACGCCAGGGCGGTTGATGGACCTGTTCGGGCGCGGCAAGATCATGCTCAACCAATGCAGCCTGCTCGTCATCGACGAAGCCGATCGCATGCTCGACATGGGGTTCATCCCCGATATCGAGGAAATCTGCACCAAGCTGCCGGCGCCGCGCCAGACCCTGCTGTTTTCTGCCACCATGCCGCCGCCAATCAAGAAACTGGCGGACAGGTTCATGGATTCGCCGCGCCTGATCGAAGTCGCGCGCCCGGCATCGACGAATACGTCGATAACGCAATATGTCGTCGAGGTAACACCACGCGGCAAACGCGAAACCCTGCGCGGCCTGCTCCGCGACCCTGAAGTTCGCAACGCGATCATCTTTTGCAACCGCAAGCGCGATATCAAGGAACTGGTCGAAAGCCTGAAGCGCAGCGGCTTTGCGGTCAGCCAGATCCATGGCGACATGGACCAGTCCGACCGCATCAAGGAACTCGATCGCTTCAAAAGCGGCGATATCACCATTATCGTCGCTTCGGATGTGGCAGCGCGCGGCCTCGATATTCCAGGCGTCAGCCATGTCGTCAATTATGACGTTCCGCACCATGCCGAAGATTATGTCCATCGCATCGGTCGCACCGGCCGCGCCGGGCGCACCGGCATTGCCTATACACTGGCGACGGAAGCCGAAGCAGAAAACCTTGCCGAAGTCGAAAAACTGATTCGTCAGAAAATCCAGCGCTATGGCAGCACACCGGTGCCGGCAGTGGAACTGAAACCGGTAGACATCATCATCGCGCCAGCCCCTGTTGTTTCTGCCGATACAAGCGACAAAGTCGCGGCGGCCGATACCGACAGCGGCTCCGCCGAGGCTGGTGCTGGAGATGCCGTCAGCGACAAGCCGCGCAAGCGCCGCCGTGGCGGCCGTGGCCGCAACCGCGAAGGCGCCGGCGCCGCTGCGGAAGCGATCGCCGCCGCACCGGCCGTTGCCGCGACACTACCGGTGGTGCGTGACGAGCGCCGTGAACCACCGCGCAAGCAGCGTAGCAGCGAAGCGCGCGACCCGCGCCGGGACGAAGCGGTCGAACCGCGCCGTGACGAACCGCGCCGTGACGAACCGCGCGATGTGCGCCCACAGCGCGCTGCGCCGCGCCCGGCGCGTGAAGCAAGCCGCGACCCGATTCGTGAATATCGCGGCACCCGCCGCGACGATGGACGGCGCGACGACCGCCGCGACCGGGACGATGTTGATAGCTTTATCGGCTTTGGTGACGAGGGCATTCCCGAATTTCTGATGCACAAGGCGACGGTTACGCGCTGAAGCACGAGCTACTGCCCTTCCCCATCGCACGCCAATGCCGCTATGATGCCCGGGGAACGGGAGCTGGCATGACGATAAAATTATCCATCAACGGCAAGATGCAGACGGTCACGGCCGACCCCGACATGCCGTTGCTCTGGGCCTTGCGCGATGTGCTCGGGATGGTCGGCACCAAATTCGGCTGTGGCGCGGCATTTTGTGGTGCCTGCACCGTACACCTGGATGGCGAGCCCGTGCGCGCCTGCCAAACGCCCGTCGGCAGTGTTGGCACAGCCAAGATCACGACGATTGAAGGACTGTCCGCCGATCCGATAGGCCGTCGCCTGCAGGACGCCTGGGTGGCGCTCGATGTACCGCAATGCGGCTATTGCCAGGCCGGGCAGTTGATGTCCGCTGCAGCGCTGTTGCACAGCACACCGCACCCCGACGACGACCAGATCGATGCGGCAATGGCGGGCAATCTTTGCCGTTGCGCCACCTATCCCCGCATTCGCGCAGCGATAAAGCAAGCCGCGGCCAGCAAGCAGGCCAACGGAGCCAAGGCATGACCATCACGCTCGATCGCCGCGCGTTGCTGTTTGCCGGGGCTGTCACGGGGGGCGGCCTTTGGGTCGGCCTTGATCGCGCCGCTGCCGAAACGGCGCCAAGTGGGGCGATGAACCCTTGGGTGACGATTACCGCCGACAATCGGATCATCATCACCGCGCACAACCCGGAAATCGGCCAGGGCATCAAGACCTCGATTCCCATGCTCGTTGCCGAAGAACTCGATGTTGAATGGACGCAAGTCGAAATCGTCCAGGCGCTGGCTAATGCAGCAGTCTATGGTCGACAGGTCGCCGGCGGCAGCATGGCGACCACATTGCAATATGATGCCTTGCGCCGCGTCGGCGCCGGCGCCCGCGCCATGCTGATCGACGCCGCTGCTGTTGCATGGGGGGTTCCCGCCGGCGAAATCAGCACCGGTGGCGCGATGTTGCGCCATCAATCGGGCAAAAGCGCCAGCTATGGCAGCATGGCCGCAGCCGCGGCGAAACTGCCGCCGCCCGAAGCGGCAGCGTTGACATTGAAGGACCCGAAAAGCTTCAAACTGATCGGCACGCCGGTATCGGGCGTCGATAACCGCGCCATCGTTAACGGCGAACCCTTGTTCGGTATCGACGCGACGCTGCCGGGAATGAAATACGCCGTTTATCACAAGCGCGGCATCGCCGGAGCCGAGGTGAAATCGGTCGATCTGGCGCCGGTCAAGGCGCGCAAGGGAGTCAGCGATGCCTTTGTGATCGCCGGCAACCCCGACCTCGCCGGCGGCATCGCCATCATTGCCGATTCGACCTGGGCAGCATTGAATGCACGCGATTCCCTGCAGCCGGACTGGAGCGCCGGCGATGGCGCGTTCCAGTCAACGGCCACTTGGGCCGCCATGGCTGCCGACCGCAAGACCGCCAGCCCGGAGCGCACGATCGTCAGCCATGGTGACGTGACCGCGGCGCTGGGAACGGCGGCGCGTGTCGTCAGGGCCGACTATGCCTATCCGTTTCTCGCGCACGTGCCGATGGAACCGATGAACTGTACAGCACAGGTGATCGGCGACCATGTCGAAATCTGGGCGCCGACGCAAAATCCAGAGCCGGGGCGCAAGGCAGTGGCGCGGGTGCTAGGCGTTCCTGAAGCCAATATCACGATTCACATGCTGCGCTGCGGCGGCGGTTTCGGTCGGCGGCTGGCCAATGATTTCATGGTCGAAGCCGCAATCATCGCGCGTATGGCCAAGGCGCCCGTAAAGCTGACCTGGAGCCGCGAGGACGATATCGCGCATGATTGGCTGCGCCCGGGCGGTTGGCACAATTTTACAGCCGGTCTCGATGACCAGGGCAAGATCATCGCCTGGGACAATCATTTCATCAGCTATGGCAAGGCCGGCAAGTTCGCCCGGGCCGCCGAAATCGGCGAGAATGATTTTCCTGCAAAACTGTTCGAAAATTTCCGCGTCGCGGCTTCGATCCTGCCGCTCGAATCGAATACCGGCTACCTGCGCGCGCCTGCCAACAACGCTTTTGGTTTCGTGACTCAGGGTTTTATCGATGAACTGGCGCACGCCGCCGGCCAGGATCCACTCGGTTTTCGCCGTACCCTGCTCGGCGAACCGCGCTGGCTGGGCGACCCGGCCGTACGGGGCACCTATCATACTGGCCGCATGCGCGGTGTGCTCGACAAGGCGGCGGCCATGGCGAGATGGGGCCGCAAGCTGCCCCCGCGCACAGGGCTGGGCATCGCGTTTCACTTTTCGCATTTGGGTTATTTTGCCAATGTCATCGAGGCGCAGGTTGCCGGCGATGGCAGCGTGCGCGTCAACAAGGTCTGGGTGGCGGGCGATGTCGGCAAGCAGATCGTCAACCCGTCGGGCGCTTTGGCACAGGTGCAGGGCTCGGTGCTTGATGCGTTGGGGGCAGCGACAGGCCAGGCAATCACGTTCGCCGACGGCGCTGTCGAACAGCGTAATTTCGGCGATTATCCATTGCTACGCATTGATGCCGTGCCGTCGGTCGAAGTGGCATTCGTCACCACCGATTATCCTGTAACCGGCATGGGCGAACCCGCCTATCCAGCGGTCGCGCCAGCGCTGGCCAATGCGATCTTTGCTGCGACCGGGGTCAGACTACGTGCCCTGCCCTTCGATACGGCACTTCTAAAGGCCTAGGCGATCAAGATCGGCGGTCGCTGCCGCCAAGTCGGCGTTGGCGACGATCTGGCGAAAGGCCGCATCGAGCCGGCGCACTTCAGCATCGGCAGCGGCTTCCTCGCGGACGTTGACCAGGAAGAAATCACTGGCACCCAGCGTAAAGCGGCGCTGTTCGGCCGCCGCCATGGTGCGAGCTCGCTCGGCCTCGTCACGCGCCAGAATTGCCAATTGGGCGCTTTTGGTAACCGCAATATCGATCGCGCTGATATCAATGATAATCTGGTCTTCCAGAAAACGCCGGCGCTGTCGGAAGGCATCGATCTCGGCATTGGTCTGGGCGATGCGCCCGCGGGCTGCGCTTTGTTGCAGCGGCAAGGTGAATGTCAGCCCGACCTTGCTTTCGGTGCCGCTACGCGATCGGCCGCCAAAACCGATATCACCCAGATCGCGTGACGCTTCGACTTTCAAATCAAGTTTGGGCAAAAAAGCGTTGCGATCGAGCGCGATCCGGGCGCGTGCCAACTGCATTCGGATGTCGATCGTGCGGAGATCGGGTCGCGCCATCGCCAGATCGCCGGGTAGTGCCGGGCGTGGCAGCGGCGGCGGCAAGGCATCTGGCAGCCGCGCTGCATCGGGCACCAACGGGCGACCTTCGGGATCACGCAAGTATAATGAAAGCGCCGTTGCTGCCGTCGCCAATGCCTGTTCAGACTGCACGACCAGCGATTGCCGGCGCAAGATATTCTGTTCGTTCTCCGTGAGCAGGATGCTTGGCCGGGCGCCCTCGGTGACCTGGCGCCGAAAACCCGCCTGGCGATTCTGGGCCAGCTTGAGCAGATCCTGATAGATGCCCAACCTGAGCCCGGCGACAAGCCAATTATTATAGGTCTGGATAGCGCGTGTCTGGACGCCGATCGCCACCATCAGGCGATCGGCATCGGCGACCGCGACATCGGTTTCGGCCTGCACCCGGCCAAAACGCCGATCATCAATCAATCTGTCCCGCATCAAGGCCAGAACCGCCCCGGCCTTGATCTCGCCAAGCTGATTCGTGAAACGCTCATCCTCATAAATCGGGAAGCGGCCGCCCGACACACGGTAGCTGCCATAGGCGTAGCCGCCCAGATTGCCGAGCGGCTGGGTGACCTTGGCTTCTATATCCCGGCCATTGTAAAAACCGGATAACCGCGTTTCGGCCGACGCGCTGAATATTGTATCGAACGCCGCTTGCGCGCTCAGCAGCCGGCCTTCGGCACCGCGAAGCCGTGCCAATGCTTCAAGCACTTGTGGCGCATGAATACGCGATGATTCGAGCACTTCAACCAGCGTCAGTGGTGCCTGCCGAGCGTTTTGTGCGCGCGACACGGCTTCCACGCGACCCGGCGTAATCGCGAGCGGCGCCGCCGCTGCCGCACTTCCCAGTCCCGCCAGCGCTGCGACCACAAGGCCGAGGCTATTTCGCATTATCGGCCTTATCAGCATTGACCGCGCCATTGGCTGTATACCCCGGCATACTGGTACCAGGCCGGGTAAACTGCAGCGGAAAATCATTGAGCAAACGCCAGAGCTCAAACCACACTTTCACAGTATCCATCAGCACCCAGCCGCGTACCTTGGCACCCAACCGCACCGCCGGCGCGGTCGGCCAGGGCGCACGGTCCGCGGCGGGTGAAACCAGCACACGAAACAGCCCATTGGGTGAAGCCGCGACATCAATGGCGGATACCTTGCCATCGAAAAGGCCCCGTGCCACCGATGGCCAGCCGCTGAATTGTATGGCCGGCCAGCCTTCAAACTCCAGCCGCACCCGACGTCCGACATAGATCAGCGGGATATCACGACCGTCGATATACAACTCGACCACTGTGTCGGTCGCTTCGGGAACAAAGCTTGCAAGTACATCGCCCTGCTTGACCATGGTCGCAGAATCGAGCGCTTCAACGCGCATGATACGACCGGATCGGGGCGCCGTTACCGTCTGCACGGATTGACGCTGGCGATTGACCACAACCGCGTTCAAATCAGCTTCGGATTTAGCAATCTTGGCGCGATAATCGGCAACCTTGATCTGCGCCAGTTCCCAATCACGCCGCGATGCCAGGCCTTCACGAAAAAGAGTGCCCGTACGTTCGACATCGCGTGTCGCCGTTGCCATCGCCTCGCGGGCGGCGGCGATTTCAGCTCGCAATTGGCGCTGCTGGCCATCGAGCCTGTCGAGCAAAAACGGATCCATATCGAGAATCCGTGCGATCGGATCGCCAATCTTTACCGCACTGCCATCGGTGACAAACCAGCGGTCGATGCGCCCGTCCACCATGGCCGTAATATTCTGCTGCCGGTCGCGCGGATCGAGCGCGAGGACGGTGCCGGTGCCCGGCGCGGTTTGCACCCATGGCACCAACACGGCGAAAAGGATCGCGCCGAAGATACCGAGCAAGGTCAATACACCCAGCGCACGCATGACCTTGGGCGGCTTCAACCCGGCAAGAGTCGGGAAATAGCGCACATCGTCAGCGCGCATTGCCGGACTCCTGTTGCTGACCACTGCGCAGGGCGTCGAACGATGCTCGATCATCCACGACCGCCTGATGCGAACGGCCCAACCAGAGATAGCCATCGAGCGTGACATCTTCGGGTCGATTGCTGAAATACAGGATCGTGGTGTGCTTGCCGACAAAACTGTCGAGCGCTGCCTGCAGACGCTGCTGATTCACCATGTCATAGAGCGGAGAAAGCACAAGTATGCGCGGCTCGGCAAGGATTGCAGCGGCGAGGCGAAGCTGCATTGTCTTGCCCAGCGACAATGGATAGCCAGTCGATGAAAGCATCGTTTGAAGGCCATTCGGCAGCATGGCGATACGGTCATCCAGGCCGACAAGCTGCAACGCGCTGATCATGGCCTGCGGATCGGCATCGGGATTGGCCAACCGAAGATATTCCGTGATCGTCGATTCAACGACCGCCGGACGGTTGAGCACCTGAACATCGCCACGGAGTTCAAGCGTATCAAGCGCGGAAATATCGACGCCGCCGATCGCAATGATACCCTTGTCGGGGCGCATGTGCCGCTTCAAAAGCATTGAAAAGCTGTTCTCCATACCCGGCGACCCTTGCGCCATCAGTCGAGCACCTGCGGGAATTTCGAAATCATACCGAACGAGCCCGGAAACATGATCGAACTGGACATTGGACAGCGCCAGCGCCGAGTTGCTCAATCGCAAAAGCGGCACGCTGGCTTGCGGCAGTTGTTCCTGTGGTATCGCATAGAGCAGCGCGAGTTCTTCAACCGCTGCAACGAGGTCATAGACATCATCGATATAAGAAGCGAGTTGCGAGACGCCATAAAATGCCCCGGACAATATCAACTCCGCCGCTACAAGCTGGCCGATCGACAATTGTTCCTGGATTACAAGCCACCCCCCGAGCGCCAGCAAGCCGGCACTGGCCACTGCGTAAAGCAGCAGCAAGGCGATGGTCTGCGGAAAATAATAGCTGAAATGCTTTTTATGGGCAGCGACATAGCGCGCCGTCACATCCTCGGTACGAGCCAATGCATAGTCGATATGACGGGCCGTTTTGTAAAAGCCGTTGGAAGCGCCAACGCTTTCAAGCCAGTGTGCCGCATTGTATTTTTCGTGGCTGAGAACGATCGAACTCTTCATCGCGCCGCGCGCCCAGACGCTCCAGATGAGCCAGACCATGAGGATGACGACAATGTTGAACGCCAAAAAAAACGGATGATAGAAAGACGTGACGATAAATCCCACGCCGGCCTGCAGAATGATCGTGAAGCCACCGATCAGCAGCGATGGAATCGTCTTCTGGATATTGATGATCTCGAAATAGCGGTTGAAAAGATCGATGCGACGATTGTCCTGAAAAAATGGATTGGCCGCGTTGATAGCGCGCAATGACACTTCGGCGACGAGCCGAGCCATGAATCGACGCCGGAAAAGTTCCATCATATAGCTACGCAAAGCGCCGAACAGGCCCGAGACAAGCAGCAAGAACAGCAAAACGGCAGACAGGGTGAACAGCGGCACCGGGAGCGCTGTGCTGGCGACGCTGTTGATCAGCAATTGCACGGAAATAGGGGTAGCCAGCGACAACAGGCTGATGCCAATGCCATAGATGATCGCCAACCAGAAAAAATTCTTTTCCGGGCCGACAATCGGTCCAACCCACTGCCAAACGTCACGTAGGCGAATTTCATGCTGTGCGACGCCGGCCATTATGATCCCGATTGACCCGGCACCCAGCGGCCAGATGGTCTATGTAGGTTTCACCACCGTTACGCTCAAGGGTCAAATCGCCGCAACATTACAAAAAGTCAATTATCTTGGGATACCGCTTTACGGGGTTTTTACCGACCGTCGCCGTGAGAGCAGCACCCACCGTGAACATTGGCATGATGCACTAATCGATCGTCGAAAGCTGCTGTGCGATGGCGGCGACCATCGCATCGATCTGAGCTTCTTCAACGATAAGCGGCGGCGACAGCGCAATGACGTCACCGGTTGCCCGGACCAACAGTCCATAGTCGAACAAACGGCGGAACAATTCCATCGCGCGCGCGCCTGGTGCGCCGACGCGAGGGGCTAGTTCGATACCCGCAACCAAACCAAGATTGCGGATGTCGATCACGTGACGATGACCGGCAAGACCATGAACCGCTGCCTCCCAATATGGCTCTAGCGAACGAGCCCGCGCGAACAGCGCCTCATCGCGATAAAGATCGAGCGTGGCGAGCGCCGCTGCACAGGCAAGGGGGTGCGCCGAATAGGTGTAACCGTGGAACATTTCGATGCCGCCAGCATCGGCCATCGCACCCGTGACGGTTTCGTAAATACCCCGCCGGCAGGCAACTGCTCCCATCGGAACCGCGGCATTGGTAATGCCTTTGGCGAGCGTGATCATATCGGGCGTGACGCCCAAACGCTCGGATGCAGTTGCTGCACCGATCCGACCAAAGCCGGTGATGACTTCATCGAATATCAACAAGATACCATGATGATCGCAGATCGCACGCAGCCGCTCGAGATAACCCGTCGGTGGTACTAATACACCCGTCGATCCCGCCATCGGTTCAACAATTACAGCAGCAATCGTATCGGCGCCATGAAGGCCGACCAGCGCCTCCAGCGCGTCGGCGAGATGCACACCATGAACCGGTTGGCCACGCGTAAAGGCGTTGCGTTCGATATCATGGGTGTGCGGCAGGTGATCGGTTCCTGGTAAACCCGGGCCAAAAGCCCGACGATTGGTAACGATTCCACCCACCGAAATGCCGCCAAAACCGACGCCATGATAGCCGCGTTCGCGGCCAATGAAGCGGGTTCGCGTGCCCTGACCCCGAACGCGGTGATAGGCCAGCGCAATTTTCAGCGCGGTATCAACAGCTTCCGATCCAGAATTGGCAAAAAATATTCGATCAAGATCAGCCGGCATTATGGCCCCGACCCGAGCTGCAACGCTGAACGCCAAAGGATGCCCAAGCTGAAACGTCGGTGCAAAATCGAGGCGGCCGGCCTGTTCGCGAATGGCTTCGACAATTGCCTCGCGGCCATGGCCTGCATTTACGCACCACAGGCCGGCAGTACCATCGAGGATCTGGCGGCCCTCGGGCGTCTGATAATACATGCCCTTGGCGCTCGCGAGCAGCCTGGGGTTGGCCTTGAAATAACGATTATCCGAAAACGGCATCCAGAACGCGTCAAGGTCATTTGGCGGTGGCGGTGGCTGTAACATCACGAGCGCGTCCTGATCAAAGGCAAGCAACTGCGTACCTCAAAGCACGGCGTTCGAGTGTGTGCAACCAACATAAGACAAGCGAGTTTCTGCACCACATGGCGTAGCTCTCGGTCCGATTCGGACGATAAAAGGGGCCGCTCCGAATGGAGCGACCCCGATTTTTCGTCAGGCTGTCAGCTTACTGCGGTGTGCAGGGGAAGCTGGCTGGAGCCATGGCGCCGCTGAACGTGATTTCCACGCGGCGATTCTGTGGTTCGCGAACACCATCGGCGGTGTCGACGAGCGGACGGCTTTCACCGAATGCTTCGGTTGCGATGGAACCATCTGGCACACCCTTGGTGGCGAGATAGGCCTTCACAGCGTCAGCACGGCGCTGCGACAGAGCGACGTTATATGCGTCCTTACCGGACTTATCGGCATGGCCGGCAAGCTGGACACTGGTCTGGCCAGTCGCTGCATATTGTTCTGCAGCACGATCAAGGATCGCAGCGGCTTCAGCCGTGATCATCGACTTATCCCAATCGAAGAACACCAGGAAAGGACCAGGCGTCACAGCAGCAGGAGGGCAAGGTGGCAACGGCGCAGGCGCAGGCGCCGGTGCTTCGGCCATTACCGGAGCCGGCGGCGCCGGCGGCGGTGCGTCGAAGAAGTTGTACGCCAACGTCACCATAAGGCTGTGGCTACGATAACGCGTGCTCGTCGCAAGACCATTGTTGGTGAAAGTTTCAACGTTCGGCACAGTGAAGAAACGATACTTCAGGCCAATGTCGACATGATCAGAGATCGGCTTGTAGACGCCGGCGAGGACCTGATAGGCAAACCCCGTATCGGAGTCATTGATGAACGCCGGACCAAACTTGGCGTTCTGATACTGGTAATGCTGGACGCGAGCGATACCAACACCACCACCCAGGTAAGCACCAATGTCATTGTCCTTGCCGCCGAAATCGAACAGGCCATTTGCCATGAACGACAGCACGCGAGCGTTCCCGTCAGCATTGACGGAATTCACACCAAGTGCGGGCACTCGCACGGCGCCGATGTTTGGCGCGATCGTGATCGGAATGGCCGGGATCGCCTGCTCGAACGTGGTCTGATCAAGGTTGTTGTTCTTGTAGGCCACTTCGAATTCAGCGCGGAAAATGCCGAAATCATAACCGATGTTGCCACCAACATCATAACCGATTTCGTGACGAACTCGGATACCGTCCTGAACAACAACGACCGGAGTGCCGGGGCGGGTGATGTCAAACAGCTGATTCTGGACCAGATTTGCGCCTCCCTCCAAGCCGACATACCAGGCCTTGTCGCGTGCAACGGCCGGGCCGGCGAGCGCCGTCGTGGTCAGCGCAAGCGCCACTGCAAATTTCCGCATTGTCATCCCGTTTAACTCCATTTTTTGTAACCGTATTGCATCAACGCTGTAACCCACCGAACGGGACAGGTGCAAGGACGGAATGCGTCGTGTAGTTGCTCGAAAGACACAATCGCGCGAGGAATTGCAGGGTTTCCGTGCAGATATGCTCAACCAATGACCCCTTGCGCGGCAAGTGCACCGAGCAATGCGGCAAAAGCGGTCCGCATTTCAACATCAACAGTGCCGCCGCCGCTAGGCACGTCGACATTGGCAATCGGTGCACCAAGCACTGTTCGACCGTCGATCCGCAATGCCGCCACCGGCAACGCATCAGCCCGCCAGCCATCATCGTAAATCGCGAGGACACCGATATCGACGACGTAAGCGACAAAGCCGATCTGGGCCGGCGTGAATTGCCAGCCGAACCCATCATGCATGGCAATCGCGTCGGCATGGCCTGTCCACACACCGGTCGGCGCGACGCCGATTATGTGACATTCACCTGCCATCGGCCCAACCGGTGGCACATTGGCGCCGAGCGTCACAACGGCGATTTGCAAGCGTCGGTCGATCGCCAGCAAAGCTTCGTTATGGGTGATTTCCTTTTGCGCCTGCGCTGTCGCCAACAGCGGTAGCCCGTGTCTGATCGTCTGGTTCATGTCTTCCTCCGCATTCAAGATAAAATCAGCGTTGCGACCGCCGGCCGGCCCGGCCCCACAAGCGCGCTGATCTGGCGCACACGCAGTTCCAGCACCACGCCGCCACCATCGGCCATCCGGTCATTGGCGGCATAGGCGAAGGTCGGGGACAGCACGGTCGCTGTACGAACCAGCTCATCATCGAGCAGAATTTCGATGTGATAGGCCTCGCTGGCTTCGGCGAGCGGCGCATCGACAAAGTCAGGCCAGCCAAAACCTGATCGGCTGCGCCGCTGCCAAACAGCAACAATATCGTCGCCATCAAAAGCCAGGCGCAGGTGCGCAGGTGCAAATGGCGAAAGCGCCTTGCCGCCAATACGAACCGAGACAGCCGCCGTATCGCGATCGCCGCTGCCATTGGCCCGCGCAACAACCGAGTGGCCGATACTTTCCAGCGGCAGATCGATCGGCAGCAGGGCGGCACGGTCGAGCAGTATAAAGGCTTCGCCGGCGACATGCCCGACGACCGCCGCTTCGCTGCCCTGCCGACCGCGCAACAGCCCCGATAGTCGGAAGCGCCTTGGTGCGAGCATTTCCACGCGCGTGAACTGTATGAGCTCGTCGCCGATCAGTGCCAGATTGGCACCAGCCAATGCCGCCGTTTCGTTTACCGGTTGCAGCCACATCGCTTCCGCCAACAGCTCGACGTCAACGGTCGAAAAACGATCCCAAGCCACGGCGGTACCGCCCGCCAATGCCGTTACGGCAACCCCCTGCACCACGCCGCCTTCGATCGTGCCGGCGGCTTGGTAGCTGAAGCCATCGTCGCGGCTGATGGTGAGCGCCGCCCGGCGCCAACCCGGAAGACTACCCGATGCCGCCAACCACAGGCGGGGCTGCACGGGCACCTCACCCGGTAGCGCTGGCAAATCGAGCCAGCGCAGCTGGGTTTCGCCGGCGGGCTGGCTGGCAACGCTGAGCACGCGCCCCGGGTCGGCCGCACGCGCCTGGGCTACCGCAACATCAACTCGATCAAGGTCCAACTGTACGACAAAGGCTTCGAACTGCGCCTTGCGAACGCGCCAGACCTGGCCATCGTTCGAAAAACGGACCTGAGTTCCAGGGCGGATGCCAA
>JBBQMB010000026.1:0-26698 GCA_038328515.1 Sphingomonadales bacterium
CCGCGGGCTGCAATTCCTTGATCTTATTCAGGAAGGCAATATCGGCCTGATGAAGGCGGTCGATAAATTCGAATATCGCCGCGGCTACAAGTTCAGCACCTATGCGACCTGGTGGATCCGCCAGGCGATCACCCGCAGCATTGCCGATCAGGCGCGCACCATCCGTATTCCGGTGCACATGATCGAAACGATCAACAAGCTGGTGCGCACATCGCGGCAGATCCTCCACGAAATCGGCCGCGAGCCGACGCCGGAGGAACTCGCCGAACGGCTGTCGATGCCGCTCGAAAAGGTCCGCAAGGTGATGAAAATTGCCAAGGAGCCGATCAGCCTTGAAACGCCGATCGGCGATGAGGAAGATTCGCACCTGGGTGACTTCATCGAGGACAAGAATGCCGTCATCCCGGTCGATGCCGCCATCCATGCCAATTTGAAGGAAACCGTGACCCGCGTGCTGGCCAGCCTGACGCCGCGCGAGGAACGTGTTTTGCGCATGCGCTTTGGTATCGGCATGAACACCGACCATACGCTGGAAGAAGTCGGCCAGCAGTTCAGCGTTACCCGCGAGCGTATCCGCCAGATCGAAGCCAAGGCCTTGCGCAAGCTCAAGCACCCGTCGCGCAGTCGCAAGATGCGATCGTTCCTCGACGTTTGAGCCAGTCACACGGCGGACGGTTGCAAAGTGCGACCGCCCGCCGCAGGATGGTGCATGGCTTTTCGATACCTTATCGCCCTGACCGCAACCGCTGCCATGGCGGCGCCAGCAAGCACGCCGATGTCAGCCGCCGACAAGGCGAAGATCGTCGCGGTCGGCACTGCGCTGGCCGGCAGCAGTTGCATGGGCAGCAGCGGTTCGGGCTCACTTACGCCCTCGGGCAAGACAGTGCTGATAAGCGGTCTGACACCGGCGCATATGCCGGTCAGCGCCAATGCCGAGGCGCAGGCATTTTTCGATCAAGGCCTTGGGTTGCTCAAGGGTTTTGATTTCGACGAAGCCTGGAAAAGCTTTCGCCGCGCCGGTGAACTCGACCCGGAATGCGCAATGTGCGGCTGGGGCGAAGCGCTGGCGATCGGCCCCTATATCAACAGCGGGCCAGTTGCAGCCCGAGACATCGCCACCGGCCGCGCGTTGGTGGCCAAGGTTTTGGCCAGCACCAGCCTGAGCCCGCGTGATCGCGGCCTCGCCGAAGCATTGCTGGCGCGCTACGAACCGGGCGGCAGCCATTGGGGCGCCCATGGCGATGTTTATGCCGATATGCTGGTCAAGCTGGCGGCGCGCTTTCCCGATGACAATCTTGTCGCGGACATGGCGGCCGAAGCGATCATGGCGGCCAGCCCCTGGGATTACTGGCAGGCGGGTGGCAAACTGCCCAAGGGCCGCATCGGCGAGGCGCTGACGCTGGTTGAAAATGTGCTGGCACGCGCCCCCAATGATCCGCAGGCGATCCATCTGCTGATCCATCTGACCGAAGCCTCGGCGCACCCCGAACGTGCCGCGAGCGCTGCCGCGAGGCTGGAAACGATTGCACCGGCGGCACCGCATATGGTGCATATGCCGAGCCACATCTGGTACCGCATCGGCCGGTTCGATGAAGCCATCGCCGCTAACCAGCGCGCCATCAAGGCCGATGAAGCCTATGCGCGACAGGTCGGTGATGATCCGGAAAATTATGGCTATTTCAATCATCACAGTCACTTCATTGCATCGGCTGCGACGCAAATTGAAGACCGTGCTACGGCATTGGCAGCCGCAGCGGGGCTGGAGCGCGCTATTACAGCCAAGGAAGTCGCCAAGTCGCCCTGGCTGGAAATGCGATTGATAACGGCGCTGCATGCACGGGCACACTTCATGATTCCGGCCGAAGTGATTGCCCTGCCCGCGCCCGATAAAAAGCTGCTGCGGCTGCAAATGGCGTGGCACGGCGTGCGCGCCGAAGCCTTGGCGCGTACCGGCGACACCATGGGCGCACGCGGCGAACTTGCAGCGCTGCGGACGGCGCGTGATGCCATCCCACACGCCGATCCTGACGACATCATCTTTGCCGCCATTGCCGACAGCGTGGCGCGCGGCCGCATTTTCGAAGCCGATGGCAATGCTGCCGAAGCCTTGCGCCAATATCGTGCCGCCGAGGCGATCGAGAGCAACCTTGGCTATTCCGAACCGCCGCTCTGGCCGACCCCGGTTTCGGTCCTTTCGGGGCAGTTGCGCCTCAAAATGGGCGACAGTGCCGGGGCCGCGGCTGATTTTCGACGAGCCTTGGCCCAGCGACCGAGTAATCGGCTGGCCAGCGTCGGCCTTGCGACCGCAAGCCGCACTGCCTGAACATCTGTATTGCCCTTGCGATACGCTGGGCGACATTGTAGCGGATATTCATGCAGATAAAGTGTTTTTTCGTTCGATTTTCCACGGTTGCTGTGGCGCTCGCTATCCCGCTCGTCACGGCAATGGCGGGACCACCAGCGCTCGACCCGTTGCTCCAGAAACTCATCGCCGGATCGCGCGGCGTGCCGGCGGCATCGATCCGCTTTGAACGCACCAGCAAAACCACCGGACGCGAAAACGGTGGCGCGGCGGAAACCGAAGTGCGGGTTGACCGATGGGACGGCCGGCAATTGACTCGCATCAGCATCGATGGCCGCCCGGCAACGCCCGCCGAGGTGGAAAAAGTCCGCAAGGCCACGACACGCGTTGCCGGCTATCATCGCATCGCCGAATATCTGGTTGCTGGCGCGCGGCGCACGAGCGAGGCGTCTGGCCAGACCGTCTATCATCTCGATCGGCTGCCCAAGGACACGGTCATCTTTAGCGGTGATCGGTCGGACAAGTTCGTCGGCGATTTGACCGTCGATACGTCGGGGGCACAACCCTTTGTCTCGCGGACGCATTTTTACATCGTTGCGCCGTTTTCGATCATGTTTGTTGCCAAGGTAGACCGCTTCGATGTCGTCAATGATTACCGCATCGGCAGCGATGGCCGCCCGGCGCTGTACCGGCAAGTGCAATCGATGGCCGGCGCGCAATTCGGCAAAGCCGGTGAAACCCGCACCGAATCGACCTTTACGCCGCTGCGCTGACCGCAGCGTTGCCCCGGACTGGCGCGCAACCGTACGAACAGCGCAACCGTAGCTTGTATGCTGCAATTGCGAAGCCTAGAGAGCAGCCATGAAAAAAGCATTCGCAGGCGTTGCCGCGCTGGCCTTTTTATTGGTCGCCGCCACCCCCGTTTCAGAACCGATGCGCGACCGGATCATTGCCGATGCACGCGCCGTGCCGCCAACCAGCCTGGCGTTTGATCGCAGCACGCGTGTGCAGCGCAAAGGCGGCGGCATCACATCCAATGTCACGCTCGTCGAGCGCTGGGATGGCCAACGCTGGACTTTGATCAGCAAGAACGGCCTGCAACCCAGCGCTGCGGAACGCCGTGATGTCGAAAAGCTCGCCTCGGCCTCCCCGGTGCCGGGTTATCATCGGCTGGCCAGCCTGCTGGCGGCCGCAACCGATATCAGCAACGATGCCCAAGGCAATATGGTGTTGCACATTCCCGTGCTGCCGCCGGGCTCGGTACGCACCGACACCAGCGATATTTCCAGCCATTTACGCGCCGAAGCGGTGGTTTCGAACCGCGGTGGCCAGCCGTTCGTCGAAAGCGTTCGTCTGAGCCAGCGTGAGCCGTTCAAGATGAACGCCTTGATCAAGGTGAAAACATTCGATCAGGTCAGCACCTACAAACTCGATGCCAGCGGCCGCCCGCGGCTTGCCCGCCAGAGCGACGATTCAAAGGGATCGATGTTCGGTTTTCCCGGCGGGCAATCGAGCGAGACGGTTTACACCTATCGCTAAGGGGTGGCCCTGTCGCATTCGCGGGATTGCCTGTTACCGCCACGCGCTCTAGCTTGCCGCATACGTCAACCGGCAACCGTCAATCTTCAGGGGCAATCACTCCATGCGTTTCCAGGGCACCTCGGGCTATGTTGCCACCGATGATCTGAAAGTGGCGGTCAACGCCGCCGTGACGCTGCGCCGGCCGCTGCTGGTCAAGGGTGAACCCGGTACCGGCAAGACCGTGCTGGCCCAACAGATTGCCACCGCCTTTGATGCGCCGCTGATCGAATGGAACGTCAAATCGACCACCAAGGCGCAACAGGGCCTGTATGAATATGACGCCGTCAGCCGGTTGCGCGATTCGCAGCTTGGCGACGCCCGGGTGCATGACATTTCAAACTACATCCGCAAGGGCAAGATGTGGGAGGCGTTTACGTCTCCGCAGCTTCCGGTGCTGTTGATCGATGAGATCGACAAGGCGGATATTGAATTCCCCAACGATCTGCTGACCGAGCTCGATCGCATGGAATTCGATGTTTATGAAACCGGCGAACGCGTGAAGGCCGAGCGCCGCCCGATCGTCATCATCACCTCGAACAACGAAAAGGAACTGCCCGACGCTTTCCTGCGCCGCTGCTTCTTCCACTATATCAAATTCCCCGATCGCGACACGATGGAAGCGATTATCCGCGTCCATTTCCCCGATATCCAGCGCGCGCTGGTCGCCGAAGCGATGAACATCTTTTTCGATATCCGCGAAGTGCCGGGCATGAAGAAAAAGCCTTCGACGAGCGAGTTGCTCGATTGGCTCAAGCTGCTGATGCACGAAGACCTGCCGATCGAAGTGCTGCGCAACCGCGACACCAAATCGCTGATCCCGCCGCTGCATGGCGCGCTGCTCAAGAACGAAGCCGATGTCATGCTGTTCGAACGGCTGGCGTTCATGAGCCGGCGCAGCAACGGCTGACCGCGCTGCTGCCGCGTTATTCGGCCTTGAAATCAAGCGTCGCCCGGCCGGTGCCAAGCGGCGCGGCCGGCGTGTAGAGCGCAACATAGAGCTGGCCGGCCTTCAGGTCTGTCCGGGCCAAGCCATCGAGCACGAGATCGGCGCTGGCCTTTTGTTTGCCGCGCAGCAGCATCGACGCGAGGATCGGCCCCGGCCCGCCTGCGTGACTGCGATGCAGGGCAACGGCTATCGGCGCATCCCTGCCGCTGCCACTGACCGTCACATCGGCATGCAGCCGCGCAGTCGCGGGTTCATAGGTGAAGCGGATCGTCGCCTTCGCCGAACTGCCACCGGCGAGGCTAACCAGTGCCTGCTGCGGCGCAGGCCCCCTGCCACCGACAAGCGGCGGCGTGCTGAACGGCGGCTGGCGCGGTTTGGCCAGCTGCTCCCAGCCATAGGCCAGCGCCAGCAATCGTGGCTCGCTGAAGGCCGGCCCCAGCAGTTCCAGCCCGACCGGCAGCCCGCGCGGCGTGAACCCGGCCGGTATCGCCAGCGCCGGCAAGCCGGTGTCAACGCTCAGCCGGCAATTGGCGGCAACATCGTCGGCACCGATCACCGGCGGCCGGCTGAGTGTGGTGGGATAGAGCAGCGCGTCGAGGCTCTCAGTGGCGAACAGGACATCGGTGGCTGCACGAACCACAAGCCGCTTGGCCATCGCCAACCTATGCCCCGGGGATTGCCGGCCAGGCTCGGCCAGCGCCTTGCGCAAATTTTTATCGTTCTGGTCGTGGTGCAGCCCGGCGTTCACAATCTGCGCCAGTGATTTGACCGGACTGCCCGGATTCGCCGCCAGATAGCGCCGCAGATCCTCAGTAAATTCGAACCGCCTGGCGTTGCTGTCGGTCAGCATGTCACCAAGCCCGGGGATGGCAACCTCGATCACCTCGGCCCCAGCGCCGCGCAGGGCAGCAATCGCCAGATCATACACTGCCATGCCGTCAGCATCGTCGGACACAGCGGGAAACAGGCTGCGCAGCACGCCGATGCGCGCGCCTTTCAGCGAACCCGGCTGCAATACATCGGCATAGGATTTGGGCATATGCGCGCCCGCCCCGCTGGTCACCGCATCGGCCGGGTCTTCGCCCGCCGTCGCATCCAGCATGATCGCCAGATCGGCAACACTGCGCGCCAGCGGCCCAGCCACATCCTGCGTATCGGAAAGCGGGATCACGCCGTTGCGGCTCGCCAGCCCGCGGGTGGTGCGGATGCCGAACAGATTCTGATAGGCCGCCGGAATCCGGATAGAACCGCAGGTGTCGCTGCCCATGCCGGCCGCGCCAAAGCTGGCCGCAACCGCCGCGCCCGTGCCGCCGCTCGAACCGCCGGGGGAGCGGCGCAAATCATAGGGATTGCGCGACTGGCCGGTGAGCGAGGAGACGGTGGTGATGCCCAAGGCCAGTTCATGCATCGCCGTTTTGCCCAGGATTATCGCGCCGGCCGCGCGCAGCCGCGCCACCTGAAAGGCATCGTGCGGCGGTTGCAGCGTCGCCAAGGCCAGCGTGCCGGCGGTTGTGGGCATGTCGCTGGTATCGAAATTGTCCTTCACCAGCACGGGAATGCCGTGCAGCGGGCCACGCGGGCCCTTGGCTTTGCGTTCCCGATCGAGCGCATCGGCCTGCGCCAGTGCCGCCGGGTTAAGGGTGACGATGCTGTTCAACGCCGGGCCCGACTGATCATAGGCCGCGATGCGCGCGTTATAAGCCGCCACCAATTGCCGCGACGTCACCGCACCGCTGGCCAGCGCTGCCTGCAATTGCGGGATCGACGCCTCGGTCACTTCGATGCCGGCTTTCGGAGCCGCCTGCACGGCCGGCGCCAACGTCGCCATCACCAGAACCAAAAATCGGTTGCGCTGCATCATGCTTCCCCTCTGCCCGTCGCAACCGCAGCAAAGGCGCGCGCCGCCGCCGCGTCAATAGCCCCTCAACGCCGGTTCAACGCAGCATCAACCCGCCATCGATCGCCAGCGACTGGCCAGTGATATAACTCGCCGCCGGGCTGGCGAGGAACAGGATGGCTGCGGCGACTTCACTGGCCTGACCCCAGCGCCGCATCGGCACCGATTTGAGCAATCGGGCTTCATAGCCGGCATCGGCGCGCATCGGTGCGGTCATGCGCGTTGCGATGAAGCCAGGGGCGACAAGGTTGACCCGCACGCCTTCCAGCGCCCATTTGTCGCCCAGCGCGCGGGTGAGGCCGAGCAGCCCGGCCTTCGACGCGGTATACGCCGGGGTTTCCTTCAGCGCGAGGAACGACGCCAGCGAACCGACATTGACGATGCTGCCCTTGCTCGCCTTCAGCGCCGGGAACAGCCGCATCGACAGGTCCATGACGGCGTTGAGGTTGATATCGATAACGGTTTCAAAGGCATCCTGATCATATTCATTGGGACGGCCGGTGCCGGCATTGTTGATCAGCACGTCGAGCGTCGTGATCTGCGCCGCCAGCGCCGCGCGCGCCTCGGGCCGGGCCAGATCGCTCTGCAGGTAGGTCACGCCCGCGATAGGGTCGTCATAATCGGCAAAGCTGGCGCGGGTGCCGGTAACGATGACCGTCGCCCCCAGGTCGCGCAGCGCCAGCGCCGTCGCATGGCCAATCCCCTGGCTGCCGCCGGTGACCAATGCCGTCTTGCCGCTTGCCCAGTTCATGCGCTCAACCCTCCGTCGATGACCAATGATGTGCCGGTGATATAGCTGGCCAGCGGCGAGGCCAGAAACACGATGGCACCGGCGACATCATCGGGCTCGCCGATCCGGCCTAACGGCACTTGCTGTTCGGTGGCGCTCAGGCGATCCGGGTTTTGCCAGGTCACCGCGGTCATCTTGCTGCGCACCAGCCCCGGCGCCACCAGATTGACGCGGATGCCATCACTGGCAAAGGCCTGCGCCAGTGTTTTGGTGAGCGTCAACAGCCCGCCTTTCGACGCCGAATAAGCCGGTTGGCCGATGGTGCCGCGAAAACTCGCGACCGAGCCGATGAAGGTGATGCTCCCCTGCCCCGCCAGCGCCGAGCGGAATTTCGTCGCCAATTGCATCGGCCCGGTAAGGTTGGTGGCGAGCACATCGGCAAATGTCGCGATTTCGAACTCCTGCCGGCGATAGGCGACCTTGGCCCCGGCGATGACCAGCGCATCGAGCCGGTCGATGCCCGGATCGAACGCCGCCACCGCATCGCGATCGCCCTGGTCGAGCCGGAGATATTCCAGCCCGGTCAAGTCGCCATCGCTTCCGGCATAGTTACCCGCCGCATCGCGCGTGCCGGTCACGATGACCCGCGCGCCAGCGGCGAGGAACATCCGCGCTGCGGCATTGCCGATGCCGGTGCTGCCCCCTGTCACAACCACGGTCTTGCCGGCAAAATCAAACACGTCCAAATTGCTCTCCTGTTTTGAAGGAGTGTGGGCGATGGCGTTGCTCGATGGCAAGGTCGCGGTTGTGACAGGCGGCGGCAATGGCCTTGGCCGCTGCCATGCGCTGGCACTGGCGGCGGCGGGCGCGCGCGTGGTGGTCAATGATCTGGGTGGCGGCGTCACCGGAGCCGGCGCGGGCGATGCCGCCGATGCGGTGGCGGCGGAAATCCGCGACGCCGGCGGCCAGGCCGTCGCCAACCGGGCCAGCGTTGCCGATTGGGCCGGCGCCGCGACGATCATCGAACAGGCGGTGGCGACCTTTGGCGGGCTCGATATTGTCGTCAACAACGCCGGCATCAACCGTCCGGCATCGCTGCTCGATATGACCGAGGCGGATTTCGACCTTGAAACCGGGGTGCATCTGAAGGGCACCATGGCGGTTTCGCACCACGCCGCGCGATTCTGGGCAAGTCGTGATGCCGCCATTGGCCGCGCGATCATCAACACCACGTCACCTGTCGGCATGCACCCGATGCCCGCTGGCGGCCCCTATTGCGCCGCCAAGGCCGGAATTGCGGCGTTGACAGAGGTGCATGCCCAGGAGCTTGCCAGGCTCGGCGTTCGGGTAAACGCCATCGCGCCATGCGCCCGCACCCGCATGGTGATGGCCAGCCCCGATGTCGATGCGCTGATGCCGCGCAGTACCGATTTCGATCGCCACGCGCCCGAGCATGTTTCGCCGTTGATCGTCTATCTGGCGTCGGATTTGTGCGGCTTCACGGGCCGTATCTTCGGTGTCGAAGGCCCCGATGTTTCGGTTTATCGGCCGTGGAGCGCCGATTGGCTGGTTACCAGCCCGGGTGGTTGGGCGCCCGAAGCGCTGGCGGCGGCCCTCGCCGATACGCCGGTGCAGGCGCCGATCAAGGCCTTTTACCCCGGCGGCCGCATCTCGGCGCAATTCCCGCCGAACCGCACGTTGAAGGCACTGGCGGCGGCGGCGATGCCGGGTTAACGTACACCCATGTTCCTGAATTTTCTTGATGAGCTTCGCGCTGCGAAAATCCCGGCATCGCTCAAGGAGCATCTGCTGCTGCTTGAGGCAATGCAGGCCAATGTCATCGATTGGTCGATTACCGATTTCTATTACCTCGCGCGCGCTACCTATGTGAAGGACGAAGGCCTGCTCGATAAATTCGATATGGTTTTTTCAAAGGTTTTCAAAGGGCTGGAAACGAATTTTGAATCGGAAACCGCCGAAATTCCCGAAGATTGGTTAAAGGCCGTCGCCGAATTGAACCTGTCTGCCGAAGAAATGGCCGAGCTGGAAAAGCTCGGCTGGGACAAGCTGATGGAGACGTTGAAGGAACGCCTTGAGGAACAGAAAAAACGCCACGAAGGCGGTAACAAATGGATCGGCACCGCCGGCAAATCACCCTTTGGCGCACAAGGCTCGCACCCCGAAGGCGTGCGCATCGGCCAAAAGGAGGGCCGGCAAGGCAAGGCAATCAAGGTCTGGGACAAGCGCGAATTCAAGAATCTCGATAATTCGGTCGAGCTTGGCACCCGCAACATCAAGGTCGCGCTGCGCCGCCTGCGCCGCTTTGCCCGCGACGGCGCCGCCGATGAACTTGACCTCGATGCGACCATCTCGGGGACCGCCGAAAAAGCCTATCTCGACATCATCATGCGCCCCGAACGGCACAATGCCGTCAAACTGCTGCTGATGCTCGATGTCGGTGGCTCGATGGACCCGCATGTCAAGGTTTGCGAGGAGTTGTTTTCAGCAGCGCGTAGCGAATTCAAGCATATGGAGTTCTTTTATTTCCACAATTGCCCCTATGAGGCGCTGTGGAAGGACAACAAGCGCCGCTGGTCGGAACGCACCCCGGTGATGGAGTTGCTCCACAAATTCCCGCACGATTACAAGCTGGTGTTCGTCGGCGATGCCTCGATGAGCCCCTATGAAATCAACTATCCCGGCGGCTCGGTCGAACATTGGAACGAGGAAGCCGGCGATGTCTGGATCAGCCGGATGCTCGATGTCTATCACGCCTCGGTATGGCTCAACCCGATCCCCGAAAAAAGCTGGGGCCACAGCCAGTCGATCCAGATGATCAAGACGCTGATGGCCGACCGCATGTACCCGCTGTCACTCGAAGGGCTCGACAAGGCGATGCGAGAATTGACCCGGCGGCGCTAGTCATAGCCGTACGCATCGATCCAGGGTTGCAGCACTGGCAGCACCGGCGCCAGTTGCTCGGCGAAGCGCTGCCATTGCCCGCCGCCGTTATACAGCCCGCGGCGGACCTGCCCGACGCTGGCGGTGCTGACGTTGCGCTGGCGGGCGGTGGCGCCGAAATCGCGTAGTGCTTCACGCCACTCGAGCCCCAGCGCGGCGCATAACCGCTGGGTCACGCCATCGAAATCGGCGACAAGTTCTTCATAGCGCAGCTCGAATACCGGGTTGGCCAGGCGCGCCAGACTGTGGCGCTGCAACCGCATCAGCGCATCATAGTGGCGGGCGGCGCGCGCCAGCGACGTAAATTCAAACGCTATCGGGCTGGCGGCAAAATTCTGGCGGAAACAGCTGAGGATCACATCGCGCGGGTCGCGCCGCATGACGATGATCGTCGCGGTTGGAAACAGCCGCCCGATCAGCGGCAGGTCCATGGTTTTGAGCGGGTCCATATCGACAAACAATCGCGCATCGGTCGCGACGCCAAATTCTGCAACACGGTGCCAATAGGCCGCACGCAACGCATCGGCTGTGGCGGCATCGATCTTTGCCAGCGCCGGCGGGCCATCGGCTGGCAGATAGAAATGCAATTCAGCGGCGAGCAGGGTCGGCAGTTCCTCGAGCGTTGCGACGCCATCGGCGCTGGCGAGAATGGTTTCCACCAGCGTCGTCCCCGATCGCGGATAACCGAGCAAAAAGGCGTGTGAGCGCGCCGCCGAAACCCCCGGCGCGTTGAACCGTGCCGGGCCGGCGACCACTGCCGCATCGATTCGCGCTACCATGTCGACCAAGGGCTCAGCCGCCGCCATCTGCGGGAAACGCTGCGATAACGAAGCTTTGGCCGCCGCCCAATTATAATGTGCGCCCGCTGCATCGCCGGTTTTCGCCAAGGCATCGCCGAGCAGCGACAGCGCCGCGCTGCGATTATCAAGATTGACGGCCGGATCGGCGAGTAGCGCCCGCAAGCGCGCGACTGCCGCAGTCGCGGCGCCATCGGCGATATCAACCCGGGCAATAGCACAATGCGCCACGGCGTCCCGGCGATCACGCGCCAACGCCTCGGCGGCAAAGCGCCGGGCATCGTCGCCTTCACCCTGTGTCGAAGCGATTGCCGCCAAACCGGCAAAGGCCGCTGCCGATGTCGAATCGAGCGCCGCCGCGCGATGATAACTGGCCGCCGCCAGATGCAGCGAATTGCCCTGATGCAGCGCAAAGCCCCGTTCGAGCCAGGCCACCGCATAACCGGGCGCCAGTGCCAGCGCTGCATCATAGGCGGCAAGCGCCTCACGCAGCCGGCTTTGGCGCCGCAACGCCAGCCCCAACGTCGTCAACAGCCCCGGATCATCGGGCGCCAGCGCCAAGCCGCGCCGCACCAGCGCTTCGCCGTCGGCGGCGCGCCCGGCTTCGATATCGGCCCAGGCGACAAGATTGCAGGCAAAGGGATCGCTATCCCCCGCCGCCAACGCTGCACGTGACAGCGATACCGCCGCGGCAACATCCCCCGCAGCTAGCGCGGCATCGATCTGGTCGGCCCGGTCCATGGCGTCTGGTAAGCGCAAGCCGCCAGCGGGGAAAGCCCCGCTATTTCGAATCAGCCCCCTTTTCGGCCAGCGCCTGACCGTCGGCCGTAGCGAGAAACTTGGCCTGTTCACCGACATAGGCGCGCACTGCCTCGATCTCGGTGGGTGAGAACCATTTGGCAAAGCTGACCATGCCGCGATCCTTGAGGATGCCGCCATGGACGACTGCCGCCCAGGTTTGCGCATCAGACAGCGCGCCCGACCGCCGCAGATCGGGCACCAGCCCGCTCGACCGCGCGCCGGCACCATGGCAAATGCCGCAATTGCCTTCGAAGATGTTGCCGCCATCAGCAATTTGCTGCGGCGTGAAGCTATCGGAAGGCGGGTTGGCCGGGGCCAGCGCCGGGGCTTCATACGGCGGCAGCTTGCCGGTGCCGCCGAGTTTGAAGACCAGCATCCGGCCATTTGGCTGGACCCGCTGTGGCCCGTCGACATAGCCCGTCGACAGCGCATAGGCGCCGCCATAACCAGCGCTCACCGCGACATATTGCGTGCCTTTGACGCTATAGCTGACCGGGCCGGCCATCACGCCGGTCTGCGCGTCAAAGCTCCACAAATTCTTGCCGGTGCTGGCATCAAAGGCCTGGAATTTGCCGCGGGCATTGCCCTGGAACACCAGATTACCGGCGGTAGCGAGCGCGCCGCCGTTCCACGGGCCATCATATTGCACCCGCCAGACCTCTTTTTGCTTGACGGGATCCCAGGCGAGCAACTGGCCTTTCAAGATGGCGCGCGTCGCCCGGGTCGCCTCGGCGCTGTTCGGCGGCGCGTTGAGCGCTGCCACGACGGCGATATTCCAGGCCCCCTGCTTGTGGTTGTATTTGGCATCATTCTGATAGGCAAAAGGCACTTCTTGCGCCGGCAGATAGACGAGGCCGGTTTTCGGGCTGAACGCCATCGGGTGCCAATTATGCGCGCCCAGTGCCGATGGCGTGACCAGCGCTGTGCCGGTGCGATAGCGTTGTTCGGGCACTTCGATCGGGCGGCCCGTCGCCATGTCGACGCCGGTTGTCCAGGTCTGCGGCACAAAGCCCTTGGCGCTGATCATCTTGCCGGTTTCGCGGTCGATGACATAGAAAAAGCCGTTCTTGGGGGCCTGCATCAGCACCTTGCGCGGGCGGCCATCGATGGTCAGCGTCGCCAGCATGATCGGTTGGGTCTGGGTGAAATCCCATGTTTCACCCGGCGTCCCCTGATAATGCCAGAGGTATTTGCCGGTATCGGGGTCAAGCGCCACCACCGACGACAGGAACAAATTGTCACCCTTGCCTTCGGATCGGACCTGGTGATTCCACGGGCTGCCATTGCCGACGCCGATGTACAGATGGTCAAGCTCGGCATCATAGACGATGGCGTCCCACACCGTGCCGCCACCGCCCGCCGCCCAGAATTTGCCCGACCAGGTGTCGCCGGCCTTGGCCTTGAGCACATCGTCCGACACTTCGCCATCGGGGCCCTTCGCCGGATCGCCCGGGATGGTGTAGAACCGCCAGGCTTTCTTGCCGGTCACAGCATCATAGGCGGTGATATAGCCGCGCACGCCCAATTCGGCGCCGCCATTGCCGATCAGCACCTTGCCCTTCACCACGCGCGGCGCACCGGTAATGGTGTAGGGTTGCTTGGCATCAAAGGTCTGTACCGACCATTTGACCTTGC
The DNA here is from genome assembly GCA_038328515.1 of Sphingomonadales bacterium. Taxonomy (GTDB): domain Bacteria; phylum Pseudomonadota; class Alphaproteobacteria; order Sphingomonadales; family Sphingomonadaceae; genus Sandarakinorhabdus. The sequence goes on from JBBQMB010000026.1 coordinate 13,651, forward strand.
CGGTGGCGGCATCGAGCGCGATCAGCCGGCCATCGAGCGCACCGACAAAGATCATTCCGCCCCAGGCGGCGACGCCGCGATTGACGACATCGCAGCACGCCGCATGACCGCGATCGAGCGACACTTGCGGGTCATAGCGCCATTTCACCGCGCCGGTGGCGGCATCGAGCGCCACGACCTTTGACCAGGCCGAGGTCGTGTACATCACACCATCGATGACCAGCGGCGTCGCTTCCTGCCCGCGGTTGCTATCGAAATCATATGACCAGGCAAGGCCGAGGCCGCCGACATTGCTGGCGCTGATCTGTTCGAGATTGGCATAACGCTGTTCGGCATAGGTGCCGCCGTGCGTCATCCAGTTGGCGGGTTCCGCTGCGGCATTGGCCAGCCGCGCGGCATTGATGCTCGCATAGCGAATGGGTCCGGCGGCATCGCCATTACCCGGCAGCACCCATAAGGCGCCGGTGAGCGCCAACACACTGACAGCAGCCAAAATCCGCATAACCCATCCCCAACAGCTTTTTTGTTGCAGCAACATTAGCAAGCCGTGGCGCCGCCGCAAGCACTTGAATGTCTCAGGTCGCCGGCGCCGATATTGTTCAGGCTGCCGGCACCGGCATTGCTCAGGCTGCCGGCACCGGCAGGGTATTGATCCAGCCGTTGAACAGGATGACCAATGCCGCGACCACCATCAAACCGGCCTTGACCTTGTTGCCACCGGGTTGGCGCAGCAACCAGATGCCCATCGCCATCAGCGCAAAGGCCGCGGCAGCCGACAGGCCGAACAGAATTGACGGGGCCTCGTTCATGACGCCACCCCGGCGAGCACCTGATCGACGGCCCGGTGCCAGTTGGCGCGGCGGGTGGCACGGCTGGCGGCATCGGCTTGCGGCATGAAGCGGCTGTCGGGGGCCGACATTGCGTGCGCGGCGGCGTCCAGCTCGCTGAACAACCCGGCGCCGACCCCGGCCAGCATCGCTGCGCCAAGCGCGGTGGTTTCGATGACACGCGGCCGCTCGACCGGAATGCCAAGGCTGTCGGCAAGATCCTGGCACAGCCAGTTATTGGCAACCATGCCGCCATCGACGCGCAGCGCTGCTGCAACCACGCCATCGGCCGCCAGCGCATCGACAAGATCGGCGGTCTGCTGCCCCATCGCTTCCAATGCGGCGCGTACGATATGGGCGCGGGTGGTGCCGCCGGTAATGCCACTGATCAGGCCGCGCGCGCCCGGTTGCCAGTGCGGCGCGCCCATGCCGGCCAGCACCGGCACAAACACCACGCCGCCGCTATCAGGCACGCTTTGCGCCAGTGCTTCGCTTTCGGCGCTGCTGGTAATGATGCCGAGCCCGTCACGCAGCCATTGCACCGCCGCGCCGGCGGTAAAGATGGCGCCTTCCAGCGCATAGGCCGGAACGCCGGCAATCCGCCAGGCGACGGTCGATAACAGGCGATGGCCGGATCGCGGCGGAACGGGCCCGGCATGGGCGAGCAAGAAGCAGCCGGTGCCATAAGTGGCCTTCAGCCGCCCGGGTTCGAGGCAAGCCTGGCCGATGGCGGCGGCCTGTTGATCCCCGGCGCTACCGGTGATCGGGGTTTCGCCGCCCAAAAGCGCGGTTGTCGCGATCCCCCCGGCGCAATCGATGATTTCGGGCAGGATCGCGCGCGGCACACCGAACAGCGCCAGCAAATCATCATCCCAGGCGCAGCTTTCGAGGTCCATGAGCAGGGTGCGCGAGGCGTTGGTGGCATCGCTGACATGGCGCGTTCCAGCAGACAGTTTCCAGATTACCCAGCTTTCGACCGTGCCGGCGAGCAGCCGCCCATCGGCGAGTGCTGCTGCTACCGCCGGCCAGTTATCGAGCGCCCAGCGGATCTTGGTGCCCGAGAAATACGGATCGAGCAGCAAGCCGGTGCGCGCCTGCACCATGGGCTCGTGGCCCTGCGCCTTCAAATTGGCGCAGATATCGGCGGTGCGCCGGTCCTGCCAGACGATGGCGGGGGCGAGTGGTTCCCCGCTGGTCTTGTCCCAGAAAACCATGGTCTCACGCTGGTTGGTGATGCCGATGGTGGCAATGCGCGGCGCGCCCACGCTGTCCGCGACTTCGATCAGGCAATCGCGGCTCATCCGCCAGATTTCGGCGGCGTCATGCTCCACCCAGCCGGGCTGCGGGTAATGTTGCGTCAGCGGCCTGCCTGCGCTGGCGACAATGTCGCCGCTCTGGGTGAAGGCGATGGCACGCGTCGAGGTCGTGCCGGCGTCGAGAACGAGAATGAGATCGGGCATCATGCCGCCTTCCCTAAACCGCGCAGCGAGACTAGTTAAGCCCGCGCATGACCCAAGCCGATCATCTTTCCCGAATCCACGACCTCGCCATCATCGGCGGCGGCATCAATGGTGCCGGGATAGCCCGCGATGCCAGCGGCCGCGGGTTGAGCGTTGCCCTTGTCGAAGCCAATGACCTTGGTGGTGCCACATCGAGCGCTTCGACCAAGCTTATCCATGGTGGCCTGCGCTATCTCGAATTCTATGCGTTCGGGCTGGTCAGAAAGGCGCTCGCCGAACGCGAGGTGCTGCTCGACATCGCACCGCACATCACCTGGCCACAAAGTTTCGTGTTGCCGCAGTCGCCCGGCGACCGGCCCGAATGGATGCTGCGTGCCGGGCTGTTCCTTTACGACAATCTTGCCCGCCGCAAGATCGTGCCGGGATCGACGCGCATCGACCTGCGAAACGACCGGGCCGGGGGCGCGCTGTTGGCTGGTTTCACTCGCGCCTTTCGCTATTGGGATGGCTGGGTCGATGATGCCCGGCTGGTCATTGCCAATCTGCAGGACGCACGCGCCAAGGGTGCGTTGGTTCTGCCGCGAACTCGCGTCACCCGCGCCGAATTTGACGGCGACCTGTGGACACTTGCGTTGGGCAACGGCACCAGCCTCAAGGCGCGCCGCATCATCAACACCGCCGGACCCTGGGCAGCGGAAGTGGCGCGCAGTGTCATGGGCCGCAACGATGCGCCGGCCCTGCGGCTGGTGCAGGGCTCGCACATCGTTACCCGCCGCGTGCACCTCGGCAATGATGCTTTCATGCTGCAACAGCCCGATGGTCGCATCGTGTTCGTCATCCCCTATGAGCGTGATTTCTCGCTGATCGGCACGACGGAGCGCGACATCGCCACACCCGAAGCGGCAGCGGTCACGCCGGCGGAAAATGAATATCTTCTCGCTGCCGCAAATCGCTATCTGGCGCGGCCGCTGACCAGCGCCGATATCGTCCACAGCTTTGCCGGCGTGCGGCCGCTGATTCTGGAAGAAGGCAAAGGCGACCGCGAAACGACCCGCGATTATCGGCTGCTCGAACATGATGGTGTGCCGGCAATGACCGTAGTTGGCGGGAAGATCACCACCTATCGCGTGCTCGCCGAAGACGTGCTGAAGAAAATCGCGCCCAAAACAGCGCCATGGACTGCTTCGGCCGCGCTGCCGGGCGGCGATGTTGAAAAACGCAAGGGCGAAACCGGGCAACAGGCTTTTGCGCGGTGGCTCGACAATCTGGTTGCCGCGCAGGAAAATTACGATCCCAAGCTGGTGCGGCGGTTGGCGCTGTCGTTGGGCACTGCCGCCGAACCGCTGCTTGCCGCCGGCCTTGGCGCCAATATCGGCGGCATGTTCGAGGCCGAACTCGATCATTATGTGCGCAACGAATGGGCGATGAGCGCCGATGATGTGCTGTGGCGACGGACCAAGATGGGATTGCATATCACCAATGCCGGCAAGGCCGAGGTGAAGCATTGGTTCGGCGAAGCTTCGGGGCCGATCGAACCCGAACTACCGCACACGCATCGCTTCGCTACACCGGGAAGCTGAACCGGTGCGGCCCGAACTGGGCATTGCCGGCGCGCGCTGGCGGCCGCAACCAGCCAGTGAATCAGCGCCGTTGCCGATATCGCGGCGACTGGTGGCGCTGATTATCGTCATTCTGGTGCATTTGTTGCTGGCGCTGATGCTGATCACCCTGGCACCAGAATTTGCCAAGATGGCAGCGTCGCCCAAGACTTTTGAAATGCGCTCGATCAACGAGCCAACCCCCAAGCCAGCTGAGAAACCGCAAAAATCAGCCAAGGCGGCGCCCAAAACCCCGGCCAAAGCCGCCAAGGCACCCCCGATCGATGTCACCAACACGCCCGAAACCCGGTTGTTCGGGGTGCAATTGTTTGAAGCCATCGACATCACCAAACTGCCCAACCGGCGTGATGAACAAGCCAAGGCCGACGCCAGTGTCAGCGAAGGCACCGGCCGCGAGGGTGACAGTGTTGCCGTCACAGGGCCCGGTGGTGGCCCGCAGGGTCAAACCCTGTATCAGGCCGAATGGCAGCGCGAACCGACCAATGCCGAGTTGAATTACTATCTGCCGCGGGGGGCACCACCCAATAGCTGGGCCGTCATCGCCTGCCGCACGATCGAGCGCTACCGGGTCGATGATTGCGTTGCGCTGGGTGAAAGCCCGGTGGGATCACGGCTGGGCGAATCGATACGGCAGGCGGCGTGGCAATTTCGCGTGCTGCCGCCGCGTATCGACGGCCGCCCGCAAATTGGCAGCTGGGTGCGGATCAGAATCAGTTTTTCGCAAAGTCCCGCCGATCAACCCTGATCGCTGACGCCCAGACATTCGGCAAAAACCGCTGGCTCGACATTGCCCCCCGAGAGGATGACAATCACCGTCTTGCCGGTGACATCGGCGCGGCCCGACAACGCCGCCGCCAGCGCCACGGCGCCACCAGGTTCGACCACCAGCTTCAATTCGCGAAAGGCGAAGGCAACGGCGCGCGCGGCTTGGGTCTCGCTCACCGCCATTGCCGTCGCGCCGTGGGCGCGCAGGGTTGCGAAGGTCAACGGCGCCATGATCAGCGTCTGCAAGGCATCGCAGCGCGTCGGTCCCGGATTTTCCACCGGCACAATCACGCCGCCGGCAAGGCTGCGCACGACATCGTCATAGCCTTCGGGTTCGACCGCGATGACCGGCAGTTGCGAGCCGGCGGCAAAGCCACTGGCCAGCCCGCCGCCGCCGCAGCACACGATGGCGAGATCGGCGGTGACGCCCATGGCCTTCAGGTCGGCAACCGCTTCCAGACCGGCGGTGCCTTGCCCGGCGATGACATAAGCATCGTTGAACGGCGGCACCACGACGGCGCCGCGCTGTGCCGCGATGCCGGCGGCAATGGCATCGCGATCTTCGGTCAACCGGTCGTAGAACACCACTTCGGCACCATGGCCGCGGGTGCGTTCAACCTTGATCGCCGGCGCATCGGACGGCATCACGATGACGGCGGGCATACCGAGCAGTTTTGCCGCGAGCGCCACCCCCTGGGCATGGTTCCCCGACGAAAAGGCAACGACGCCGGCGCTACGCTCATCAACTGGAATCGCCGACAAACGATTGAAGGCGCCGCGAAACTTGAACGAACCGGTGCGTTGCAGATTCTCTGGTTTGAGCCAGATCCGCGCGCCAGTTGCTGCATCAAGCGCATCGGAGCGCAACAGCGGCGTATGCACCGCCACACCGGCGATGCGCGCGGCGGCTGCCAGAACATCATTATGCCCTACCGGCGAAGTCATTGAAAAATAGCCTTTTCCAGTTTTCACAAGCCTATAGGCAAGCCCTTGAAAGGCCAAGTGAAAACATCATTTTTCCGTGTAACAAAAAACTTCTTTACACAGGGGCACAGCGACCCTAGATACGCCCTCCGCTGCCCCATGGGACTTCCACCGCAAGGCAGCTTTGGTGCCGGCCGTTTCCCGGCAACTTTGCTCGACCCGGAGGTCCCTTGAATTGCACGAAAACCATAACGCGCTGGGGGTAGCGCTCGGCCAAAAGCCGACACAACCCGTCACTCTGGTTCGCCCGCACGCCGCGCATCGCGCTGCCCGTTATTTCCTTGAGAAATTTCCGGGTACGTCGATGTATGCGGTCAAGGCCAATCCCTCCCCCGACCTGATCCGGTCGTTGTGGGATGCTGGAATCACGCATTTCGATGTTGCCTCGATCGCCGAGGTGCGTTTGGTGCGTGGCCTGCTGCCGTCGGCTGTCCTGTGCTTCATGCACCCGATCAAGGGCGAGGAAGCCATTGCCGAGGCGTACCATGTCCATGGCGTGCGCACCTTCAGCCTCGATTCGTTGACCGAACTTGCCAAGATCGTCGCGGCGACCCGTAGCGACGGCGTCGATGCCACCGACCTGACCTTGTGCGTCCGGCTGCGCGTGTCATCGTCGCATTCGATGCTCAGCCTTGCGTCCAAGTTTGGCGTCGCTGCCGATGAAGCCGCGCCGTTGCTGATGGCCACTCGCCAGGTTGCCGATGCGCTTGGCATCTGCTTCCACGTCGGTTCGCAGGCGATGAGCCCGCAGGCCTATGCCGAAGCGTTGGCGCAGGTTCGCATCGCCATCGTTGCGGCCGGTGTCACGGTCGATGTCGTCGATGTCGGCGGCGGTTTCCCATCGGTTTATCCCGGCATGGAACCGGGCACGCTCGATGCCTATTTCGACATCATCAGCCGCGCCTATGAAGCGCTGCCGGTCAGCTATTCGGCTGAACTATGGTGCGAGCCCGGCCGGGCGCTGTCGGCCGAATATGCCAGCGTGCTGGTTCGGGTCGAAGCTCGCAAGGACGATGTGCTCTACATCAACGATGGCGCCTATGGCGCGTTGTTCGATGCAGCGCATATCGATTGGCGGTTCCCGGTTGCGTTGGTGCGTGAAACCGAATCGCGCGCCAAGACCATCGGTTTCAGCTTTTACGGCCCGACCTGCGACGACATGGATTTCATGCGCGGGCCGTTTGAGCTACCTGCCGATGTCCAGGCTGGTGACTATGTCGAAATCGGCATGCTCGGCGCCTATGGCTCGGCAATGCGCACCGGTTTCAATGGCTTCACCGCCGGCGCCACCGTGATTGCCCGTGATGAACCGATGGAAACGGTTTATGGCGTCACGGAAACGACGCCGTCGCGGGTTATCAGCATCCGCTAACCCCTGCCCCGGCTGTGACGCCGGGGCATGATTTTCCCGCTCGGCGCCGGAATGATCCGGCCGCGGGCGACGCTGTTATCGAGCGTCGTGCCAGTGACCCGCCACTGGAGGCACATCAATGTCCGAACCCATCAACCAGCAACGCAAGGCCGAACTGCTTTCCAAGGTTGTCGAACATATCGACATCCGCAGCTTCGATGCGCGCCCGATCATCGACGGCATGGCGAACATGAGCTTCACCTCGCGTGATCTGGCGCGCGCCACCGATATCTACAACCAGATGCTGCAAGACCCTGATTGCAGCATCTTCCTCGTTATCGCCGGTTCGACCAGCGCTGGCGGCTGCATGGACCTTTATGCCGAGCTGCTGCGCAACAACATGATCGATGGCATCGTCGCCACCGGCGCCAGCATCGTCGACATGGATTTCTTCGAAGGGCTTGGCCACAAACACTATCAGGCGCTCGAAGTGCCCGATGACGACACGCTGCGCTCGCTGCTGATCGATCGGATTTATGACACCTATATCGATGAAGAACAGCTGCAGGACTGCGACCACACCATATTGGAAATCGCCAACAGCCTTGAGCCCAAGCCCTATTCGAGCCGCGCTTTCATCCGCGAAATGGGCAAATATCTCGTCGAACACGGCAAGAAGGATAACAGCCTCGTCAAGCTCGCCTATGAGCATGACGTGCCGATCTTCTGCCCGGCGTTCGTCGATTCATCGGCGGGTTTCGGCCTCGTCAAGCACCAGGTCGATCGCGCCAAGGAAGGCAAGCCCTATATGGTGCTCGATGCCATCGCCGATTTCCGCGAATTGACCGACATCAAGATCAAGGCCGGCACCACCGGGCTGTTGATGATCGGCGGCGGCGTGCCGAAGAACTTCATCCAGGACACCGTCGTCTGCGCCGAAATCCTCGGCCATGACGATGTCCAGGTGCATAAATATGCCGTGCAGATCACCGTTGCCGATGTTCGCGACGGCGCCTGCTCGTCATCGACGCTGCAGGAGGCCGCGAGTTGGGGCAAGGTCAACACCGGCATCGAACAGATGGTCTTTGCCGAAGCTGGCTCGGTGATGCCGTTGCTTGCCTCTGACGCCTATCATCGCGGTTATTGGAAGACCCGTGCCAAGCGCGGCTGGGCCAAGATTTTCGCCTGATCCGTTGCGATAATCGACCTGAAATCAGACCCTCCGCTGCTCGCGGGGGGTCTTTTTCATGAGGGAAATGCGCTTCGCGTGCCGGTCGCTGGCCAGGCATACTGATGATAATGCGCCATCACGCCTTTTTGACGAACTCGGTGCGCAACACCAATCCCTTTATGCCGCCCGCCTTGCAGTCGATCTCGTCGGGATCATCCGTCAGGCGGATGCCTTTGACGATGGTGCCGCGCTTCAAGGTCGTCGATGTGCCTTTGACCTTCAGATCCTTGATCAAGGTCACATTATCGCCATCGGCAAGAATCGTGCCGTTGCTGTCGCGGGTTTCCATCGGGTTTCCTTTGTTGCCAGCCAACCCATAGGCCCGCGCGCGCCAATTGACTTTGCAAAAATCGCTGGGTGAAAGGTGTCGGCTTTTCGACAATGGCGGTCCTGCCAGCGACGGCAGGCATCAGGTTGCGGCTTGTGCTGTCGCACCTCTCTGCTTACCCGTGTCAGATTGTTAGGGGGAACACCAACATGCGATCCGAAATCCTGCAACCGGTTGCCGTGCTCATCCTGTGGTCGCTGATCATGTGGCTGTGGATGTACGCCACCCGCCTGCCCGCCATCGCGCGCTCCGGCCTTGATGCCAAAACCATGGTCGGCAGCACGGCGGCCGATCTCGATGCCGCCCTGCCCGGCCCGGTGCAATGGAAGGCGCATAATTATAACCATCTGATGGAACAGCCGACGATTTTCTATGCCGCCGCGCTGCTGCTCGCGGTCGCCGGACAGGGCAACGGCCTGAATGCGCAACTGGCCTGGGCCTATGTCGGCCTTCGCATCGCGCACAGCCTGGTGCAGGCGACGATCAACAAGGTCCCGATCCGTTTCGCACTGCATTTCATCGGCACCCTGCCGCTGATGGCGCTGGCGCTGCACGGCGCGCTGAGTGTGTTTTAGCGGCTAAAGCGCGCCACCAGTTCGACATGGGTTGACCAGCGGAACTGGGCGACCGGCCACAGCGTTTCAAGCCGGTAACCGCCTTTCACCAATATCTCGGCATCGCGCGCAAAGGTATTGGGATTACACGACACGCCAACAATTATCGGCACTTTTGATTGGCCAAGCATCGCCGCTTGCGCCTGCGCCCCGGCGCGCGGTGGATCAAATACCACGGCATCGATCCCGCCAAGTTCTGCCGCTGTAAAGGGCCGCCGAAACAGATCACGATGCGCAACGGTAACACGCCGGCCGAACTGCCGCGCGGCGGCATCGAGCGCCATCACCGCTGGCCCGGCGGCATCGGCAGCAAGCACCGCCATTGTTTGTGACAGCGGCAGCGCAAACGTCCCCAACCCGCAAAACAGATCAGCCACCCGCTTTGCCGGGCCGACCGCCGCCAGCACCGCCGCCACCAGCGCGGCCTCTCCCTCGCGGGTTGCCTGCAAAAACGGTGCCGGCGGCAGCATGACCGGTACACCGCCCATCAACAATTGTGGCGGCCGCGGCATCGCCACGGTTTCAACACCCTGCGCCGCTTCCACCGACAGGCGTGCCAGATCATGCCGGGCGGCAAAGCCGGTCAATCGTTCGATCTGCGCCAGCGTGTCGGCGGCGACATTGGCGAGCAACACATCGCAGCCGCTGTCGCTGGCCGTGAGGGTTATCCCCCCCCCCTGGCCTTCACCGAGCACCGATTTGAGCAGCGTCCGCAAAGGCGCGAGCAGGCTTGCAAGTTCGGGCAGCAATATCTCGCACACCTCGATATCGACAATCCGGTGGCTGCCCTCGGCATTGAACCCCAGGGTAAGCCGCCCTTGCCGCCGCACGGCGCGCAGCGCTGCCCGACGGCGGCTGCGGGGCGGTGACACGGCGACGGGGTTGATAGTGTCGGCAACGATGCCGAGCGCCGCCAATGGCCGCACTATCCGATCGACGACAAAGGCGTCATAATCGGCGCCGTTGACGTGCTGAAGCTGGCACCCACCACAATCGGGAACATGACGGCACGGCGGCACGACATGGCGCGGCCCCGGGATTATGGTCGCGGCTTTGCCATCGAATGTAACCATGTCGCCGATCGTGGCGCCGCTGACAAAGCGGCCGTCGGCAGTGACGCCGTCGCCGCGCCCGGCAAGCCGGACAATGGGCTGTGGTTCGTTCATAACGCCGCCAGCACGGCCGGCAGCAAGCCCGGCAAATCATCGGCGATCAGCCCCGGCCCGCCGCGCAAGCCGGCGTCGCCGTGCAGCCACACCCCGGCGCGGGCGGCATCGAACGCCGCCATGCCCTGCGCCAGCAGCGCCGCGATAATGCCGGTCAACACATCGCCCGATCCGGCAGTCGCCAGCCACGGCGCGGCGTGCGTATTGATCGCGATGCGTCCATCCGGGGCGGCGATAATCGTCTCGGCACCCTTGAGCACAACAATGCTCGCGCTCGCGGCGGCAGCGGCTGTTGCAGCCGCCACGCGGTCAGGACCGATGGCGCCGAACAGCCGGGTGAATTCACCTTCGTGCGGCGTCAGAACGCGCGGTGCGCGCGCTTCAGCAAACCCGGTTGCGGGCAGCGCCGCCAGCGCGCCGGCGTCAAGCACCAGCGGCACCGGGCCGGCCAGCAACCGATACACCCAATCCCGGCCGCGCTGATCAGCCACCAACCCCGGCCCGATTGCCACGGCGCCAAGTCGCGCATCATCGAGCATCGCGAATGCTTCGGCATCGCTCCGGCGCATTATGGCAGCAGCGGGCATCGTGGTACCCGGACCGGCAATCGTCACCACCCCCGCCGCACAGCGCAGCGCCGCCAGCGCCGTCAATTGCGCGGCGCCGCCACGATCGGCTGCGCCTTCGATGACCAGCACCGACCCACGGCGATACTTGTGCGTGTTGCCGGGCAAGGCCAGGCGATGCGGCGGCGGGACACGACGCGCCCCGTCATTTGGCAGCGCCAGGCCAATATCGGCGACCACGATCCGTCCCGAAAGCGCCCGGCCCGCGCCCAGCGCCTGGCCGCGCTTCAAGGCACCAAAACATACGGTCATATCGGCGGGCAACGGCCGGCCCAGCGCCGCGCCCGTCAACGCATCGATGCCCGATGGCGTGTCGATGGCAATGACAGTCGCACCGCCGTCGCGCAGCCGGTCCAGCGTCGCCTGCACCGGATCGGACAGCGGCCGTTGCAAACCCGTGCCGAATAGCGCGTCGATAATCAGCGGGGCACCGGCAGCATCAGCCAGCGCCTCGACTGGCCCCCGCCAGCGCGCCGCGACGGTCGCCGCCGGTTCGCCGCGCGCCGGGCCGCTTGCCGCCACGCGCACCGTCCGGCCGCGCTGATGCAGCAACGAAGCGATTGCATAGCCGTCGCCACCATTATTGCCCGGCCCGCACAACACCAAAGCGGCCAGACCCGGCGCGAATCGGTCGATCGCCAGCGCCGCCGCTACCGCGGCACGCTCCATGAGCCGCAGCGCCGGCGTGCCTGCCGCAATCGCCGCCGCCTCGGCCGCGCGCATGGCCGCAGGGGTCAGCAGCGCATCGCCGGGCGCAATTGTCAGCATGACGGGCTTGTCTTCATGATGACGCGGTGTAACAAGCCGCGCCGACCATGGCGCGTACCAAATTCATCCCCGCATCGCTCATCATCCTGATGCTGTTCCTTTCGGCCTGTGCGCCGTCGCCGCTGTATGTGCGCAGCGGCCGGATCGGCACCGCCGGCGAAATCCCGCGTGATGGCCGCGGAGAACCTTTGTGGTCGGCGATTGGCCCGGCCCCGGCCAGCGTCCCGATGGATGAGCAACCGCCTGCTGCCGGCATCCCCATCATTCCGCCGCATGATTGATAACGGCGCCTGATCGACCGGCGTGTAAGTCAGCGGTGACCGCCCTCAGATATCCGCAAAAACATGCGTTTCGGCGCGCGCACCGGGATGGGTGACAGCACCGCCGCGCGCCGAACCGACATTCTGGCCAAAGCGCCAGATCGCGCCCGAATTATAATCATGCGCGCGCGGTCGCCACGCCGCGCGGCGAGCCGCGAGGATATCGGCCGCGACATCAAGATCGATCGTGCCGGCGGTGGCGTCGATATGGATCATATCGCCATCGCAAACCAGGCCGATCGGCCCACCTTCAGCGGCTTCGGGGCCGACATGGCCGATGCAAAAGCCTCGGGTCGCACCCGAAAAGCGGCCATCAGTAATCAGCGCAACATGTTCGCCAAGGCCCTGGCCATAGAGCGCTGCGGTCGTCGACAGCATTTCACGCATGCCGGGGCCGCCTTTGGGGCCTTCGTAACGGATGACGACAACGCTGCCCTTTTCAATCTTGCGCGCCTCGACAGCGGCGAAACAGTCTTCTTCGCAATCAAAAACTTGTGCCGGGCCGCTGAATTGCAAGCGCGCCATGCCGGCAACCTTGACGATGGCGCCATCGGGGGCAAGCGAGCCTTTCAGCCCGACAACTCCCCCCGTTGGCGACAGCGGATTGCTGACCGGGTAGATGACCTTCTGGTCGGGGTTCCAGGTGACTTCATCGATGTTTTCGGCGAGCGTCTTGCCCGTCACCGTCATGCAGTCGCCATGCAGAAAACCCGCTTCAAACAGTGTTTTCATCAACATGTAGATGCCGCCGGCTTCGTACATATCCCTGGCCACATATTTCCCGCCGGGTTTCAAGTCAGCGATATAAGGCGTTGTTTTAAATATATCGGTGACGTCAAACAGATCGAAATCAATGCCCGCGTCATTGGCCATGGCGGGGAGGTGCAAGGCCGCGTTGGTGGATCCGCCAGTGGCGGCAACGATCCGCGCGGCGTTTTCAAACGCTTTTCGGGTGCACAGGTCGCGCGGCCGAATGTTGCGTTCGATCA
>JBBQMB010000027.1:0-24304 GCA_038328515.1 Sphingomonadales bacterium
CATCACCGGTAGGCCCAAGGTGTGTACACAGATCTTCACCTATGAATGTGCCCGGCCAAGCCCAAAGCGCGGCGACCGTCCACACCGCCGCAAGGGCGAGCGGTACCCAATGACGGTCCAGGGTTGGCAGCGGCAATGGAAAGATGCGCTCGCCGCCGCAGACATCAGCGACTTTCGCTTCCACGACATGCGACACACTGCACTGACAAGGATCACGCGGGCGGTGGGCAATCTCAAGGTGACGCAGAAGCTTGCCGGGCACACCAACATCGCGACGACGGCGCGCTATGCGCATGCCTCACAAGACGATGTCAGGGCGGCGATGCTGTTGGCCGAGTCCCGGAACAGCCCCTTGGCACCCCTACTAAGAATCGTTAAAAGCTAGTGATCACAAGAGGTTGTGGTTGGTCGCGGCCTTTTCCCAAACCAGATGCGCTACCAGGCTGCGCCACTCCCCGAACCGGCTGATCCCCTAGGCCAAGCTCTTGCACAACACAAGCCTGCGATAGCGGGTTTGAAGCGGTAAACGGCTGCTTTCGTCGCCGTTCGACCATATTTCGCCGAAATAGCGTTGCTATCCGTTGCTGATTCGCGCTCGAACTGCGCCGATTCCGCACCTGCTCGCATGATCCCGACGGCGTCACGTAACATTGCTCGTAACCAGCAAAGATCAGGCCAAATCAGGATCGCCGGCTTTGCTGCATTTTTCAAATCTAAGAAAAAGACCTTTTTCGGAAACACGCGCGTCGGGGCATGACAGCATTGCGCGTTACGGATAGAACCACCTTTGATCATTGAGTTGATGAAACGGAGTAACACTCGTTGTCGCGCATTTTTCCGATCATTCTGGCTGGCGGTGCCGGTACACGGCTGTGGCCGGTATCACGTTCGCTACATCCAAAGCAGTTGCTCTCCATCGCCGCTGACCGGTCGATGTTGCAAGCGACGGTGGAACGATTTTCAAACGCCGATTTTGCAGCGCCGATTATCGTCGGCGGGGAGGAGCATCGGTTTCTGATCGACGATCAACTATCGGAAATTGGCTGCACGCCAGCGGCGATCATGCTCGAGCCGGCCGGTCGCAACACGGCCGTGGCTATCGCGATCGCGGCGCATGAAGCGCTCGCCCATGGCCCTGCGGCGATATTGCTCGTGGTGCCGTCGGATCATGTCATCGCCGATGTGGCGGCATTTTGCAACGCCGTTGTGCAAGGCGCCGCGGCCGCACGGGCGGATTGGCTGGTCACCTTTGGCATCACGCCTGCCGGACCTGAAACGGGCTATGGTTATATCGAAGCTGGCCCGTCTCTCGATAATTGTGCTGGCGTGGAACGGGTCGCGCGCTTCGTTGAAAAACCGGACATTGAAACGGCTCGCGCTTTTGTTGCCAGTGGCAAATATCTGTGGAACGGCGGCATTTTCCTGTTCAGTGCCAAAATCTATCTTGCCGAATTGGCCGTCCACGCACCGCTCGTCGCCGCTGCAGCGGCGACAGCCATGGCCGCTGCGACACGCGACAGCCGCTTTGTGCGGCCGCAGCGCGAGGCCTTTCTCGCCTGCCCCAATATCTCGATCGACTATGCGATCATGGAACATACCGAGCGAGCCGCCGTCGTCCGGGTCAACATGGGCTGGTCCGATGTCGGTTCATGGGGCGCGCTGTGGGAAATCGCCAAACATGATGGCGATGGCAATGCGCTGCACGGGGATGTCGTAGCGGTCGATTCGAAGAATTGTCTCGTCCGCGTTGACAACGGCCCGGCGGTCGCTGTGGTCGGCATCGAGGACCTTGTGGTCGTTTCAACCCGCGATTCGGTGCTCGTGATTCCGCGGGGCCGGTCTCAGGACGTGCGCGCCATCGTCGACAATCTGAAGGCGCAGAACAGCATCCGGCACACGACGCAGCCGGTCGTGCACCGCCCCTGGGGCACCTATGAAACCACCGACTCCGGCGAACGGTTCCAGACCAAGCGCATCGTCGTGAAACCCGGCGGGCAATTGTCGTTGCAGATGCACTACCACCGATCGGAACATTGGATTGTCGTGTCGGGCACCGCGGTCGTCACGATCGACGGGGTTGAACGGATTGTCAGCGAGAACCAGTCCGCCTATATTCCAGCGGGTTCACAACACCGGCTGGCGAACCCGGGCAAACTGCCACTGCATCTGATCGAAGTGCAATGCGGACCCTATCTCGGCGAAGACGATATCGTCCGATTTGAGGATATCTACGCGCGCGTGGACTAGGGTCAGGACCTGTTACCAGGGGCCGTGCCGATGTGACATGCGGGACTTACGCAAACAGCCTGTCATAGGCCGCCAACAGGATCGGTTCCTGATGGCGCCATTCCAGCGTATCCTCGACGCGGCGCCGACCATAGTCACCCATCCGCGCGCGCTCGGCGGGATCAGCGAGCAGCGCTTCGATCTTGTCGGCCATATCCCGCGCATCATTGGCGCGGGCATAGACCGATGCCTCGCCCGCCGAAACACGGCCTTCGGTCAGATCGAACTGCACGATCGGTTTGCCCAACGCCATGTATTCGACGATCTTGTTCATCGTGCTTTTGTCGTTCATCGCATTATGTTCGTCCGGATTGACGCAGACGTCAGCTGTGTTGAGCACGCGAAGCAGTTCGGCATCGGGCACGCGACCGTAGAAATCGACGACGTCAGCGAGCCCCTTGGCCACCGAAAGCGCGGTCATTTCGGCAACCGATGAGCCGCCGCCGATGATGGCGCACTGGATATCGCGGCGTCCGCGTTCAACAACGAGGATGTGCATCGCCTCGAGCAGATACTGAATACCTTCCTGCGCACCGATCACACCGACATAGCCGATCAGGAATTCGCGCCCCTTCTTCACCGCAGGATCGGGCGGCAAAATCCGGATCCGGTCGAGCGACGGGCCCGAACGGACGACGAAAATGTCGGCGGGGTCCTTGCCGCCGCGGTCGATCGCGATCTGCCGATAACTGTCGTTGGTTGAAATAACGACATCGGCAGCCTGAAAGGTCCGGCGTTCGAACCAGCGGAGCAGGTGCCAGAAACTGTCGCGGCGTCCGTCGAATTTGGCCTCGTAAAGCTCGGGATTAATGTCGTGATGATCGAACAGGAAACGCTTGTTGCCGAACCATTTGAAGGGCAATGCGACTAGAAAGATGAGGTCGGGCGGATTGCAGGCGTGGATGGCATCAAAGCCGCGGCCAAAGGCGACCTTCAGCGCGAGCCGCATTTCGTGAAACAGCGCGGCGCCATATTCAACCAGATAACCCCTGGCGCCGGATGCTTCGAATGGTAGCGTGTGACGCAGGATGTCGATGCCGTTTATCGTCTCGCGGCGTGCCTCATGCCCCTTGCCGATGGGGCAGATGATCGACACCTCGTAGCCGGCAGCAACAAGCGTTGATGCCTCCTGCCAAACGCGCCTGTCGAACGGCACGGGCAGGTTCTCGACAATAATCAATACGCGCCGGGGTCGCTTCGTTGCTGCAGCGCTCACCAGTTGATGCCGTCGTAGCCGGGGTGGCCACCGCCGCTGTCCGGAACGCGAACGAGATCGACAATCACCTGATCGGGACGCGCGCGCGTCGCTATGTCATGGAAAGTCTTGTCATTGTTGCCGATCACGATGACTTCGGCAAAATCGATCGCAGCCTCGACCGAACCGACGAGCATCCCGGCGATATGGGGTATCGCGCGCGTCATGTAATCGAGGTTGGCGCCGACGACACGGCTGAGTTCAACGCTTGGGTCATAGACCTTGATTTCATAGCCCTTGCCATGAAGCCGCTCGATGAGTTCCATGATCGGGCTTTCGCGCATGTCGTCGGTGCCCGATTTGAAAGCGATGCCAAGCACACCGAGACGGCGTTTGCCCTTGGCAGCGATCATGCGGACGGCACGCTCGATCTGCTCGCGGTTGGTGGGCATCAGGCTCTGGATCAGCGGCAGATTGAGATCGAGGTCGCGGCCGCGCGATGCCAGCGCCCGCACATCCTTGGGCAGGCACGAGCCGCCAAAGGCGAAACCGGGCTTCATGTAATAGGTCGAGATGTTCAGCTTGGTATCCTGGCAAAAGATATCCATGACCTTGTGGCTGTCGATACCGCTGGATTTGCAGATGTTTCCAATCTCGTTGGCAAAGGCCACCTTGGTCGCATGCCAGACATTATCGGCATATTTGACCATTTCGGCGACTTCGATCGAGGTGTGGATCATCGGACCGGGCAATCCGGCATAAACCTCGGCGACAAGCCGCGCGGTTTCCGCGTCATTGGCGCCGATTACGGTCTTGGGCGGATTGTAGAAGTCGTAAATCGCTGTCGCCTCGCGCAGGAACTCGGGGTTCGATGCCACGCCGAAATCGACAAGCGCCGTCATGCCCGAGGCTTCCTCGAGCGCCGGGACCGAAATCTCGGCCATCGTCCCCGGCAGCACGGTCGATCGGATGACAATCGTGTGGCGGCTGTCCTTGCGAGCGATTTCAGCCCCGATTTCGCGGCAAACCGCGCGAACGGCCGACAGGTCGAGGCTGCCGTTTACCAGGCTTGGGGTGCCGACGCAGACATAGCTGATATCAGTCGCCGCGACCGCTTCAGCGGCGCTGGACACGGCGCGCAACCGGCCTGATGCGACATTGCGCGCGACGATTTCGGCAAGGTCAGCTTCGATTATCGGTGCCTGGCCGGCGTTTATCAGTTCGACTTTGACCGCTGAAGGGTCGACACCGACGACCTCATGTCCGGCATCGGCAAAGCACGCCGCCGATACTGTGCCGACATAGCCGAGACCAAAAATGGATATTCGCACTGCAACCTCCAGAAAAAATCTATTCGCGCGGCCCGCACAACGTGCTTGGCGCCATAGTCAAACCCGCGCGTTCAAACCCCGCGTCAAACCCATATTCCGCCATTCAGGCAAAGCCTGCGGCTGCGATCGGACCTTGAGCCACCCCATATGCACGATCCGAAATGTCAAATTCGTCCGTTTCAGTCGGCATCGTCTAGTCAAAAGAGCCGTGTCCGTCACCCCCTTATCATTGACATGCTTCTGGTTTCTTGCGTCGCCTTGCGCGGGACAATGCCCGCCATGATCAGCAGCGCCGGCGAACCCCACGACCTCCACCTCGTCATTGATCTGCCGCCCGACACGTCAGCACGGTCTGTCGGCACCACAGGATCGCGCAGCGCTGCCCAAAAAAGCGCGGCCTCGGTTCAAAAGCCGGTTTTGTCACCGCCCTTGAGGTTCAGAATTTCGCGCGCTTCATCGGGTGTCGCAATCTCCAGCCCCAGCCCTTCGATAATCTGGCGCACCTTGGTCACCTGCGCGGCGTTGCTGGGGGCAAGTTGGCCCTTGCCGATCCACAGATTATCCTCGAGCCCGACACGGACATGGCCGCCCATCGCCGCTGCCTGCGCCGCGACCTTCATCTGTGCGGCGCCGGCGCCGAGCACCGACCAGCGGTAATTTTCACCGAACAGCCGGTCGGCTGTCCGCTTCATGTGGAGCACTTCCTCCGGGTGCGGGCCAATGCCACCGAGCAGCCCGAAGCAGGTCTGGATGAACAGCGGCGCCTGCACCAGCCCCTCGGTCCAGAAATAATGCAGGTTATGCAGGTGACTGGTGTCGTAACATTCGAATTCATAGCGCGCGCCGCTGGTGTTCAGCGTGTCGAGCGCATAGCGAATGTCCTTGAAACTGTTGCGAAATACCAGGTCGTGGCTGCCCTCGAGCATTGCCGGTTCCCAGTCGTGCTTGAAGTCCTTGTAACGTTTCAGCATCGGGAACAGGCCAAAGTTCATCGACCCCATGTTGAGGCTGGCAATTTCGGGCTTCCACACCGCTGCGGGCTTCACCCGTTCCTCGACCGTCATGTACGGCGAACCACCAGTGGTCAGATTGATGACAACATCGGACGCCTGCTTGATGACCTTCAGGAACGGTTCGAACGCTTCGGGGCTCTGGTCGGGCCGGCCATCGATCGGGTCACGCGCGTGCAGATGGACAATCGCCGCGCCGGCGGCAGCCGCCCCCAGCGCCGATTCCGCAATTTCCGAGGCCGTAACCGGCAAATAGGGCGACATCGATGGCGTGTGTATCGATCCGGTGACGGCACATGATATGATGATTTTTCCGGCTGCCATGATCGATCCCCTGCCCTAGTTATTCGTGCTGGCAAGCAAAGCCTGCGCTTGTTTGAGATGCGGAATGTCCAGCATCCTGCCATCAAGGCCGATCGTCCCGGTGCCGGGCGCGGCCGCGAACGCTGCGATCACGCGCCGCGCATGGGCGATCTCGTCTGCCGACGGTGTATAGCTTTCATTGATCGCCGCGACCTGCGCCGGATGAATCGCGATGCGGCCGGTAAAACCTTCGGCGCGCGACGCTTGCGATGTGGCACGCAGTCCGGCCTCGTCACCAAAATCAATATGAAGCGTATCGATCGCCTGGACCCCGGCGGCCTTGGCACCCAACAGCATCAGCGACCTGACCATGCGGTAGGTCGGCCCCCAAGCGCCGCTCGCATCGAGGTTGGTGCTGGCGCCGACAGCGGTGGCAAGGTCCTCTGCCCCCCAGGTCAGGCCGAAAAGCCGCGCCAGTTTCGCCGTGCGATAGTCACCGAGCGTGAAGGGCGCCGCCGCGGTTTCAGTAGCAACCGGCAAGATCATGATCGAGCCAGCGGTGATGTGAGCCTGCGCTTCCAGTGCGTCGAGATAGTGCGATAGTGTAAAAACGTCCTGTGGCCCTTGGCATTTGGGCAGCATGATGCCATCGGGCGCCGCCGCGACGATCGCCACCAGATCATCGAGAATCATGCCCGAATCCAGCGGGTTGACCCGCACCCAAAGCTGGCTGAACCGATGCCCACGCGGCCGGTTGCCAAGGAAAGCCGCCACTAGTTCGCGCGCCATCGGCTTGTTCGCCAACGCGACGGCATCCTCCAGATCGAGGATCAAGGCATCGGCGCCGGTCGCATCCGCCTTTGCCAGTTTTTTCTCGCTGTCGCCCGGAATAAACAAAAAGGATCGCACGTTGGTCATGCCGGCTGCTTTCGTGAAACATCGACTATGTCGCCGTGCCAAATCTGCTGGCAACCCATTTTTCTTGAAAAAGCAGCTGCTGGGCCGTCAAATACCGCCATCACAGGTTCAACTACCCTCAAAGGCGCTCAATCGGCGGCCGCCGCCAGCAGCAGGGCACGACAGCCGGCGGCCTGTTGCCCTGCGCCTTGTTTCATCCACAGACTGTCAGCGCGGTTTTTCAGTTCGAGCGCGACGGGCGCCGTGTATCGTCAAAAAGTCGCGGCGTTGTGATGTTGGCGGCGTGCATCGCCCTGAGGCAACGCAGGGTAATATCGGTTTCAAAGGCTTTTTCGTGCTGGGTATCGAGCACATAGGCCTTGAGCCGCAGCCTGACGGTAACGAGGCTCTGGATGATTTCCTGCGTGACCAGCACGACGACGGGTTTGGCGAGATAGACATAGCGGCTCGATAATGCCGCCTCGGTGACGATCGTTCGGGCGCGCTCGAGATCCTGATCGACGCCGACATGAAAATCAATGACCACCTGCATGTCGAGCGCGCCATAATTGCCCGACGAAGTGATATCGCTCAGAAATTTGCTGTTCGGAATGGTGATGGTGTTGTCATCAAGCGTCTGCAAGCGCACCGAGCGCAGGCCGATGGCGGTGATGTCGCCATAAAACCCGTCAAAGCTCACTCTGTCGCCAACCTGAAATGGTCGGTCCATGATGATGATGATACCGGCGATGAACGATGCGACGATATCCTTCATGGCAAAGCCGATCGCCACTGCCGCCGTGCCGCCGATCAACGTCAACACGGTCTTGTCGATCCGGAAAGACAAGGCAATGACGATAACGACCGTGATGATGAAGATCAGAAACTGCGCGACCGTCGCAATCTTCTGCATGGCAAGGCGGCGCGACGCGAACTGGACGCTGAAGCCGGAAACAAAGCTTTTCAACAGGCGCAGCAGGACCCAGGCGCCAGCGATGATCGCCAGCGATGTGACGACGCCCGCCCAGCGGATGAAACTGCCGAACTGGGTCAGATCGACCGTGCCGGCGTCCTGCGCAATGGCGGCGGTCGGCACGATCAGCATCGCCGCCACCAGCCGCACCGAAATTTGCCGGAAGCGCCCAGCGTCTGGCCACCGGAAAATCATGACAGGCGCCCCACGACAAGGTTCTGGCGCCGCAAAAGGCGCCGCACATCCTGAAACCAGAACAGCGTCAGGCGAAACCCGTCGCCCGATTCACCGATGACGCCGAGTTGCGTCAACACCCGCAGCGAATCCCGGATCACGACCATCGGAAGATCGGTCGACAGCGCAATATTGGGCAGCGTGGCAATCTCCATCTGCAGGACGGCGCGAAGCACAAACAAGCTGGCCCTTGGCAGCGCGAGCAAGGCATTTGAGTCGGGCAGACGATAGGTTCTGACCGCGACCGTGCCGGCTTCGCAATCGTGGAACAAGGACCGTCGCCAAAATTCCAGCGCCACCGCCGGGTTGCCGGCGGCATGTTCGGTCAACTCGTCGAAATATTGGCGGCGCACTCTTTCTTCAGGCGAGATATCGCTATCGAACAGCATCGTGCCGGCATTGTGGATATCAAGGTTGAACAGCGGCGCCATTCCGGCCTGTTCGGTGCGGCGTTCGACCAGCGCCCTGATCTCGGTCACCCCCCAGCGCTTCAAATGCAGCACGTCGTCAAAAATGGTGCGATCGGCGCGCGCTCGCGCCAGATAAGACCAGGCAGGGCCTCCAATGGCGAACAACCATGATGTCCGCCCGCCCGCATCCGCGCCCGCATCCGCGCCCGGATCCGCGCCAGCATGCACACCCGACGCACGCGCCAGCGCGATCAGCCGGTCGAAATCATCCAGCCCGCCAATCGCCGGCACCACGAGGCGCTGCACATCATCGACAGCGATGGCGTATCCGGTTGTCTGGAGCGCCGCAGCAATCGCGTCAGGTGATGGCGCGCATTGCAATTCATCCGCCATGGCCGTGACCAGCCCGGCAAAGCCCTGCGTGCCTGTCCGCAACACCATTTGGCGCGGCGGCGACAGTTCGGCCAGCAGCGTCTCGATGGCGGTTGTCTTGCCGAGGCCGCGTTCCCCGACCACGGCAACCAGCCGGCCGGCAAGCTGCGGCTGCCCATCAAACCCCGGGACTGCAAATGTACCGCGCGTGCCCTGCGGCCGACCATGGGGCGAAAGCCGATCAGCCTCGTGCAATGTGATGGCGGCAAAGCGACCACTGGCTTCATCGTCGCGCACCCGCGCCGACGCCTTGCTGCGGGCGCGCTGCCCGGCGATTTCGCGAATGAGCGCCAGTTGGTTGATGCGCCGGGCCAGCACTGATTGCCCCCCCTGCAACAACAGCACGGCACCGGCAGCGATATGGCCGATCCGCCCGGTCACACCCTCGTTATTACGCGAGGACCAGGCAAGAATAGTGCTACCCGGGGCGCCGATCAACGCCAGCGTGTCAATCCGGTCGCGCCACCAGCCGGCCAATATGATGACCAGTGGCACCAGCAACAGCCAGCACAAGGTCAGCACCCAATTGAAGATTGCACCATGGCCGACCGCCGCAATGGTCAGGGAAAGCGTGAGACCAACGGCCAGCACCAGCCCGATGACCAGCCGCAGCGAACGCCGACGCAAAACCGCGCGCGGGTCATCGCGGTTGCCGCCCTGCACCAGCGCATCGATGAACAGCACCATTGTCGCTGCCGCCGCCAGCCAGACGAGTATCAGCCAGCCGAAACGAACGACTCCCCCGCCGAGCGCCACCGGAAACAGCCAGTCGAGCAGCAACAGCAGCACAAGCCAATCGAGCGGCGGGGCCAGTTTGCGCGCCAGCCCGGCCGCAAAGGCAATGAACGATGTTGCCAATGTTTGCGGTCGCTGCGCCTGATACTGGTTTTCGATGCCGGCCAGCATCGCCCCGCCGCTACGCCGCCACACTCGAAACACGGCCGCCACGAGCAACAGCTCAAGGCCAAGCAGCAACGCCGATGCGCCGCTGCCGGCATACCGGAGGTGGCCGTTGCGCGCGTCGAAAATGCTCCGCAGCACGTTGTAGCGAACCGTCAGGCCGATCTGGTTCAATTCGCGCCGTGCCTGCGCCAAGCCATCGGTATTAAAGCCTGTCACTCTGGCCCGCATTGCCGGCGACACTGTATCGATCAATTGCAGCCGCGCGCCGTTCATCGCGATCATCGCCTTGTACAGCGCCGATCGCTGTTCCCAGCCAAGGCTAAGGGCGCGCGACTGCAAGCGAGACGCATCGCCGGCAAGTCGATCACGCTGCCTTGCCAGCGCGACGGTGCGCGGATCGTCGATGGGAAGCAGTGGATCGGCTGCGGGCAGCAACGGCAGTTGCACACTGGAATCGGCTGGTATTGAAAGTGCCATGCCCAACTCTCGCCGTACCGCCCGCAAGGCCTCGATCAGGTCGAGAAACTGGCGATCGGCGCTGGCTGCCGGTCCGCCGCGGTCGACAAGCACCGCCACGCGTTGCTGCCAATCAAGCGCTTTGGCCCTGATGGTCGTGATCGCCGTCTGACGGCGGGCCAGCGCCACCGCTGCAGCGTCGAGGGTCTTGCGCCCGCTTGCGAGTTGCTGTTGCCGAACCAGCAAGCGCCGGTTCGTTTCGGTTCGCGCCGCGGCGACAGCCCGCAACGCTTCCTCCTGTTGGTTCGTGGCCTGCGTCGCTGCCGCTTGTGCGGCGCGATTTTCCAACAAAGCGCCGGCCTGCACTTTATCGAGACGCAATCGTTCGGCGGGTTCGAGCGCCAGAATCCGGCCGCGAAGTTGCGCAACTAGCACCTGCCAGGCAGCGACCGAAGCCGTCGCATCGGGCCAGACCAGCGGCGGCAGTGCGGCGCCGTTGGCCTTGGCGCCGTTGGCCTCAACGAGGGTCAGCGCCCCCGGATCGAGAAGGTTGAACGCCAGCGCCTCCGACTGCACCGGCTGCCCGGCGAGATAGGCCTGCAACGCGTCGGCCTGCTGGCGCAAGGCCATACGCTGCGCCGCTGCTTGCGCGCCGGCGGTAGCCGCAGCGCGTGCCGCCTTCTGGCGATCGCCATGCCGGCTGATGAGCGCCGCCTGCCGCGCCGGTGACAGGCGGAGAAATCCGGCATAGGCAATCGCCAGCCGGGCCTGTTCCGCGGTCAAACCCGTTACTGCATCCGGATTTTTTCGGGCGGCGCGATAGCCACGATCATCATCGCGCCAGGCGAGTGCCAACCGCACGACGTCGGCATCGGCGCCCATCAGGGACGGTTCGAACAGCGATGCGGCTGCGATAGTCGGGGATAGCTTGCCCGCCATCAGCGCCGTTATAGCCTCAGCGCGAGCAGCGATTTCGGATTGCGGCAACGACGCTGCAGCGACAGGCGCCGGCTTCGGTTCGGCTGCCCGCACCGGTACGCTTGATATCGCCAGCAGCAATGCCAGCGACACCAACAAGGCACTGGCGCTCGCCTTGATCATTTTTCGGCGATCTGCCAACGCGCCTTGATCTGCTCGATCAACTTGCCCAGGCTTGCCCCTTGCACGATGACGGCAAACAGCACGATCGCATAGGTTGCGGCCAGGATCGCCGATCGCACCGGTGTGTCAGGTAGCGACAACGCCAGCGCAATTGAAATCCCGCCGCGCAGCCCGCCCCACACCAGAGTCGGCAACGCCAGCCCGCCAAGCGACAGAAACGGCTTGAGCAGCGCCAACGGCACACCGACCGAAACAACCCGCGCCCCGATCGCCAACGGGATCGCCACCAGACCCAGCACGAGCAGCATCGGATCGGGCTCGATTGCGATCACTTCCAACCCGATCAGCAAAAACAGCACGGCGTTGAGGATTTCGTCGATCAAAGCCCAGAATTTGATGAGATAGTCGCGGGTCTGGTCGCTCATCGCATGGGCAACCGCCGCATTGCCGATCACCAACCCAGCGACCGCCATGGCGACAGGACCGCTGATATGCATCAGATGCGCCAGACTATAGCCGCCCATCACGACGGCAAGGCTGATCATCACTTCGATATTATATTCATCGATGCTCTTCATCATCGAGTAACCGACCCAGCCAATGACCAGGCCGAGCACGACGCCGCCGCCGGCTTCGCGCATGAAATCGACGGCGGCATGCGAAATCGAAAAAGGCTCGGTGCCCGTTGCTGCAGCCAGCAGTATCGCAAAAACCACGACGCCAACCCCGTCGTTGAACAGGCTTTCACCAGCAACGGTCGCCTGCAGCGTCGGTGGCACTGCTGCCCGCTTCAACACGGCCATGACAGCGACAGGATCCGTCGGGCTGATCAGCGCGCCGAACACAAAACACCAGATCGGCGGCAGGCCAAGGCCAAGCAGTCCGGCGACCCCCCAAAAGCCGGCGCCCACGATCGCCGTCGATAAACAGACGCCCACGGTGCTCAAAATCACGATCGGCCAGCGACCGCGGCGCATATCGGACCAATTGACGTGCAACGCTCCGGCAAACAGCAGGAACGACAACATGCCATCCATCAGCGTGGTGTGAAAATCGATATCGGCCAAAAATGTCCTGACCTCGGCCGAAAGGTTGCTGCCCGGCATCAGCGCATCGATGCCGATGACCAGCAACGAGGCAACCGCGCCCATGACTGTCAGCCCCACCGATGACGACAAACGCAGGTAGCGGTGGTTGAAATAGCCAAGACCGGCTGCGAGCACGATCAGGATCGAGGCGGCGTCAAAAGCGGTAAGTGCCTGCATTATGTCAAACGGCCTCGGGTTTGATTACAACCGGCGGTATCCCGACCAGTTCCACGGTGGTGCTGCCAAAGCCGACCTTGCCGGCATTGGCCTCGAATGCGGTCAGCAACGACCGCATTATGGCATCCTTGGTGGCTCGGCGACGCCGAAAATCGACGACGTAACGCGCGGTGAACTCGATCCAGTTGTCATTGGCGACCAATGTTACCATCGGCGCCGTGATCGCTTCTTCGATGAGATATTTTTTCACCATCGCATGCCAGGCCTTGGCGGATGTCGACTGAAACTCCGACACATGTTCACTGACCGACGCTTCGATCAGGCTTTGCGCCAAGCGCCAGTCTGACCCATATTTTACCGGCACAGTAAATTCATCCCACAAAAAAGAGAAATCGCCCGAATAATTATACACCGGCGCTTTGAAAACAAAGCTGTTGGCGACCCGCACGATCCGGCCATTGTAAAGATCGCCCTTTACCCAGTCACCGACTTCCATCAACGTCGTTCGCAACATGCCGATGTCAATCACATCCCCCGTGATGCCACCCAATTGCACCCGGTCACCGGGCCGGTAGAAACCACCGAATGAAATGGCGATCCAGCCTGCGATACTGGCGATCACTTCTTGCAGCGAAAAGGCAATGCCGGCACCGGCAACACCAAAAATCACCGACAATTGACCAAGCTTGCCACTGAACATCGAAAACAGCGCCAGAGCGAGTATGATATAGCCGGCAAAACCGATGAACTTGCGAATGCGATAGCGCATGCTGGTTTCAGCGATCGATCGCGCCGCCAGCGATTGCAAAAAACGTATGGCAATCAGCCCGATGATTGCCGCAATTACCGCTGTGCCGGTTTGTGCAATAACCGGTGTACCCAGCCATAGCTTTGCCCCGGCGATAAAGTCGTTCATCGGCACCTCAACCCCGTACACACCCGCGGGCATAGGCGCGAAACCCCGGGCCGACAAGTTCATGACCCGTGACAACGCCACACCGTGCGCCGCGACCGACGATCAATACTGAAGCGGCCCGGGTTTTTTCGGAGGCTGTTGGGTTTGGTTCACGCGGCGATGGACGATCTCGGCCCTGTCGCGGCCGTTGGTATTTTCATTGGTGCCCCGCTGCCATGGGCAATCCGGATCGCAAAAAGCAGATTTGCAGGCCGGCATCACGTGGAAGCAGGTAGCACCGCAGGACCAAGGCAACGCGAACAGGCCTCCTGGACGCACTCGCGTAGCCAATGATGGACTGGGTCACCGTCCTGCCGTGGATGCCAGAGCAGCGACACGGTGACTTCTGGCACATCTACTGGAAACGGAAAGCTGAACATGCCATCGCGCAGCGCCCAGGTATGCCGCTGGGGCACACTGGCAATAAGATCGGAGTTTCGCGCCAGCGCCAACGCTGCGATATAGCCATCGACGCTGGCAACGACATACCGGTGCAGGCCGGCTGCCTTCATCGCTTCGTCAATAGGGCCACCATCGACGCCACTTTGCGATACGCGAACATGCTTTCCGGCCGCAAAGTGCGCGGCCGTCACGTCGGTGTGCTCCAGCGGATGCCCTTTTCGAACGACCCCGATGAAGCGATCGCGGAACAGCCCCCTGGCACGCACTTCGGGTCCGAGCGTTCGTCCGACAACGCCGGTTTCAAGATCGATGGTGCCATTACGCAAACCAGCGCTACTGCGGTCGAGCTTGCGCAGGAAGCGCAATTGGACACCCGGCGCCGCCTCGCCAACATGTCGAACGATGGTCGGGCCAAAGCTTTCGGTAAAGCCGTCGCTCGTCCGCAGGGTGAAAATCCGGACAAGCCCCTTTAGATCCAGCAATTTTGTTGGTCGCAGCAACGCTTCGGCGTCCCGGACAAGATCGCTGACTTGCTGCCGCAGCGCAAGCGCCCGCGGCGTCGGCACGAGCCCGCGTCCTGCCCTGACCAGCAGGGGATCGCCCGTTACCGCGCGCAATCGCGCCAGTGCCCGGCTCATTGCCGAAGGGCTCAACTGCAGGCGCTTGGCGGCGCGCGCGACGCTGCCCTCCGCCAGAAGCATATCCAGCGTCACAAGCAGGTTGAGGTCAGGGAGGGCCATGGCTTGCCATAGCATGAACAAGGCCCGTTGGCATGGCGTTTCGTGCACTTGATCAATGCAAATGCTGCGCGTTCCGCCGTACCAAAACGGCGTCTATCCACCGGCTACGCAAACGAAACGATGCACAATGCATCGCTGCGGAAAGCTGGCTGCCTTGGACCTTCATCGGCAGTCGGGATCGAGACAGGGACCTGAGCAAATGAAGACTATCCTATTCGGCGTCGCAGCCATCCTCGCCGCTGCCGCGCCGGCAGCAGCAGCAAGCTTTGACGGCGCCTACGCCGGCGTTTCGGTTGGCTATAACCATGACAAGGTCGGCCCAAAGCTTGACGGCGTGCCGCTGACACGCGGCATCGAGCGCGATTCAGCGATGGTGGGCATCTTCGCCGGATACGACTGGACCATAGGCGCGCATCTGGTGCTGGGCGGTGAAGTGGCGCTCAATGGTCCGGCAGACAATAAACTGCGCAGCGATCGCGGCATCATCCCGGTCACCATCGATCCGCGCCTCGCGGTCTATCTATCGGCCCGGGCCGGCTACCTCATCAATGACAAGACACTGCTTTATGTGCGCGGCGGCTGCGCCAGCGTTCGCATCCATTCCAGCGTCGGCCAGGCTGCCGTGGGCAGCTCGAGCCTCGATGGTTGGCACGCGGGCGCCGGCCTTGAGTATGCGGTCGGCAAGCACGTCAATGCGCGCGTCGAATATCGCTACACCGATGTTGGCGGCAGCGGCAGCAACTATCAGCGCCAACAGGCCCTTTTCGGCATGTCCTACCGGTTCTGATCGCTCCTGCTCGGTTCCATTTTCGCCGCAACGCGCGGCTGACGAGGTAAGCTGATGACGATTGGCGCGCTTGAAACATTCGCTGAACGCCTAAGTTCGGTGTGGGGTCCGTTGACAACCGAACTGGTTGCCGAATGTCGCAAAGCGATAGTGGCGCTGACCAGCGCGCCTGTCACGGAACCGTGGCTGGAAGCGCTGTACGGCGAGATGGCGGCCCGCACCGAAATGTACACCGACCCGGTGCATGGATTTGTGCTGCTGGCCCATGCTGAACCTGCCGGCCTCTACCGGGCGCCGCATGACCACGGCCGCGGCTGGGTTATTTATGCGGTACTGGCTGGTAAAATCGAGATGGGCAGCTATGGCCAGATCCCGGGCAAGGATGGCGCGCCCCGGCTCGCGAAGCGGGATGCCACGCTGGTCAGACCCGGCCAGGTGCAAGTGTATCTGCCAGGCGATATTCACGACACCATGTGCCTGAGCGGCCCGGCGCTGTTGCTGCGTTTCAGTGATCGGGACCTGCAAGTTGAAGACCGGATCGAGCACCGGGTGACGCGCTACGTCGAAAGCGATGGTGTGTGGACGACAGGCACGAGATGACACGGGCATTGGCCTTTTCAGCAGCCGCTTTGCCGGCTGTGGGTCTGCCGCCTGACCATAGTTCGGGATTGCCGGAACGGCACCGCTCGATCGCGATCGCATGCGTACTGACGGCCATGGCGCTGGTCGTGCTCGATGCAGCCATCGTCAATGTGGCGCTGCCAACCCTCGCGCAGTCACTCAGGGTCACACCAGCCAATGCTGTGCTCACGGTTACCGCCTATCAGATGGCGCTTGTCATGGCGCTGTTGCCGACGGCAGCGCTCGGGGAAAGCCTGGGGCTGCGGCGCGTATTCACCGCCGGAATCGCGGTTTTCGTTTTGGCTTCGTTGCTGTGTGCTTCGGCGCCATCGCTGGCGTGGCTGGTTGCAGCCCGGTTTCTTCAGGGCCTGGGCGGTGCTGCGATCATGGCACTTGGCGTGCCCTTGCTGCGGTTCACTGCTCCGTCGGACCAGTTCGGGACAGCGATTGGCTGGAATGCCCTGACCGTGGCATTGTGCGCTGCCGCTGGCCCGACGCTCGGCGCTTTGATCCTGTCGGCTGCGCACTGGCCATGGCTGTTCGCTGTAAACATTCCGCTGGGGCTGGTGGCATTGGTCGCCGCGCGATCCCTGCCGCTTGTCGCGGGGACGGCACAGCGGGTCGATTGGATCAGCGCAGGCCTGGCGATGGTGACCGTTGCCGCTCTGGTGATCGGCGCCGAACTCATCCCGGCATGGCCTGCGCTCTCGGCCGTGTTGTTCCTTGTGGCGATGCTCGCACTGCCGAAACTGGTTCGGCGGGAAACGCCAAAATTGGCACCACTTGTGCCGCTCGATCTGTTGAGGAACGCTTCCTTTCGGATATCGGTGGCGGCCTCGATCTGCTGCTTTGCCGGTCAGGCATCGGCAATGGTGGCGCTACCATTCTACCTGCAGCATGATCTTGGCCAGACACAAGTGTCGGCGGGGCTATACATGACGCCATGGCCGCTTGCAGTCGCCATGGCGGCACCGATCACGAGCCGACTGGCCAAAGTCGTATCCACAGCCTGGTTATGTGCGGCCGGCGGCGTGCTGCTTTCGATTGGCCTGGCGGCAGCGGCGCTCTGGCCGTTGGCCGCCGATCCCCTGCCGCTCGTCGCATTCACCATATTGTGCGGGCTGGGCTTTGGCCTTTTTCAAGTGCCGAATAATCAAAACATGTTCCTCGCCGCACCGCGCGAGCGCAGCGCTGCCGCAGGCGGCATGCAAGGCACCGCCCGACTGGCAGGCCAGACCGCAGGCGCTGTGACCATGACTCTATTGCTTACCCTCACGCCAGCGCTGACAGCGCCGCGGCTTGGCCTGGGAATTGCGGCGGCGCTGACACTGATGGCAGGAATGGTCAGCCTCCTCCGCGCGGGATCAGCCAAGGCCCCGCCGTCGATTGGCCCGCACGCATCGCAAGGCGCATCACAATGACCGCTCAGCCTGTACAAACCATGGTCAAAGCCTCTCACGCCGGCAGACGCTGGGGTATCCAGCCCGACCTCGGCGCGTTGCGCATCCTGCGGCCAGGACGATGGCGACCAGCACGAGCCGTTGCCTGGGCAGTTGCGCTGGTGTTTGCGATTGCGATTGCATTCGGCCCCGGCATGGAGGCGCTTTCCCAAGCCTTGCCGAAAAGCCCCGCTGTGCAGTTTTTCGTACGTGCTGTCGGCGCTTGCATCGTGCTTGGAACCTATGCCGCGCTCGTCAGGCTGGGTGAAAACCGCACCCCTGCTGAAGTCAGCCTGACGGCGGCGCCCGAGGGGGTTTTTGCCGGCCTGGCGATCGGAACCCTCATGTTCTCGGTCATCATGGCGTTCATGATCAGCCTTGGCCTTTATCGCTTCGACTTTCATGGCCCGGCGTCGGCCTGGCATGGCGCCGGCCTTGCCATCGAATCCGGTGTTTTCGAAGAGGTGCTCATCAGAGGTGTCGTGTTGCGCCTCATGTGGCGTGCGTTCGGTCCTGCAGCGGCTTTTGGGATTTCCGCACTGCTGTTTGGTGCAGGTCACATCGGAAACCCGGGCGCGACCTGGTTCACAACCGCCTGTGTCGCCGTCGAAGCAGGCATCATGCTTGGCTCGTTTTACGCCTTGACCGGACGCCTTTGGGTCTCGATCGGCGTTCATGCCGGTTGGAACTTCACCCAGGGCTATTTTTTCGGTGCGGCAGTGTCCGGCGGAGATTTCGGGGACTCGATCGCGACCAGCACGGCAAATAGCACCTATCCTGCATGGCTCACCGGCGGGACATTCGGGCCCGAGGCATCGCTGCCGGCGTTCGTGGTCTGCACGTCGGTCGGGATGATCATGCTATGGTTATCGCGGCAGGCCGGACAGCCAAGTCACCGACCATCATCGATTGCCGAAGGTCGACCATGGCGATGAGTTACCGGCGCAAAGTGCCGCCAGCGGTTATCGCCTTGGCGCTGCTGATGGCGTGTTCGGGCGCCGTGCCGGCACGCGCTCAGAATACCGATCAAGCCGACGAGATTGTCGTCACCGCGCGGCGGAACGGCATCCCCGTGTGGCGAATAACCAGCGATACCGCCACTGTTGTCCTCAGCGACGATATAAAAGCCGCAACGGGATCGAGATCATGTACGGCAGCCTCAAAGACTGGCGGCGCATCGCAACACGCTACGACAGGTGCCCGACCGTCTTCCTGTCCGCCGTCGCTCTCGCCGTAACCGTGATGTTCTGGCTATGAGTCCTGACCCTGGGCGGAGCGCCATCGGGCTGGATCGGGACGCCGAGCGGTGTCTACAGCACTCCGGGCGAAAGCTGCTGGACCGGCGGTGGCTCGGGTTATGGGCCGTCGACGCCTTGCGACCATTTCGGCGTTGGGCTTTCCGCCAACCCGTCGAAAACCACCTATAGCTGGCTGGTCGAACGGCAACCGGGCTCGGCGACGCTGATCAACGCCACTTCCAACGTGTTGGCGCCCACCTGGACCATGACCCCGCAGGCCCCGGCGCCTGGCAATCCGGCGCCGCCACCGGTAATTGTGGCACAGATAGTTGCGCCGCCTGCCAACTTCGAAGGGCCCGAGCCGCAGTTCGGCACGGCCATCTGGGCCAAGGTGTTTACAACCGAGATCGAGGGACAGGTAAGGCTCGAAGATCTCGTCGGCGGCAATGCCTTCGTCCAGGCGGCTGAGCAGAACACCAGGACCGAATGGCAACTGCTGCAGACCGATCCAGGCAATCCGTTGTCCGGCATCCTCGAGAACGGCGGTTTGGCCCCGGCCGGCAACAATGCGCAGTCGATTGTCCGGCGGTTTGAATTCTACAGCTTCACGGGACTTTACGATGCCGTCTCGCACGAAGCGCAATTTGGCAGCGGCTTCGGCGACTCCAATCCAGGCCCGAGCGATGTTGGCAACTTCATCAGTGCGCAGAATGCGGCACTTAATTTTGCCGCTCCGGCCGGCGGCGTCGGCGGCGTTCCGGAACCTGCATCCTGGGCCATGATGATCTTCGGCTTCGGCAGCATGGCACGTGCAAGGTGCAAGCGCACAGTCGCCGCCTGACAGCGTGACAAGCCAGGACGTGGCCGCGGTCGATAGTTCGATCGATCGCGGTTCCGCCGTCAGCTTGCGGTCAGCTTTCCGGTGCAAGGCTGCTGGTAGTCGATCGCTGGACTGAACAGCGTTTCGACCAAGCGACGGTGGTCACTACCAATGACGTCGGCAAACCAGCGCGCCGTTCGATGACAGCGTCGCGCCTGCTGGGCCTGATCTGCGCCGTTATCGCAATCCAGGTTCTTGTGGCTGTATTCTGGGCGATGCGGCAGCGTCGCCGTGCCGATAGCGAATTTGATGCGGCACGCGTCATAGAGACGGCTGCCGTTGCAATTCCTCCAGCATGGCCTGGCTGGCGACCATTCCGGATACGCATGCGCAGCTTCGAGGATGAAAGCCGGACCCAATGTTCCTTTGTGCTGGAACCCGTCGCTGGCTTGGCGCTGGGACCATTCCGTCCAGGCCAGTTCCTGACCTTTTCGATCCCCAATGTCGTCGCCCGCGAAGGCCATCTGCTCCGCTGCTATTCGCTTTCCAATAGGCCCACACCGGACACCTATCGCATTACGGTCAAGCGCTCACTCACCCCTCTAGACCGTCCCGACGTGCCACCGGGTATCGCATCGGGATGGTTTCACGATTCGATCGAAATAGGCGACGTCGTGCAGGTCCGGGCGCCGGCCGGGCAGTTCGTTATCGATGAAGATAGCAATGTGCCGGCGGTTTTCATCGCGGGCGGGATCGGCATCACGCCGATGCTGAGCATGATCCTGTGGTGCCTCGATACGCAGCCGGGCCGGGTCCTGCACCTCTACTATGGCCTTCGCAACGCCGCCGAATATGCGTTTCGCGCGACGCTGGAAGACCTCGCGCTTCATCATCCGACCTTTCACCTGACGACAGTGTTCAGCGGTCCCTGGCCGGCTACGCCTGCAGCCGGTCCGACACCGCCGCCCGCTTTCATCGATGTCGATCTGCTCCGGCGGACGCTGCCGGCCGGGCGCCACCGTTTCCACATTTGTGGCCCTGCCGGGATGATGGAGGCACTGGTCCCGGCACTGAGCGACCGGGGTGTGCCGGCTGCCGATATCCATTTCGAGGCGTTCGGACCTGCTTCGGTACGTTCACCTTTGGCAGCCCCTCTACAGCGCCTCGTGGCGCCCTTGTCGATCCGCTTTCGCGCCTCGGGGCGGACGATCGACTGGACCGGCGATGACGCCAATCTGCTCGATCTTGCCGAGCGCAGTGGCATTGTCATTGAGGCCGGCTGCCGGGCGGGGAGTTGCGGAAGTTGCGAGACCCGGTTGTTGTCGGGCACGGTCGACTATCCAAAGTTGCCCGATTTCGCCGTCAACGCCGGCCACTGCCTGTTGTGCGTGGCGACCCCCGCCACCGCAATCGAACTGGACGCCTGATGGCCGTATCCGCGCACCTGTTCAGCCGGACGGCTCTGCCCTTCTATCTATCGCTGCTGGTGCTGGCGGGCGCGGCGCTGTTGGTCGACGCCGCGCTGCACCTGCTCGATATTGTCTGGATCGGTCGCTATCTCGGCATTCCGGGAACGCTGATGATCATCGGTTCCTTTGCCTATTCACTCGCCAAGCGCCGTCTGATCAAAGGCAAGCCGGCGCCGCTGCTGCGCGTCCACGAACGCATGGCCTGGGCCGGGTCGCTGTTCGTGCTTGTCCATGCCGGCATCCATTTCAACGCCATCCTCGCCTGGCTCGCGGTGGCGGCGATGCTGGTCAATATCGCCAGCGGGTTGACCGGGAAGTATCTGCTGCAGCGTGCCAAGGCCCGCCTCGAGGCCTCGCGCCAGCGGCTGCGGGACGAAGGCGTTTCCGGCGCAGCGCTTGACGAGCGCAATTATTGGGACAGCCTGACCTTCGATGCCGTCAAGCAATGGCGCGTCATCCATTATCCGATCACGCTGGCGTTCGGCGTCCTGGCCACCGCGCACATTATCGCGATCCTCCTGTTCTGGGGCTGGAAATGAACCGTCGCTGGGCACTGATCGTCATTGCG
This sequence comes from Sphingomonadales bacterium, assembly GCA_038328515.1. GTDB lineage: Bacteria > Pseudomonadota > Alphaproteobacteria > Sphingomonadales > Sphingomonadaceae > Sandarakinorhabdus. Next base: position 21,836 of record JBBQMB010000027.1, read on the forward strand.
GCCAACTTATTGGCCCTGACCGTGCTGGTGTTCGTCTATCCGCAGCACATGGTGGCGCCGGGGCCGGTGATGCCCGCGCATGCCGCGATCGGCAATGATTGCTTTGCCTGCCACACGCCGTTTCTGGCTGCGGCACCGGCCCGGTGCATAGCCTGTCATACGGTGAGTGACATCGGCATCCGTACGACCAAGGGCGTGCCGCTACCCACAGGCGGGTTGAAAACATCCTTCCATCAATCGCTGCGCGACACCGATTGCATGGCCTGTCACACCGACCACACCGGTCCGGTCCTCACGCGCCGCGTTAGCAAACCATTTTCGCACGAGCTGCTCCGCTTTGACATGCAAGGCCAGTGCGCGACCTGCCACAAACCACCAGCGAACGCTTTTCACCGCGACCTGACGACCGGCTGCGCACAGTGCCATTCGTCTACGGCATGGATGCCGGCACGCTTCGATCATGCGCGATATTTTGTGCTCGATGGCGATCACAACGCGCCCTGCGCGACCTGCCACACCACGCCGAACTATCGCCAGTATACCTGCTATGGCTGCCATGAGCACAAGGAAGCGCAGCTGCGCGCCGAACATGCCGAAGAAGGCATCCGCAACATCACCAATTGTGTCGCTTGCCATCGTAGCGCGCAAGGGGAGGCTGGCGAAGGCGGCGGTCGCGAAAGGCGCGAAGACGATTGACCAGCGCGCTTAAACGACCGCGCCGAACAGTGCGCCGACACCGGCGGTCGCGGCCATGGCAAAGGCCCCCCAGAAGGTGACGCGCAACGTCGCCTTGCCGATGCCGGCGCCGCCCGCTTTGGCTCCCACCGCACCCAGGAGTGCGAGGAACAGCAGCGACGCGACGGCAACCACCGGCACCAAAAGGCCGCGCGGCGCAGCAAAGACCATAAGCAGCGGAAGCGCCGCGCCGATGGTGAAGGTCGCCGCTGACGTGAACGCCGCCTGGATAGGCCGAGCATGGCTACCCGGCACCAGCCCAAGTTCATCATGAGCATGGGCGCCCAGCGCATTCTTCGCCATCAGCTGGCCGGCGACCGCATCGGCCAGCGCAGGATCGAGCCCCCGGGCTGCATATATCGCTGCCAGTTCGGCGCGCTCCGCCACCGGGTCGGCGGCAAGCTCGAGCGTTTCGCGCGCCAGATCGGCTTGTTCGGTATCGGCCTGCGAACTGACCGACACATATTCGCCCGCCGCCATCGACATCGCACCGGCCACCAGCCCGGCGATGCCGGTCAACACGATATCGCCGGGCTTGGCTGCAGCCGCTGCGACACCGATGATGAGGCTGGCCGTAGAGACAATCCCGTCATTGGCACCAAGCACGGCGGCACGTAGCCAGCCAATGCGGGAGACCAGATGGGTTTCGATGTGAAGGCGGCTCATCGGCAGGGGCTTTCAGTCTGGAAAAGCAATGGTGCCGACCGCCCGGGGGCGGTGAGCGGCCGGCACCCTGAGCTGGCTCAGCGGGGGTGGCTGGCCAGCGCAGCTTCATAGGCACGATAATGCGTGCCTTCGTCCTCGGCGATCTGGCGGAACATGGCGGCGACCTTGGTGTCGCCGGCCGCTTCGGCTTGCTTCGCAAAGTCGATGTACATCTTCGTATTTTCGTAGCGTTCGCCAGCGATCGCATCTTTCAGATTGGCGCTGCTGGTGCTGCCCAGTTTCAAAGCCGCCGCCTCGCGGTCGAAATGTTCATTGGCTTCGACATTGGCGGACTCGCGGAAAAGCTTGGCAAGCTCCTTGTTGCCGGCGGCTTCGGCTTGTTCAGCGTAGCGCAGATATTTGAGGTTGGCATAGGCTTCACCGTGCATTGCCGCTTCAAGATTGGCGCGGGTGCTGGCCGCGAGCGGCTTTGCAACCGGCGGTGCCGCGATCGCTGCGCTCGAGAGTGTCGCCAGGCTCAAGGCCAGCAAAGGCATCCTGAGGGAATGGTTCATGATCGAATCTCCAAAGGGCCACGGGGGGCGTGACGTCAGCCAGTTTGGACCGGAGTCCTGACAATGGGCTGACTGCGGCCCTCTTGGTGCCGAGGCATCCCCGATTCATTTTTTCTTTGCGCGTCAGGAGTCGGTCAGCGGCGCGGCGCATACCGACGTCACCGGACGGATTTTCCGCCGGGTCGACAAGGACAGGTTCCATGACGAATGTGTTGGTACTGAAGACGATGTTCGCGCTTTCGGCGTTCTCGATCGCCGGCGCTGCCCTGGCCGGGCCGGTCTGCACGACCGCGCCCAAGGCGAAGTGGCTGACCGAGGTTCAGATGAAGGCCAAAGTCGCCGAACTCGGTTACAAGACCATCAAGACCTTCCAGGTCTCGGGCAGTTGCTACGAGATTTATGGCATCAACAAGGATGGCAAGCGCGCCGAAGTTTATTTCAACCCGGTCACCGGCGCTGTTGTCAAAGCCAACGTTGACTGACGATGGCAACGCCCTCGATCATCGACCCGACC
>JBBQMB010000028.1:0-24103 GCA_038328515.1 Sphingomonadales bacterium
GTCGGTTATCAGCCGAAGGTGCGGGACCACCAGCCCTTGCGCGGCGATGCCGCCGGGGCGTCGGCAGTGGTGGCTGCCGTGGGTGTCGGTTCGGCGGCGGTTTCGGCAGCGGCTTCAACCGCCGGTGCCTCGGTTTCAACCGCCTTGGGTTTGCGACCGCGCTTTGGCTTGGCCGCGGCTGCGGGTTCGTCGACCACGGCTGCTACGGGTTCGGCGACTTTGGCGGGTTTTGCCGCGGCGGGCTTGGTGGCTTTTGGCGCTGCGGGCTTGGCGATGGGCTCCACGGCGACAGGCTCGGCGGCTTTTGGCGCTGCGGGCTTGGCGATGGGCTCCACGGCGACAGGCTCGGCGGCTACCGCGACAGCCCTTGGTGCCGCCTTTGATGGGCGCTTGCGGGTGGTCCGTGCCGGCTTGGCCTCGGCTTCGGCGGCGGGTTCGGGTGCGGCCACAGCAGCCGGTGCAACATCGGGCACGGCCTCGACATCGGCCTTGCGGCGGCGGCTGCGCTTGGCCGGGGCTTCGGTGACGGCTTCGACCGCCGGGGCGGTGTCGGCTGCTTCGGTTTCGCTGGTAACGGCAGTTTCGGCCTTGTCGCCACCGCGTTTGCCGCGACGGCCGCGACGGCGGCGTTTGCGTTCACCGCGCGCTTCGGTTTCGGCTTCGGTTTCACCTGGGGTCGCGACATCATCGCCTGTGTCGATGTTGCCTTCGGCAGGAGCTTCGCCTTCGGCGGGGGCTTCATCGCCGTTGGCTTCGGGGGCGGCTTCATCGCGGTTGCGGCCACCGCGGCGGCGGCGCTTGTTGCGGCCATTGCGATCGTTACGGTCGCCGGCGGGCCGGTCTTCGCCGTCCTCATCATCGCCGGTATCGATCACGTCATCGGGATCATCCTCGATGCGGACGAGTGCTGGCAGCGGCTGCATTTCGACCTTTTTGGTGGGCGGCGGGCCGCCAGCATCAATGGCGAAATTCGGGCCGATCAGCGCTTCATCGGGTACGGTGACGATGGTGACACCGTAAAGTTCTTCGAGTTCGGCGAGTTCGATGCGCTTGCGGTTGAGGATATAGACCGCGACTTCATCACCGGCGCGCAGGGTGAATTCGCTGGCGCGGCCACGCAGGGCTTCGGCTTCAAGGGCGCGCAGGGCGGCGAGGGCGGCCGACGAGACCGAGCGCACCATGCCGGTGCCTTCGCACATCGGGCAGATATGCGTGCTGGCCTCCAATATGCCGGTGCGCAGGCGCTGGCGACTCATTTCCATGAGGCCAAAGGCCGAGATGCGGCCGATCTGGATGCGGGCGCGGTCGTTCCTGAGCGCGTCCTTCATCGCCTTTTCGACGCGGCGGTTGTTGGCGGAAACTTCCATGTCGATGAAATCGATAACGACCAGCCCGGCCATGTCGCGCAGGCGCAACTGGCGGCCGATTTCCTCGGCGGCTTCAAGGTTGGTCTTGGTCGCAGTGTCCTCGATGCCATATTCGCGCGTCGAGCGGCCCGAGTTGATGTCGATCGACACCAGGGCTTCGGTCGGGTTGATGACGATATAGCCGCCCGATTTGAGCTGGACGACCGGCTGGTACATGCCTTCAAGCTGTTGTTCGACGCCAAAGCGCTGAAACAACGGCACATTGTCGATATATTCGACGACCTTGGGCGTGTGGCCGGGCATCAGCATCGACATGAAGCGCGAGGCATCGGCAAAGCCGCCGGGGCCTTCGACGATGACCTGTTCGATGTCGCGATGATAAATGTCACGGATGGCGCGCTTGATCAGGTCCGAATCCTGATGGATCAGCGCCGGCGCAGAGGAGGTGAGGGTGCGCTCGCGGATTTCATCCCAGAGGCGGGTGAGATAATCGAAATCGCGGCGGATATCATCCGATGAGCGCTTCAGCCCGGCGGTGCGCACGATGGCGCCCATGCCCTGCGGCAATTTCAGGTCGGACATGATCGCCTTGAGGCGTTTGCGATCGGCGATGTTGGAGATTTTGCGGCTGATGCCACCGCCGTGCGCGGTGTTGGGCATGAGCACGCAATAGCGGCCGGCGAGCGACAGATAGGTGGTGAGCGCTGCGCCCTTGCTGCCGCGTTCTTCCTTGACGACCTGAATCAACAGCACCTGGCGGCGGCGGATGACTTCCTGAATCTTGTAGCGGCGGCGCAGCGACTGGCGCTTCCTACGCAGTGCATCGGTGGGTTCATCGTGCTGGCCACCGGTTTCGGCGACTTCATCGCCCTGGGCGGCCAGCGGCTCGCCATTTTCGTCGAGTTCCTCGTCATGATGGTCATCATGATCGGCGGCGAATTCGGCTTCTTCGCGGAGCAGGGCTTCGCGGTCTTCGCGCGGGATCTGGTAATAATCGGGGTGGATTTCGGAAAAGGCGAGGAAGCCGTGGCGGTTGCCGCCATATTCGACGAACGCCGCCTGAAGCGACGGTTCGACCCGGGTGACCTTGGCGAGATAGATATTGCCCTTGAGCTGCTTTCGATCAGCAGCTTCGAAGTCAAATTCCTCGATTCGGGGCCCGTTGACCACGGCGACCCGGGTTTCCTCCGGGTGGCGGGCGTCGATCAGCATGCGAAGTGACATTGTGGTGCTCCATGGCGCGGCGGCAGCATCCGATAAGGGGCTGGCGGCGGCGCAGATTTGTGGGGCCGGCGATGCGCGGGGCATTCGGCTGGAAAGTGGATAAATGCGTAAAGGTCGAGCGATGCGCCGTCACAGGCCGAGCCGAAGCACCCGGGAGGGTGATTGCGGCAAAGCTTGCAGTTATGACGGTCATTCTGCCCCTGGAATATTCTCCCGGCTGTAACGTGGGGCCGGGTGTGTCATTGCTTGCGAGTGATTTCGCCAAACACCGCCTTTGCAGGCGACAGGACGAAAGCGCGCGAAACACAGCAGCTACGCCACTGTTATGCTACAGGTAGCAGCGCCGGGGCGTTGCGGCAAGCGGGCGTGTTTGCGGGCTGACAAAGCGCTATCGGGGCGGCGCGAAAAGCGCTATCGGGGCGGCGCGAAAAGCGCTGCGGCATCAATGCTTCCTTACGCAAACCAGCGAGACGCGCTACGCTGCTGCTTTCCCATCGGGCGACAGCGATGCCCGGCCCAGACAAAGCGAGCCCATTTGATGTTCGACGAACCCGGTTTTCGAAGCGACACCGACGAGGACCATGCCGCGCCGCTGCTCGAAACCTTTGTCTATTGCAGCCGTGCCGCAAAAGCGGTCGATGACGCCGAGGTTGGCCGCATCATCGAATGGTCGCAACGCCGCAATGTCGACCGTGACATCACCGGGGTACTGGTTTTTGGCAGCGGCGTGTTCTTTCAATGGATCGAAGGGCCGCCCACCGCGGTAAAACGACTGATCGCCAGTCTGCATGACGATCCGCGCCATTATGATGTGGTGGCGCTCGACCAGAGCGTGGAAAAACGCGAGCGCCTGTATCCGAATTGGGAGATGGAGCTGGTCGGTGCCGATGACATTCGCGCCGTGCTGGAGGACGCGCTCGAGAGCGCTGAAGACAAAAACAACGTAGCGGCGCTCAAGCGTATTCTCGCGCACCTTGATTCGGGGCCGCTGGAGACGCTCGGGCATCGGTGATTCGGGGCGGGTGGGGCGGCTTCACGCGCCAAACGAGAAGGGGCGCGAAGGTTGCCCCTCGCGCCCCATGTTTTCGTATCCGATCTCGTACCTGATCGCGGCTTAGCGCGAGTAGAATTCGACGACCAGATTGGGCTCCATCTTCACCGGATAGGGCACTTCATCGAGGGTCGGGACGCGGACATAGGTGGCCTTGGGGCCATCAATCGCGACATATTCGGGCACTTCGCGCTCGGTGAGGCCTTGCGCTTCCATGACCAGCGCCATTTCCTTGGCCTTGGAACCCAATTCGACGACATCGCCGGGCTTAACCTTGGCTGATGCAATGTTGCAGCGGCGGCCGTTGACGATGATATGGCCGTGGTTGACGATCTGGCGGGCGGCAAAGATCGTCGGCGCGAACTTGGCGCGATAGACGACCATGTCGAGGCGCTGTTCGAGCAGGCCGATGAGGTTCTGCGAGGTATCGCCCTTCATCTGCACCGCGGCATGATAGGTGGCGCGGAACTGCTTTTCGGTCACATCGCCGTAATAGCCCTTGAGCTTCTGCTTGGCCTTCAACTGCACGCCGAAGTCCGAAACCTTGCTCTTGCGGCGCTGGCCGTGCTGGCCGGGGCCATATTCACGCTTGTTGACCGGCGACTTGGGGCGACCCCAGATGTTCTCGCCCATGCGGCGATCGAGTTTATACTTGCTGTTCTGACGCTTCGACATGTGATTCGCTTTCGTTTTGCTGAGCCTGGAATGGCTTGAAACCCCGGCCTCGCACCGCCTGGCCATAATGCCGGGCGCGGCGCCTGCTTCACCGGGGGTGCAGGGCCAATTGCGAAGCGGCGGCGGTTAGACGATACGGCACGCTCGGTCAAGTCCGGCTTGACTTTTGGGGGGTTTGCCGCGACACGCCGCGCTTGCCAGAAAATTCGGAAAGTTCGCTCTCATGGCCCGCGTTACCGTTGAAGATTGCGTCGACAAGATTCCCAACCGCTTCGACCTGGTGCTGTTTGCCGCCACGCGCGCCCGCGCCATTTCATCGGGCGCCGAAATCACCGTCGATCGCGACCGCGATAAAAACCCGGTCGTGGCGCTGCGCGAGATCGCGGAAGATAATGTCAAGCCCAAGGAATTGAAAGAAGCGCTGATCGCTTCGATGCGCCGGGTTGTCGAAAGCGAAGACGATACGCCGGATGCGATTGGCTCGCTGTCGGCATCGGCTGAAGCGTTGCGGATTACCGCTGCCCAGCCGCCGCGGAATCAGAATTTGGGTCCGGATTACGAGTAAACTGCCGGTTGGTGATCCTGGAGAAAACTGGGTCCCGGGTCGAGCCCGGGATGACAGATTTTGTTATGAGGTTGCACCTTAACCCCCAGCGCACCACTATGCTTAAATGCTGCGCCAATATGAGCTTGTCGAACGTGTAAAGGCCTATGATCCCGATGCGGACGAGGACCTGCTGAATCGCGCCTATGTGTTTTCGATGAAGGCGCATGGCAGCCAGTTGCGGGCTTCGGGTGACCCGTATTTCTCGCACCCGATCGAAGTCGCCGGCATTTTGACCGATTTGAAGCTCGACGACGAAACCATCGCCACCGGCATCCTGCACGACACCATCGAGGATACGGTGGCGACGCAGGAACAGATCGACAAGTTGTTCGGGGCCAGCGTTGGCCGGCTCGTCGATGGCGTTACCAAATTATCCAAGATCGAGGCGCAAACCGACAGCGAGCGCCAGGCCGAGAATTTGCGCAAGTTCCTGCTCGCCATGTCGACCGATATCCGGGTGTTGTTGGTCAAACTCGCCGACCGGCTGCACAATATGCGGACGCTGCATTTCGTCAAATCCGAAGAAAAGCGCCGGCGTATCGCGCGCGAAACCATGGATATCTATGCGCCGCTCGCTGAACGCATCGGCATGTATGGTTTCATGGACGAATTGCAGGAACTGGCGTTTCGCGAACTGGAGCCCGAAGCGCATGCCACGATCACGGCGCGGCTGGAGAAATTGCGCACTGCCGGTGGTGACACGGTGGCGCGCATTGCGTCGGGCATAAACTTGCTGCTTGGCCAGCAGGGTATCGATGCCGAGGTGACCGGCCGCGAAAAAAAGCCCTATTCGATCTGGCGCAAAATGCAGGGCCAGAAAATCTCGTTCGAATCGCTGCCCGATGTCATGGCATTTCGGATTTTGGTCGATAACGATGCCGAATGCTATCGGGCGCTGGGCGTTGTGCATGGCCGCTGGCCGACGGTGATCGGGCGCTTCAAGGATTTCATCTCGACCCCCAAGCGCAACGGTTATCAATCGATTCACACGACGATGCTTTATGCCGGCAATACGCGCATCGAAGTGCAGATTCGCACCCGGCGGATGCATGAAAAGGCCGAAAATGGACTGGCGGCGCATTGGGCCTATAAACAGGGCGGCGATGACGCGGTGGCGCGCGAGGCCTATCCGTGGCTCGAAGATTTGCTCGATGTGCTCCACGATGCCGCGTCACCGGAAGAGTTGCTCGAAAATGCCAAGCTGGCGATGTTCCAGGATCAGGTTTTTCTGTTCACGCCCAAGGGCACGTTGCTGCAATTGCCCAAGGATTCGACGCCGGTGGATTTTGCCTATGCGGTGCATTCCGATCTGGGGGATTCGTGCGTCGGTGCCAAGGTCAATGGCCGGGTGGTGCCGCTGCGCACCCGGCTGGTCAATGGTGACCAGGTCGAGATTTTGCGCGCCAAGGCCAAGGCGCCCGATCCGGCGTGGGAGGGCTTTGTCGTCAGCGCCAAGGCGCGCGCGGCGATCAGGCGGCACGTCCGGCTGAAGAACCTGCAGGAAGGCCAGGCGATGGGCAGCAAATTGCTCGAATCGCTGGTCGTGCGGCTGAAGATTGTACTGGGTGACGAACTGCTCGGGCCGGCGCTCGGGCAGTTGAAACTGACCGACCGGGCGGCACTGGAACTGGCGATGGCGCGCAATGTGGTGACCGATGACCAGGTCAGCGAGGCGCTGGTGCCGGGATCGACCGCCGGGCGCAAGCCGCGCCGGGCGCGCGGCAAGCCCGGGCTGGCGGCGGTCAGCATCCATGGCCTGACGCCGGGCGTGGCCTTTGAACTTGGCGCCTGCCGGCCGATTCCAGGGGATCGCATTGTCGGCATCCGCCACCCCGGCAAGCCGATCGAGGTTCACACCATCGATTGCGCCAGCCTGGCCGAGGAAAAGGGTGAATGGCTGGACGTATCATGGGGCAAGGAAACCGATGGCGCCGTGGCGCGGCTGGCGGTGGTGGTGCACAACCAGCCGGGCTCGCTGGCATCGCTGGCGGCGACATTGGCGGCGCACAATGCCAATATCGTCAACCTGGCGCTGAAACATCGCGACCGCGAATTTCACACCGATGTCATCGATATCGAAGTTGCGGACCTCAACCATCTGACGCGGATCATCGCGGCGCTGCGGCAGGTGAAGGCGGTGGTGTCGGCGGAGCGCATGCGCGGGTGAGTCGCGCTCGCATCGTGCATCCGATCCTGCTAGGCGAAAGGCCATGACCGACGAACATATCCTTGCCGAATTCCGCGCTGCGCAAGCCTTGCTTGAGGGGCATTTCATCCTGTCGTCGGGGCTGCGCAGCCCGCGCTATCTGCAATGCGCGCGGGTGTTGATGGACCCGGCACGCGCGACACGACTGGCGCAGGCGCTGGCGGCGAAAATTCCTGACGACATCAAGGCGCAGATCGCTGTGGTGATCGCGCCGGCGATGGGCGGGCTGATTTGCGGGCATGAACTGGCGCGGGCGCTCGGCACATTGTCGATGTTCGTCGAGCGGCCGACCGGGACGTTTGAATTGCGACGTGGGTTCCGGCTCGAACCGGGGCAAAAGGTGCTGATGATGGAAGATGTCGTCACCACCGGACTTTCGAGCCGCGAGGCAATCGCCGCGATCAATGCGGCGGGCGGCGAGGTGATTTATGCGGCAGCACTGGTCGATCGCTCGAACGGAACCGCCAATCTGGGCGTGCCCTTCACGCCGCTGATCCGCCTCGATGTGCCAAGCTATGCCGCCGATGCGCTGCCGCCGGCGCTTGCGGCGGTCCCCGCGATCAAGCCGGGATCACGCGCATGATGCGCTCCATACTGGGTCTGCTCGCGGCCGTGACGATAACGTCGGGCGCTGTTGCCGCGCCGCCGCCATCGATTCAGACCATGTGGGCCGCGACATCCGCAGCGGCGCGCGCCGGCGGACTTCATGGGCATCTGATTGTCGCTGATGAAAATGCCAGCCATGGCGACGACATCGACCAAACGACTAGCGGCAATGCGCCGCGCGGCGCGAAATTCTGGCGTTGGGCCTCCGTCAGCAAGCAGATCATCGCGGTATTAGTGATGCAGGAGGTCGATCGTGGCGCGGTGACGCTCGACACGCCGATCAAAACCTATGCACCAAAGCTGAAAATAGCCAACGCAGACCGCGTGACGCTGCGCCAGCTGCTGCAACATACCAGCGGCCTGCCGAATGTCGAAGACAGCCCGGTGAATGCCGCTGGCAACATGCTGGTGATGTTCGAACGAAGCGCGCCGAAACCGGGGCCGGGCATTAACGCCATTTGCACCGGCCCGGCAAAGGCAGAGCCTGGCACCCGGTTCGAATATAATGATTGTGATACCGAAATTGTTGGCGCTGTGCTTGAAGCCGTTACCGGAAAGCCTTTGGCCGAACTGTTGCGAACGCGGCTTTTTGCGCCCTTGGGCATGAAGGGTGCGCGGCTGCTGCGGCCTGGCGACACGGCCGGGCGTACCGGCTATTTCGCCGATGGCAGCGCCGATGATTTCATCGATGTCGGCCGCTTCGGCGCAGCCGGCGCCATTGCCGGCCCCCCCGTCGATTTGGTGCGTTTTGACCAGGCTCTGCTCAAGGGCGGGCTGATAACGCCGGCAGCGCGGGCAGAAATGTGGAAGGGCGATCCCAAACTCGGCTTTGCGGCACTGGGCCAATGGTCCTACACGGTGCCGCTTGCTGGATGTTCGAAGCCGGTAGATCTGGTCGAACGGCGCGGCAGTATCGGCGGCGTTGAAATTCGCAATGTCATTGCACCAGCGCTCGGCCGCATAATGATTGCCTTTGCCGACCGGCCAGCCGATTTCGGCGAGCCGTGGCAGGGTAAGGGACTGACGTACACGCTGCTGTCAGCGGCGTTCTGTTCATGAGCGATCAGACTCATATCCATCAACGCAATGGCCGCCTCCGCCTTGGCGTCAATATCGATCATGTCGCGACCATTCGCAACGCGCGCGGCGGGTTGCATCCCGATCCGGTACGCGCCGCGCTGATGGCGGCCGAGGCGGGTGCCGATGGCATTACGGCGCATCTGCGCGAGGACCGGCGGCATATTACCGATGCCGATCTCGACGCGCTGGTCGGCAGCATCAGCCTGCCATTGAACCTTGAGATGGCGGCGACCGATGAAATGCTCGGGATCGCGCTCAAGCATCGCCCGCATGCGGCGTGCATCGTGCCTGAACGCCGTGCCGAGCGCACCACTGAAGGCGGGCTCGATGCCGCTGGCCAGCATAATTCGCTGGCGCCGATCATTGCCCGGCTGAAGGATGCCGGCATTCGCGTCAGCCTGTTCATCGCGCCCGATGCCCACCAGCTTGAGGCGGCGGCGCGGCTGGGGGCACCGGTGGTGGAACTGCACACCGGGCCGTACAGCCATGCCGAAAGCGAGACTGATATTGCTGTCGAACTGGCCCGGCTGATGCGTGCTGCCGAAATCGGCGCGGCGCTCGGGCTGGAAATGCACGCCGGCCATGGCCTGACCTTTGATAATGTCGGGCCGGTGGCGGCGATGCCGCAACTGCATGAGCTCAATATCGGGCACTTTTTGATCGGCGAGGCGCTTTTTACCGGGCTGGGGCCGGCGATTGCCCGGATGCGCGCGGCGATGGATGCGGCGCGGTGAACATTCCCGCCGGCGTGTTCGTGCTCGGGCTGGGTTCGGACCTGTGCAACATCGAACGCATCGACAAGAGCATCAGCCGCTTTGGTGAGCGCTTCATCAATCGGGTTTTCACCGAGACCGAACGCGCCAAGGCCGACCGCCGGCAACTGACCCGCGTCGCGACCTATGCCAAGCGCTTTGCCGCCAAGGAAGCCTGTTCCAAGGCACTGGGCACCGGCTTTCGCCAGGGCGTGTTCATGAAGGACATGGGGGTTGTGAACCTGCCGTCGGGGGCACCGACTTTGGCCTTGACCGGCGGTGCTGCGGCAAGGCTGGCGCAAATCACCCCGCCGGGCTATGGCGCGCAGGTCAATCTGACGATGACCGACGACCACCCCTGGGCGCAGGCCATCGTTCTTATCACGGCGTACCCTTTATGACCGAGGCGACTATGACAGCGGCCAAGAAGCCGACCAACTGGGCGAGCGAGATCTGGCAGTTGTTTCTGCTCGTGCTGGCGGTGCTCGGGGTCCATTCGTTCATCGCCAAGCCTTTTTATATTCCGTCGGGGTCGATGCTGCCGTCGTTGCTGATCGGCGACCGGCTGATCGTATCGAAATTTCCCTATGGCTATTCGTATTTGACGCCGTCGCTCAACGTGTTGCCCGAAATGCCGGGGCGGCTGTTCGGCAGCCTGCCCGAACGCGGCGACATTGCCGTCATCAAGAGCCCGCGCGACAAGAGCGACTGGATCAAGCGCGTCATCGGCCTGCCCGGCGACACCGTGCAGATGAAGGATGGCCAATTGTGGCTCAACGGCGTGGCGGTGCCCAAGCTGGCGGTCGCCGATACGGTGATCCCGGTCAGCCCGAACAGCGATTGCGTCACCCCGATCGATGCCCAGTACCGGAGCAGCGACGCCGCCGGCCAGCCCGAATGTCGCTTCCCGACCTATCTCGAAACGCTGCCGAACGGCCGCAGTTATCTGACCATGGATCTGGGCCAGACGCCGCAGGACAATACCGATCCGATGGTCGTGCCCGAGGGGCGGATTTTCCTGATGGGCGATAACCGCGACAATAGCGAAGACAGCCGTTTTGATCCGGTTGTCGGCGGGTTGGGCATGCTGCCGATTGAAAATGTCGCCGGTCGGGCGGAGTTCATCACCTTTTCATTGGATGGCTCGACCGATTGGAACCCGCTGACCTGGCTTTCGGCGGTGCGCAGCGGGCGCTATTTCATCAATGTCGATGCCAAGGCCGAATAGCGCCTGATGACCATGCCGCCGCCCAGCCCGATCGAGCCGCAGAGCGGCCGGTCGCGGACGACGGTGGCCACTGCGCTGATCTGGATTGGATGCGCTGCCGCGGTCTGGCTGACGTGGCAATTGGCACAAGCGCTGCTGTTGATTTTTGCCGGCATGGTTGTTGCCGCCGGGTTGCGCAGCGCCGAAGCGCTGCTGCGCAAGGGGCTCAAGATTCCGCATGGGCTGCGGTTGACGATTGTCGTCATCGTGCTGTTGGGGCTGATCCTGGGTTTTCTGGCCTTTGCCGGGGTGACGCTGGCGGCACAGGCGCAGCAATTGTCGACCACCGTCGATGTGCAACTGGCGCGGCTGGCGGAAATTGCGCGCGGGCTGGGGCTCCATATCGATCCGGGCCATTCACCGCTGGCGCGGCTGCAATCGCTGTTCGACGGGCATTTCGAAAAGGTCGCGGCCGTTGTCAGTTCGGCGATCGGCGGGCTGGCGGCGCTGCTGTTTGCGTTGGCCTTTGGCATTTATATCGCTGCCGATCCGCGGCTGTATGAACGCGGACTGGAATGGCTGACGCCGGTGTCGATGCGCGGCGAAGTGCATGCCACGCTGGCCGAAATGGCAAATGTGCTGCGCCGCTGGGTGGCGGGACGGCTGCTGACCATGGGCATCGAAGGCGGCTTCATTTTCATCGGCCTGTCGATTGTTGGCGTGCCGCTGGCCGGGTTGCTGGCGCTGGTATCAGGGATGCTCGCCTTCATCCCCAATCTGGGGGCGATGATTTCGGGGGCATTGATTGTCGCTGTCGGTTTTTCGGTCGGGCCGACCGAGGGGTTATGGGCGGTGGGCATTTATCTGGCGGTGCAGCTGATCGAAGGCAATGTGCTGACGCCATTGATTGAAAAGCGCGCGGTCGATCTGGCGCCGGCGGTGGTGCTGGCGGCGCAACTCCTGTTCGGGCTGTTGTTCGGCATATTGGGTGTGGCGCTGGCCGATCCGATCGTCGCGCTGGCCAAGGTGGCGCTGGAGCGGCGGAGCCGGTCGGTTGCCGGCGACAGCGGCTGACGGCACCGGATGTCGCCATTCCCGGCCTCCCTTCATATGGCGCGCGCGCTGGCCGAAGCCCGGGCGGCAGGTGCGCGCGGCGAAGTGCCGGTCGGGGCGGTCATTTCGGCGGCTGATGGGCGCATTATTGCTGCCGCCGGCAATCGCACGCTGGAATTGCGCGACCCGACCGCCCATGCCGAAATTCTGGCAATTCGCGCCGCCTGTGCGGCGCTGGGCAGCGAACGCCTGCCTGGCACGACGCTGCATGTGACGCTCGAACCCTGCCCGATGTGTGCATCGGCGGTTTCCCAGGCGCGGATTGCCACGCTGGTTTATGGCGCTTCCGACCCCAAGAGCGGCGGTATCGAGCAGGGGCCACGGCTGTTAAGCCACCCGCAGTGCCACCATGTTCCGGAGGTGATCAACGGGGTTGCGGAAGGTGAGGCGGCGGCGTTGCTCAGGGACTTTTTCAAGAGCCGACGCGGGCCTTAGCGCATCGAGCCGAAAATCAGCACCGGCCCACGCCCCCTGCCCAACCACCCGTTACGATACCCTCGTGGGTGGTTGGGCAGGGGGCGTGGGCCGGTGCTGACTCCGATTTTCGGCGCGATGCTCTAGCGCCGGATATCAGCGATTTGATATGTCATCCCGGGGCAAGCCCGGGATGACAGCGGTTGAGATGAAGGCTCGCCTATGCGAGCTTTTGCCCCAGCCAATCGCGCAGCGCTGTATTCACCGCTTCCGGCGCATCCTGCTGCACCCAGTGCGAGGCGTCCGGCAGGCCGACCAGCGTGAAATCCCGCACCAGCGGCGCATAGCCTTGGGTATTGGCGATATCGATGGCAACATCCTGTTCGCCCCAGACCAGCAGCGTCGGCGTTTCGATGACGACAACCGGCTCTTCAAGGACGTTGGGGAAATTGGCGCGGTAATAGTTGATCATCGCCGTGAGCGCGCCGGGGCGGCTGGCATTGGCGCGATAATGATCGATTACGTCGGGCGGAAAAGCGGCCTTGTTGACGGCGCTTTTGGTGAAGGCGCGGCCGACGCTGCGGGCGCCCTTGGCCCCCAAAAGTAATTCAGGCAGCTTTGGTATCTGGAAAAACGCGACGTACCAGCTCTTGCGTTTTTGTGCCCGGCTCGATTTCAGCACGTCCCGAAACACGCGCGGGTGCGGGACGTTCATGATGACGAGGCCATCGAGCGGCCGCGTTTGCCGCTGGGCAAAAATCCACGCGACTAGCGCCCCCCAATCATGGGCGATCAGCAAGCGCCGCCGCGCGCCCAGCGCATCGAATAGCGCGGCGGTATCGGCAATGAGGTGATCGATATGGTAATCGGCCTTGCGCGCTGGCCGGCTGGTGGCGCCATAGCCGCGCATATCGGGGGCGACAGCGTGCCAGCCGAGATCGGCGAGCAGCGGCAATTGGTGACGCCATGAATGCCGGCTTTCGGGAAAGCCGTGCAGGCAGAGCGCGATGTCCGGGCCAGAGCCGCATTCATCGATGGCGAAGGACAGGCCATTGGCCTCGATGCTGCGCGTGCTGATCATGCTGTCTCCAATTGTCCGCCTCCCCCCACCGCCGCAGGCGGAGGGAGCAGCGCCGTCAGCCGTTGAAATTCAAGCGCAGGCCGGGGCGGGGCCAGCGGCATTTGGCCATTTTGCCGGTGGTCGACAGGCAGACCCAGGCGTCCATCATGTCGGCGCCGCCAAAGGCGATGTTGGTGGTGAGGAGATCGGGGAAAGCGAAAAACTCCTTGGCACCGGTGACCGGATCGATCGAGGTGACGCCGGCTTCCTCGATCAGCGTGGCCTGGGCGATATTGCCGTTGGCCTCCATGGCGAGGCTGTCGAGATAGGTCTTGGTGCCCCAGGTGGTGACAAAGCGCCCGGGTGCGGCAGCAAGCGGCGAGGGGGCGACGGTGCCGGGGCCGGTGATATCAAATTCCAGGATGACGCGCCCGGCAGTGACGGCGGCATAGACTTTGCTGCCATCGGGCGACAGGCCGACGCCGTTGAGATTGGGCCCATAGACGGCGCAGACGCACGAACTGCCATCGGCCTTGCCATAGAATAGCCCGCCCTTGGTTTCGTGATGCGGGAAATGTTTGCCGAGATCGGTGAACCAGAAACCGCCCGCCGCATCGAACACGATGTCGTTGGGGCCGGACAGCGCGAGGCCGTCATCGGTCTTGTCATAGAGGCGGGTGACGGCGCCGGTGGCGATATCGACGCGCTCGATGCGGCCGGTGGTGTAATCATCGGCGGCGTTACCGGGCAGGGTCAGGCCATCCTGTTCATACCAGGCGAAGCCGCCATTGTTGCAGACATAGATGGCGCCATCGGGGCCGATGGCGGCACCATTGGGGCCGCCGCCAGTGGTGGCGACAGTGCTCAGCGTGCCATCGGGGGCGAGGCGGGTGAGCTTGCCGGCCTTGATCTCGACAAAGATGACGCTGCCATCGTCCATGGCGATGGGGCCTTCGGGGAATTGGAGCCCGGTGGCGACGATGCTGTGCGGATGCATGGTGGTGATCTCCCCGGGATGTGTTTTGCCGGCATTGTGGCGGGGAGTGGCAGCCAGCGCCAGTCGTGAAATGAGAGAGGCTGCCTCCCCCTCCCCCCACCGGCGCAGCCGGTAGAGTGGGGAGGGTTGGGGTTGGGGTGTTGGACGCAGGTGGCCGCGACCCCCACCCCAACCCTCCCCACCCTCTGTTCGCTGCGCTCGCAGGGGGGGGAGGGAGAAGGAAGGGCGGCTTACTTCGGTCCTGAACCTCGCAGCGGCGCATATTCATTCCCCGCGTTCCACATCGGCCAGTCCGTCCCGTCCGCCAGCTTGCGCCCGACCAGATACGCCACGCTCGCCTCCTGCGCGGTTCCCGCGAACGTCCAATCTGGCATGAACTGGTCGCTCGGCTGGTGGTAGCGGGTGGCGTTATAGGCACCGACCAGTGCGTCGCCCTTCGCCGTGCCGCCAGCGATCAGATCGCGGCCGGCGCGGAACGATAGGGCGGGCACGCCGCGACGGGCGAAGGGATAATGGTCGGAGCGGAAATACCAGCCGGCTTCGGGGTTGGGTTCGTCGGTCACGGTCAGGTCGAGCGTGGCGGCAGCGGCGCGCAGATTGTCCTCCAGCGGGGTGCGGCCACCGCCGACGAGTTCGATGTTGCGCGCGGCGGGCAGTACGACATGCGGATCGAGGTTGATCACCGCGACGGTGGACGCCAGCGGCTGCAACGGGTGGGCGGCGTAATATTCGCTGCCGATCAGGCCTTTTTCCTCGGCGGTCCAGGCGGCGAAGATGATGCTGCGCGCCGGGCGTGGGCCGCGGGCAAAGGCGCGGGCGATTTCGAGCAGTTCGGCGGTTCCCGTGGCGTTATCGACCGCGCCGTTGCGGATGGCATCACCGCTGGCATCGGGGCCATTGCGGCCATTGGCATCCCAATGCGCGCCGTAGAGCACGACCTCGTTCGGGCGGCTGGCGCCGGGCAGAATGCCGATGACATTGTGGCTGATGACCGGCGTTGCCTTGATTTCACCGCGTGCCGAGAGCGTGGCGCCGGTGAGCGGGAAGGCGCTGAAGCCGGGGTCGCGGCTGCGCGTTTTCAACCCGGCAAGATCGAGCCCGGCGGCGCGGAGCAGATCGGCCGCGATTGCGCCCGAGAGCCAGCCGCTGAGTTGCATCGCTGAAGGTTGCAGCGGCTGCATCACCATCGCCGGCAGGGCATCACCGCTGCCGACTGGCAGCCAGGGGTAGCTGGCGGCGGCGTCTTCATGGATCACCAGCGCGCCCGCCGCGCCAGCGCGCGCCGCCGCTTCGAATTTCGAGCCGATGCGCCCGGCGATGACCAGCCGCCGGCCTTCGAAGCCGAGGTCGGTGCCGGCTTCGAAATCGGGGTCATTGGCGAGGATGACGGCGATCTTGCCGTGCATGTCGATGCCGCGATAGGCGTCGTAACCATTGCCGACGATGCCGAAGCCGGCGAAGACCAGTGGCAGGTTGGTGACGCTGGTGGCGCCGGCATTGCGCAGCGCCAGCGTGGCATCGCGGCCGAGCGTAAGCGGATGGACAGCGCCGCCGAACGAGAGTGACAGCGTCGCACCGGGCTGGCGATCGAGGCGGACGAGCGGCACGGCTTGCAGCCAGCCGCCATTTTCGCCGCCGGGTTGCAGCCCGGCGGCCTTCATGGCCTTTTGCAGATAGAAAAGGGTCAGCGCCTCGCCGTCTTCGCCCGGCCCGCGCCCGCCAAGGGCATCGGACGCCAGCGTGGCGACATGGGCCTTGAGGCGCGCTGCCGAGATCGGCAGCGGGGTGGCGGCGATCAGCGAGAAGCCGAGCAAAGCGGCGAGAGCGGGCGTAGTCAATTTGTGCATCGGACAAAATACGAACAGATGCACTGCCGATGCAAGTTGTGGCTTTCGCCGCGCGCCGCTCACGCCTAATGTTCCCGCAACGTTCTGCTGGGGACCCGCGTTTTGACCGAAGTACTGATTGCCGTTGTTGCGAGCCTCGCGCTGGCCTTGCTGCTCGGGTGGGCGCTGTGGGCGCGGCCGCTGGCCGGGGTGCGGGCCGAACGCGACGCGTTGAAGGCGGAAGTGACCGATGCGCGCGCCGAGGTTTCGGATCAGCAGCAAAAGCGCGCCGGCCATGCCGTCGAGGTGCGCACGCTGACGGAACGCAACGCTGAACTGCGCGATGCCGAAGCCGAGCGCGAACGGTTGGCCGGGGAATTGCGCGCGCTTGCCGCCCAACAAACCGAGCGCGACCGTGCCCATGCTGCCGAAGTGGCGCGGACGGTGGAAACCTTTCAGGCGCTCGCCGGCAAGGCGCTGGAGGGCGCGCAGGCGAAATTGGCGGAAAGCGCCGAGCAGTTGATGACGCGGCAGCGCGAAGCCGCCGGCGCCGGGCTGGAGGCCAACCGTAACCAGTTGGCCGAACTGATCGCGCCGGTGAAGGAAACTTTGGTCAAATATGAAACCCGGCTGGGCGAAGTCGAGGCGGCGCGGGTCGAGGCTTATGGCGGTTTGAAGGAACAGCTGGCAGCGGTGGCGCTGGGCCAGCGCCAGGTCAGCGACGAAGCCTCAAAGCTCGTGTCGGCCCTCAGATCGAGCGGCAAGACGTCGGGCAGCTGGGGCGAACAGCAATTGCGCAACACCCTGGAAATGGCGGGCCTGCGCGACGGGATCGATTTCACCCTGCAGACGCATGTTGCCGCCGAAACCGGAAGTCGTCGCCCAGATGCAATCATCAACCTGCCGGGCGGGCGCCAGTTGATCATCGATTCGAAATG
Organism: Sphingomonadales bacterium; assembly: GCA_038328515.1. Taxonomy (GTDB): domain Bacteria; phylum Pseudomonadota; class Alphaproteobacteria; order Sphingomonadales; family Sphingomonadaceae; genus Sandarakinorhabdus. The sequence goes on from JBBQMB010000028.1 coordinate 17,124, forward strand.
TTCGGTAAATGACTATCTGTCAGCACAATCGGCGGCGACCGATGCCGAGCGGCTGCTGGGCTTCAAGCGCCACGCCGCAGCGGTGCGGCTGCATGCCAAGGGGTTGAGCGACAAGGCCTATTGGAACGAATTCGGCGCCGCTGCCGATTTTGTCGTTATGTTCATTCCGGGCGAGAATTTCCTGTCAGCCGCGATGGAGCATGATCTCGCCTTGCTGGGTTGGGCCTTTGAACAGCGTATCCTGCTCGCTGGCCCGATCAACCTGCTGGCGATCGCCAAGACGGTAGCGCTGGTCTGGCGGCAGGAGACGCTGGCCGAACAGGCGCGCGAAATCGGCAAGCTGGGGGCGGACTTGCACGCCGCGATTGCCGTGATGGCGGACCATGTCGGCGGCGTGGGGCGAAATCTGGCGCAGGCGGTCGGCAGCTACAATGCCTTTGTCGGCTCGCTTGAGGGCAATGTGCTGCCAAAGGCGCGGCGCTTTACCGAAATGGGGATTGAAAAGGGCAAGAAACCGGTGGTTGCGCTCGGCGTGGTGGATACCGCGGTTCGCGCGGTTGCGGCTCGCGAACTGCTGCCGCCTGCCAGCCCCTCCGACGCTCCCGAATGATCAGTCCATCAGACCCAGCGCCACGATAAGCGTTGCATAGATGCCGAGCGACAAAACCGCCCCCAGGCTGAGCCCGACCGTGCGCCACAAGGCGCCAAAGCGCCGCAAGCCATAGGCGCCCTTCAACTTCGCATACATATGGACAAAGGGCGCGATCAGCAGGGGTGTTCAGAGCCAGCCCGAGCTGACGTTCAGCGTTAGCGCGCCGCTGCCGATGATGAACAGCAACGACATGAAGCTGATTGAATACAGCGCGAAAATGGCATGGTCATAGAGGTGGACATCGCGTTTCCAGGCGAACATCAGCCATAGCCACGGCAGCGACAGCGGCACGAGCAAAAAGCTGAATTTATACGCCTTGTTTTGCAGTTTGTAGAACACGAACTTCGGGTCTTTCAGGGCTTTGTTCGCCTTGGCGTCGAAGTATGGCACGCCGAAATTGAAATTCACGTCGCCGCGCTCGGCGTTCCTCGCAATGTCGTCCGCGAGACGATCAGCGAAGCTGCCGGCGGGCTCGCCATCGCCGGCCAAGTTTGCAGCGCTGTTGCCGATCGTGGTGACAAATTTACGGCTAGCTTCCAGTTCTTCAACAGCATCGGCGTCGCCGATGGCACGGGCGGCGGCTAGATTCTTGTCGATCTCGGCCAGATCCCGGGCCTTGTTGGCTTCGCCGAGCGTCGTGTCGCCGGCATTGATCTTGATGGGTACGGCATTTTCCTTGATGTTTACGAACGACAGCACAAAGAACGTCAGGAAAAGAACGAGCAGGAACAGCGGCACCGGCGCTACATATTTGGCGCGCTTGCCCATGATACAGTCGCGCGTCAGCGTGCCGGGGCGGAAGACCAGCATCGGCAGGGTTTTCCACGCCTTGCCATCGAAATGGGTGATGCCATGGACAAATTCATGGCCGACATCGGCGAGGCTGCGATGCAGATGCGCCTTTTGCCCGCAGGCGGCGCAAAAATTGCCAGCCAGCGGCGCGGCGCAATTGGCGCAGATACCGTGGCGGGCCGTCGCGCCTGTGCCACGGGGCCCATCAAGGGCGTTCGCGGCGATGCCGGCGGTCACCAGGCCGCCCAACGCTTCGATCTCGTCGCTCATTTGGGCCCCTGCCATGCTGCGGCTGCGAAAGTCGGTGATATCCACGGTTTTGGCGAGGCGGAGCGTTGCGGCCCGGCGCAGGCCTCACTAGGGTGCTGGCAAAGGGAGATTTGAGACATGGCAGGCGTGAACAAGGTGATTCTGGTCGGGCGGCTGGGCAAGGATCCGGAAACCAAAAGCTTTGCCAATGGCGGCTCGGTAACCCAGTTCACCATGGCAACATCGGAAAACTGGCGCGACAAGCAATCGGGCGAGCGCAAGGAAAAGACCGAATGGCACAATATCGTCATTCGCAATGAAAATATCGGCAAGGTGGCGCAGCAATATCTGCGCAAGGGCAGCGAAGTTTACATCGAAGGCGCCATCACCACGCGCAAATGGCAGGACCAGAGCGGCGCTGATCGCTACACCACCGAAATCGTCGTCGGCCCGTTCAAGGGTGAATTGTCGCTGATCGGCGGCCGCGATGCGGGCGGCGGCGGCGGCAGCAGCATGGGCGGCGGCGGTGATCGCGGCGGCTATGGCGGCGGCGGTGACGATTATGGCGCCCCGGCCGGCGGCAATAATTTTGGCGGCGGTGCCAAGCGCCCTGCGGCGTTTGATGATGACCTCAACGACGATGTGCCGTTCTGATCCGGACCTGACGGTATAATCGGTTTTTGACCCGTGCAGACCGCGTTACCCACCCGGACGCTGGCTTGGGCAATGGCGGCGCTGGCCGGGGTTGTGGCACCCATCGCCGCGATGCTGATGCTTGCGGGCGCACCCGCACCGGCGCCGTTGACCTTGGTCGCTGGCCCGATCATGGCCGTGGGGCTGATGGGGGTTGGCATGATCGCCGCCGCCGCTGCCGGGCGGTTGTGGATCGGGGCCGTGCTGGCGCTGTTGGCCGGGGTTGGCCTTTTCACCCTGGCGCGGGGGCTGGGCATGCCGGCGCTGCCCCACCCGGTCTCGACCGGGCTGGCCAGCATTATTGCCAGCGTCAGCTTTGCCGCGCGGGGCAGGCTATTTGCGCGCAGCGCGGGCGCGAAGGGCTGGTGGATCGCCATGTTCGTGGTCGCCGGAGAGGCGGCGATGCTATTGACGGCATCGGCCATGCCAGGCGCTTTGCCGGGCTGGCTGCTGGTGCTTTTGCCCGCGCAATGGGCCAGCACCGCAATCCAGACAGCGCTCACCGGCCCTGGCACGCGCGCGGCAAGCGCGGCCTTGTTCGCGCTTGGCGGCACCGGAGCCGTAACGCTGCTGGTGGCCCGGTTGTGGCCACGGCGTTGGCCCTATGCACTGATGTTTTCGGCGTGGCTCGGGCTGTCCGCGCTGGTCTGGTATCGGCCCGGCCCGCCGATGCCCCGCGCCGATCTCGCCATCGCTGCCGCGCCATCAGGGCATATCGCGCCCATCGCCGCCACGCCGCCCGATGCCGCAACCGCCAGCGCCCTCGCGCGTATCCGGCGTCAGCTCGCAAAATGGCCGGCGGCGAACGAGCCCGACCTGACCCAGCGGGCGCGCAACCTGCTGCTGATCGCTGCTGTTCCCGATCTTTATGACACCGAACCGCTGCAATCTCACCTGCCAGGGCTGGTCCTGGCCGAACTGAAAGCGCGGTTGCCGGCCGATCAACGCGCCAGCATCCTTGCCGCCATTGCCGCCGACCCCGCCGCCGGCAGCGTCACGGCCCGCGAAACCCTGCCGGTTTTGGGCCTGCCGGCCAATCTGGGCGATGAAGGGCCCGTGCGGAACCGGATGGGCCTGTATGCAGCGCGGTTGAACGGGGAATAATTCTTAGCAAACATTGCGCACCGCGCGCGCGGCAGGCGCAAGCTGCAAAGACCATTACCACGGCCGGCGTAGCCATGAAGGCTACCGCTGTCCGCGTCAGAGAATATTGGTGCACCCGGAGCGATTCGAACGCCCGACCCTCAGATTCGTAGTCTGATGCTCTATCCAGCTGAGCTACGGGTGCGTGGGAGGCGGTGAATAGGCGACGCGCGCCGACTTTGCAACAGCTAGAATAGGCAACAGCTAGAATGGACAACAGCTAGAATGGCGTTGTGTTGATTCTGCTCGCGGCTTGCGTGGCCGGGCGGCGGCGGTTAGCAGCAAAGGTGATGTTGATGCGCCCCGCTTTGCTGTGTTTCGGCCTTTTGGCGCTGTCGGGCTGTGCGGGCCTCAACCGCGGCGAAAGCTGGCCGACACTGGCGCCGCGCCAGGGCGAAGTATCGCCGCTGGTGCCGCGCACGCCGATGGGGGCCTGTGCCGGCTGTGGCGAGGATGTTTTTACAAGTCCGCCGGCGCCGGCCGCGTTGCCGCCAGTACCCGCCGATGTGGCGGCGCGGCTCGGCGTGGTTGAAAAGGCGATTGCCGCGATCGAGGCGGCGGCGCCGGCGCGCCGCGCTGCCTGGGCGCGGGCCGAAGCCGCCGCTATCGGGAAGGCGGCCGATTCGGATGCGGCGACCGAGGTCGAGGTCCAGCGTAGCCGTTATGAATCGCTGTTGCTGCCGCTGGCTATCGAGGAACGCGCGCTTGACGCAATCGAGGATGATTTGACCGGCAAGGCCGATCCCGAAGCCGGGGTGGCCAGTGTGGCGGCGTTGCGGGCGCGGATTGCAGTGCTGGATGCAGCGCGATAGCGACGCGGATCGCCGTTCCGGTCAGGCGATGATGCCGTTTTCGCGGGCAAAGGCGGTGATCAGCGCGGCATGGCCAGCCGGGTCTTCCTCATGCGCGAGATGGCCGAGCCCGGGCAATATCAGCGCCTGCCCGCGTGGTAACAACGCGGCAACCGTGCGCGATGTCGCCGATGGGATCGTCTTGTCGCGCTCGCCATGCGCCAGCAGCACCGGCAGGTCGAGCGTTGGCAGGGCGGTTTCGAGCGGCACCAGATCCCAATTGGCCATCAGCCCCAGCGCGCCGGCGATATGGCCCGAGCTTTTCATCAGTCGCGTGTAGAGCGCGAGGCCGGTCGCATCGAGCTGCGAGCCGGTCGATCGCGCGATGAAGCTGGCGATTTCGCCGGGCACCCGAGCCCGCATCGCAAATATTTCGGGCATCAGCGGGTTGACGAACAACAGCCGCGCCAGCGCCGGGAACAGCTTGCCGGCCATGCCCGGAAACGGCAGCAGGGCGCCGCCAAGCCCGATGACTGCCTGTGGCGGGGCAAGCTGGTGCTGCACCATCGTCATGGCGATGGCAGCGCCGGCAGAATGGCCGATGGTGAGTGCCGGCGGCAGCCCGAGTGCCTGGGTGAGCGCGGCGATACTCGCAGCGACGGCTTTGGGGGTGGCGCGGCGGATCGGGCTGGTAAAGCCATGGCCGGGCAGATCGGGCGCGACCACGGTGAAATGCGCGCCGAGCAAGGGCGCAAGCTCGCGCCAGCTATGGGTGGCAGCGCCGGTGCCGTGCAGCAACAGCGCCACCGGGCCTTCGCCCATGACCTGAACGTGCCAATCGATGCCGCCGGCCTTGATGAAGCGGCTGGTTTCGGCATGCGGCCAGCCCTTGCCTTCGATGCGCCAGTCGGGCCTTGTCATGACGCGGCGTTCACAGCGGCGACAACCGCGCGGGCATCGAGCCGGGGCAAGGCGACGTAGCGGGCGGCCATGGCGGTGGCGATCTGCAAGCCTTCGGGGCGCGGGCGCGCGCTGCAATCGATGAACACGGCGGCGATGCGGGTGGTGGCAAAGGCGCGGGCGCTGGCCAGCGCGGCGGCGTGGGGGGTGATGCCGGGGCCGCCGCCGACATTGGCGCGGCCATCGGTGAGGATGACCACCAAGGGCGTGCGGCCGCGAGCGCGTTCGGCCTCGGCAACACGGCGGGCAAGGTCGATGCCAGCGGCCATGGGTGTGCCGCCGCCACCCGCCAGCGCTGCCAATTGGCGTTTGGCGCGGGCCAGCGAGCGGGTCGGCGGCAGGCTGATTTCGGCAATCTCGCCGCGAAAGGCCACCAGCGTGACTTCGGCGCGTTTCACATAGGCCTGGGCCAGCAGCAGTTCGACCGCGCCCTTGGCTTCGGCGAGCCGGGCAAAAGCGGCCGACCCCGAGGCATCGACGGCAAAGACGGTGGTTGATTCGGCACGGGCGACGAAGCGCCGGATGCGCAGATCGTCATGGCGGATCGATAATCGGCCATCGGCGCGCTGCGGCCGCAGTTTTTGCCACGGGGCCGCAGCCTTGATGGTTTCAATGAGCGCCAGCCGGGCGCCCCGCCCCGGCGCTCCGGCGCGCACGCCGGCGGGGCGGCCCGAGGTCAGGCTGCGCAATTTGGCGCCGCTGCTGCCGCCACCCGGCGCGCGGGTCTGGACGCCATTGGCGAGCGCATCGAGCAGCCCGGGGGGCAGTGTGGTTTGCGCCGCATCGAGGACGAGATCGCTGCCATCGGGCGGCGTCTGGTCGGGTGAGTCGGGGGCATCATCGGCGCTGTCGTCGCTGGGTGGCGGGGGCTGATCGGGCGTTTCGGGGTTTTCTTGCGGCGGCGGCGGGCTGTCGCCCGGCGGCAGGCGGGTGGCGCGTGGCCCGAGCACCAGCGCCGCGGCGACTTCGACATCGGCAGCGGCAATGCGGCGGCGGCCGGCGATGGCGGCGTGGATGCGGGCAAGGCGCTGCGCCTGGATGGGGGCGCGGATCGAATCGATGCCAAGCGCTGCGGCAGCGACGGCCATCGCTGTTGCCGGATCATCGATCTCGGCCCCGGCTGCCATGCTTGCCGTATCGGTCTCGGCCGGGAAGTCGCTATCACCGGCTACCAGTGCCGCCATCGGCAGGCGCACATCATTCAGATCGAGATGGATGGCGAGCCGGTCGCAGAGCCCGGCGCTGACCCGATCCTGCGCGTCGGCTGCAGAGTCCGATTCGTCGAACAGTATCAGCAGCGGGCCGCCATCATCGATTGCCCCCGCCAGACGCGCCGCCAGCGCTTGCGTCAGCCGTTCGGCCATCGGCACGAGCAAGATGCCGTCGCCAATATCGGCGAGCAGACCGGCCCGCGTGACCGGGCGCCCGGCGGCGAGCGTTGCCGTCAGGTCGAGCCCGCCATCGAGCGCTTCCGCATCGGCGCTGGCCGGCAGGCGGCGAACGCGGGCAACCAGCGCCAGCGCTGCTGCCCATGCGTCACGCACCGGGCCAGGGCGCGCGCGCAGCAGGATGCCACCCAGCGGCGGCGTACCTTCCGCCAGGCGTTCGGTGATGATCTCGATCGCCGCCAGCGCCAGCGTCCAGCGATTGGCGCTGTGCGAGTCAGCCGGCGTGGCCGCTATGCCCGTCAGAGCGGCGAT
>JBBQMB010000029.1:0-23735 GCA_038328515.1 Sphingomonadales bacterium
AACGCCCTATGATGAATTTGGCCGCGAAACATTTGAAATGTGGCGCGCGGCGCGGCTGGTGATCGATACCGGCATGCATTCGATGGGGTGGAGCCGGCAACAGGCGATCGACTATCTGGCGGGGCATACGGCGCTGGCCAAGCTCGATGTCGAGAATGAAGTCGACCGCTATATTTCCTGGCCGGGGCAGGCGCTGGCCTACAAGCTGGGCGAGTTGAAAATGCGCGAACTGCGGGCAAAGGCGGAGGCGGAACTGGGGGGCAAGTTCGATCAGCGGCGGTTTCATGACACGCTGCTTGGGATGGGCTCGGTGCCGCTGCCGGTGATGGAGAGCGAGATGCTGGCGTGGATCGTAGCGGAGAAGATTCGCACCCGGCGCTGACCGCCTGCGTCAGCGCATGTCGATCAGCAGGAAGGACACTGCTACCCCCAGCATCACCACGGCAAAGGCACGCCGCACCGGTCGCTGTCGCGCCGGGTCGGACAGCCACGGCTGGGCGGCGGCGCCGATGGTGACGATGGCGAGATGGACGACGGTGGCGATGGTCGTGCTGGCCAGCGACAGCAGCAGTGCCTGGCGCAGGGTCAATGGCGTGTCGGCCAGGAACTGCGGCGCCACGACCAGGAAGAACAGATAGGCCTTTGGGTTGAGGAGGTTGATGAGCACGCCGCCGAAAAAAGCGCACCGCGCCGTGCCGCCGGACGGGGTGCGGCCGGGGCCGGCGTCACGCCAGGTGACGATGGCGAGGCCAAGCATCATCGCTGCGCCCGCGAGGCGCAGGGTCTCCCACAGCCATGGCGCCGCCTGCAATAGTGCCGCCAGCCCCAGCGCCGCCAGCGCGCCGTTACCCAGCAGACCGATAGCCACGCCGGCAACTGCAGCAAGACCACTGCGCCGGCCTTCGGTTGCCGCCAGTCAGGCCAGCCAGGCCATGTTGGACCCCGGCGTCAATTCGATCAGCAGTACGGCAAGCGCGAAACCCAACAAGTCCACAACCGTCTCCTGTCAGGGCATGCCCGTCAGCTTGTGGGTCTGCAGGCTGAGCCGCCATTGCGGGTGCGCGAGGCAGTAGCGGATTGCCGCAGCGGTGTTTTCGGTCTGCGCCGGGCCGTCCATGGGTTGCAGGAAGAAGTGCGCAAAGGCGAGGTTTTCAAAGCGTTCCGGCATCGCCTTGGCCTGTGGGTAAACCAACTTCAATTCATTGCCGGTGGTGAGCAGCAGCGGGGCGTCGGCTTTGGGGCTGACGCAGGTCCAGTCGATGCCGGCGGGGGCTGTTCGGGTGCCGTTGGTTTCGACCGCGATGCTGAAGCCGCGCGCATGGAGGGCGTCGATTAGCGGCGGGTCGAGTTGCAGCAGGGGTTCGCCGCCAGTGCAGACGATCAGGCGGTGATCGGGGGTTTCGCCCCAGACGGCGGCGGCGGCGGTGGCGAGGCTTTCGGGGGTTTTGAATTTGCCGCCGCCGTCACCATCGGTGCCGATGAAATCGGTGTCGCAAAAGCTGCAGACGGCGGTGGCGCGGTCTTGTTCGCGGCCGCTCCACAGGTTGCAGCCGGAAAAGCGCAAGAAGACGGCGCGGCGGCCGGTTTGGGCGCCTTCGCCTTGCAGGGTGAGGAAGAGTTCTTTTACGGCGTAGGTCATCGGCTGGCCTTAGCACCGGCTAGGTGTTTGGGGGAGGGGCGGCGTTGACCCCTCACCCGGCTCGCTTCGCGAGTCCGACCTCTCCCCCAAGGGGAGAGGTGTTACAGGGCAGGGTCCGCTACCCCGGCTTCGGCAAAACCTTTGGCGCGCAGGCGGCAGCTGTCGCAGGCGCCACAGGGGGTGCCGGCGGGGGTCGGGTCGTAGCAGCTCCAGGTCAGGTGGAGCGGGGCGTTGACCGCGGCGGCGGCGCGGACGATGTCGGCCTTGGTCATGCTGGCGAGCGGGGTGTGGACGCGGAATTTCTGGCCCTCAACGCCGGCTTTGGTGGCGGTGTTGGCCATGGCCTCGAAGGCTGCGATGAATTCGGGGCGGCAATCGGGGTAGCCGCTGTAATCGAGCGCGTTGACGCCGATGAACAGGTCATGCGCGCCGGCCGCTTCGGCCCAGCCGAGCGCCACCGACAGGAAGATGGTGTTGCGCGCCGGCACATAGGTGACGGGAATGCCGGGTTCGACGCCCGTTTTGGGCACATCGATATCCGCCGTCAGCGCCGAGCCGCCAAAGCCGCGCAAGTCGAGCGGCAGCACGATATGGCGCTCGGCTTCCAGTGCGGTGGCGACGCGCACGGCATGATCGAGTTCGATCCGGTGGCGCTGGTTGTAATCGATGGTCAGCGCCAGCAGGCGAAAGCCCGCCGCCTTGGCCATGGCGGTGACCGTGGTCGAATCGAGTCCGCCCGAGAGCAGCACGACGGCGAGGGGGCCAGAAAAAACGGGAGTCGTCATGCCGGCACCGCAAAAACCCGGGCGCAAAATTTGCAATCGACGCTGATCATCCCGTCATCGCCGCGCATATCGGCGCGTTCGGATTCCGGGAAGCGTTCGAGCACATCGCGGATATGGGCAGGGTTGCAGCGGCAGCCACGCGAGGGCAGCGCGGCTTCGCTGATCCGCACGGTTTCTTCGTGGAACAGCCGCCAGAGCAGGGATTCGCACGCCAGTTCGGGATCGGTCAGTTCGGCGACTTTGGTGGTATCGGCGAGCGCCAGCACATGCTGCCAATCGGGGTGGAGCGCCTCGGTTTCGGCGCGTTCGACATCGAGCCTTGTGCCGCCGATTTCGGCGCGGGCGAGGTGTTGCACCAGAAGGCCGCCAGCGATCCAGCCGCTGGCCGCGTCGCCGGCAACGCCGAGCTTGATCAGCGTCGGCAATTGTTCGGAATTGGCAAAATAGCTTTCGATGGCATGGGCGAGCGTGTCACCCTCCAGCGGCACAATACCTTGATAACGCTCGCTCGCGGCGGTCTGGTCGAGGGTGATGGCGAGATGGCCGGTGCCGAACAGTTGCGGCAGGGTCATGCCATCGGTGAACACCGCATCGTCGGCAAAGTTGAGATAGCCGCGGACCGCGCCGGCGCGATAATCACAGACGAGCAAATCAACCGGGCCGCCCTTGGCCTGCGCCTGCACGGTGATCTGGCCATCATCTGCACGCAGCGTCGCGCCGAGCAGCGCGGTAACGGTGAGCGCTTCGGCGAGCAGCCGGGCGAGGGGGGCGGGATAGGCATGCGCCGCCAGCACGGCATTGAGCGCCGTATCGAGCCGCACGACCTGGCCGCGGACATGGCGCGCCGCGACCGAAAAACCGATGGCGCGATCGGCGCTGGGGGCAATAGTTTCTAGCATGGGCCTTCAATCATCACAGCTTGCCAAAGCACCAGAGCAGAATGGCTTTCTGGATGTGCAGGCGGTTTTCAGCCTCGTCCCAGATCAGCGATTGCGGGCCGTCGATGACGCTGCTGGTAACTTCCTCGCCGCGATGGGCGGGGAGGCAGTGCATGAAATAGGCGCCTGGATCGGCCGCGGCCATGACGGCATCGGTGACCTGAAAGGGCGTCATCGCTGCCAGCTTGGCCCGGCTGTCATCCTGGCCCATCGACACCCAGGTATCGGTGACGACAACTTCGGCGCGTTCCACGGCTTCGATGGCAGACCGGACGATGCCGACCGCACCGCCGCGCGCGCAGGCCGTGGCAACGATGGCGGCATCGGGGTCATAGCCGTGCGGCACGCCCAGCCGGATATCGAATTTGAGAACCGAAGCGGCTTCGATCAGCGAGTTGGCCATGTTGTTGCCATCGCCGAGCCAGGCCCAGAGCGAGCCTTCGACAGGGCGGCCGGCGGCTTCTTCAAAAGTCATGATGTCGGCCATGACCTGGCAGGGGTGGCTGATATCGGTGAGCGCGTTGATGACCGGCACGCCGGCGTTTTCGGCGAGCGCTTCCAGCGTGGCGTGACTGTTGGTGCGGATCATCACGGCATCGACCATGCGGCCAAGGACACGCGCCGTGTCTTCCACCGTCTCGCCGCGGCCCAATTGCATTTCGCCAGCCGACGTGACGATGCTGGTGCCGCCCAGCTGCCGCATCGCCATATCAAAGCTGAAGCGGGTGCGGGTGCTGGGTTTTTCAAAGATCATCGCCAGCGTGTGGCCGGCGAGCGGCGCATCGGCGTCGGGCGTTCCCTTGGGCAAGCCGGCGCGCGCCGCCTTGCGGCGGTGCGCTTCATCGAGAATGGCGCGAAGCCCGGCGGTGGTGGCGCCGGCAAGATCGAGAAAATGGGGCATTGGGTGAACCTGTGGGGTTGGAAATCCGGCGGGTGGGCGAGAGTTGATTCCCCTCACCCCCGGCCCCTCCCGAAAGCGGGAGGGGAGAAGAAAGCGTTAGGCGGCGACTGCGGGCGTATAGGCGCGCGCTGCCGCCGATAGCTTTTCGACACATTCGCGGATGTGATGCTCGGTGATGATCAGCGGTGGCAGCATGCGCACGACATTGTCGCCAGCGGCAACCGCCAGGATGCCATGGCTGCGGGCGTGGTTGACGAAAGCGCGGCTGTCGGACTTGAGCTTGAGCCCCATCATCAGCCCCATGCCGCGCACGCCTTCGAACAGATCATCATGGTTGGGGATCATCTGTTCGAGCGCGGCGCGCAGCCGGGTGGCCATTTCGTTGACATGGGCGAGGAACGCCGGTTCGGTGACGACATCGAGCACCGCCATGCACGCCGCCATGGCGAGCGGGTTGCCACCATAGGTGCTGCCATGGGTGCCGATGACCATGCCTTGGGCGGCATGTTCGGTGGCGAGGCAGGCGCCGACCGGGAAACCGCCGCCGATGCCCTTGGCGATCGCCATGATGTCAGGGGTGATGCCATAATGTTCATGGGCGAACAGCGCGCCGGTGCGCGCGACGCCGCATTGCACCTCATCGAGGATCAGCATCAGGCCATGTTCGTCGCAGATTTCGCGCAGGCCCTTCAAAAATTCCTGTGTGGCCGGGCGGATGCCGCCTTCGCCCTGCACGGGTTCCACCATGATGCCGCCGATCGACGGATCAATCGCTGCCTTGACTGCGTCGAGATCGTTGAAGGGCAGGACATGGAACCAGTCGGGCAGCGGCTCGAAGCCCTTGCGCATCTTTTCCTGATTGGTCGCGGAAATCGTCGCCAGCGTGCGACCATGAAAGGCGTTGGAGAAGGTCAGGATGCGGAATTTTTCGGGGTGGCCGGCGGCATATTGAAAGCTGCGGCAGGTTTTTACGGCGCATTCGATCGCTTCGGCACCCGAATTGGTAAAGAACACCGTATCGGCAAAGGTCAGTGCCACCAGGCGTTCCGCAAGGGCGGCTTGCGCCGGCACCTTGTAGAGGTTCGACGTGTGCATCAGCGTTGCCGCCTGTTTCTGGATGGCGCCGACAAGGTGTGGATGGCTGTGGCCGAGCAGGTTGACCGCGATGCCGCTGGCAAAATCGAGCCATTCGCGCCCCTGCGCATCATAAAGATAGCACCCGTCACCGCGCACCGGCTCGACCTCGCAGCGGCCATAAACGGGCATCAGGGCGGTAATGGTCATTGTCTCTACTCCGTGCGGCGTCTGTGGCGGACACCGGCAGACGCAAAAGCGCAAACGAAAAATGGCGGCCAAAAGCGACCGCCTGGCGGCAAGGTATAGCGACTTGTCGAGATCGCCTCAACCCCGGTAGGATTGCCGGCATGTGTAACAACTACCGCTTGCGCGGCGCGGCGATCGCCATCGCCGAAGCGATGGGCATCCCCTTTGAAGCCGACATAACCCTGCCCCCTGATGACCTGTTCCCCAAGCGCCCGGCAATGATCGTGCGACAGGTAGGGGCCAAGCGCGAGGCAGCGCTGCTGCAATGGGGTTTTCCGCCGCCGCCGGGGGTGCGCGGGCCGGTCACCAATGTGCGCAACCTTGCCAGCCCGTTCTGGCGCGCGGCGCTTGCCGACCCGGCGCGGCGCTGCCTGATACCGGCGTCGCAATTTTGCGAATGGGAGGGCGCTGCCGGCGCGAAACGCCAGCGCTGGTTCAAGGTGCCGTCGCGTGCCGTGTTCGCTTTTGCCGGGATCTGGCGACCGCTCGCCGATGATCTGTTCGGTAGCCCGGGCGGGGCGTTCGCAATGCTGACCTGCGAACCCAATGCGCTGGTGGCACCGATCCACCCCAAGGCGATGCCGGTGATCTTGCACCCCGAAGACCATGACCGGTGGTTGACGGCGCCGCTGGGCGAGGTGCTGGGGCTGGCGGCACCGTTTCCCTCGCAATTGATGGCAGTTGATGGGGGTTGAGCCCGATTGCAGATTGCCGGTCTGTCATCCCGGGCTTGAGCCGGGACCCAGCTTATTTTCGGCGGCTCACCAGGAAACTGGGTCCCGGGTCAAGCCCGGGATGACAATTCAGGCTGATCATAATCGCGATCAGGGGCAGCGCCGGCGATGTGTGCAGGATTCGATTTTAGCGGGTTTGACGCCCGGCGTGGCGGCGGTGTCCGCTGGCGATTGCGGCATGATGGCGTTAAAAATCGGTTGACCACGCGCGTCATGCGGCACGCTGACCACCGCTGGCCCGGGCCGGTCAGCCTCGACACAGCCGGCGAGCGCCAACAGCAGCACGAGCGTGCCGCCGTGCATCTAAAAGCGCGCCGACAGCGACATCAGGCCGCCCGTGGTATCGCCCGCCGCGCTGATGCGGACATTTTCATTGAGGCGCCGGGTCAGCAAAAACGCCGAGCCTTCACCGATGGCAGCACCGGCCACGACGTCGTACCAATGATGGTCCTTGCTCTGCACGCGGGCAAAACCGATTGTGGCGGCAAGGATTTCAAACGGCAGCCCGGTCTTCCAGCCATAGCGCGCATGCAGATAGCCGGCGCTGGCAAAGGCGACCGCGGTATGTCCCGACGGGAAACTATGATCGCCGCCGTTGGGCCGTTGCGAATTGACCCCATATTTCAATGCCGTCGTTGCCGTAACCGCGACAAAACCGGTTTCTGCAAGCTGATACAGCCCGTTTTTGTCATGTTCGGACAAGGTGATGATGGCGGCGGCGGCGGGCAGCGCGACGGCGCCGACATCGGCGAAGTTTTTCCAGAATTGATCCCCCGCCGCCGCTGGGCTGGCAAGCGACAAGGCCATGCCGATGGCAGGCAACAGCGTGATCTTCATGGCGGCTTTCCCTATTTCGCAACGCGATGACCGGCTTTGCCGCCAAAGACAATGGTCGTCTTGGTAATGTCAGAGGCCAAGCGCAGCGCGATTGGCGATAACCATCGCTACGGCAACAATCAGCGCCGCCAGGCTGACGATCAGCACGGCGCCGGCGATCATGTCCTTGAGCGCCTTGATTTCGGGGTGCAGGCCGGGGTGGAGAAGATCGACGAGCGTTTCGATGGCGGAATTGACCAGTTCCAGCGCCATGACGAGCGCGATGATGGTGGCCACCAATGCCCACCACAACGGCGCTGGACGAAGCACCAGCAGAGCGATGAGCGCGGCGGCGGCGAACAGGCAATGGGTGCGAAAGCTGCTTTCCCGCGCAAACCCGGCGCGCAGCCCGGCAACGGCAAAGCCGACACGCTGGCGAAACGGGCGGTTCTTCATCAGCGCACCCCGGTTGCTACCGCCCGACGGCGGCGGTGATCCCTACGGAAATTGAACCCGTGTTTTTGTCGTGAAACGAGCGGTAAAGCCTGCAAAGCAAATACAATAGTCTGGAATTTTACCAGCCATGATTTGGGTGAAGCGCGGGCCTGTCCAGAACAACGCGCGATGGCCAGAACCATTCGAGTTGCCAAGCTGGAAAATCGGAAGCTGCAGGCCCCGAGCGCATTGCGCCCGGGGGTAATTTTCAGCGTTGCAGCGACTTACTTCACATCATAGCGATCAGCATTCATTACCTTGGTCCATGCCGCGATAAAATCGTTGACGAACTTCTGTTCGTTACCGTTTTCGGCATAGACTTCGGCGACGGCACGCAATTGCGAATTCGAACCAAAGATCAGATCGGTGCGTGTGGCGCGCCATAGTTCCTGGTTCGTGTCGCGATCAGTGCCGATGAATTCCTCGTCGCTGCTGCCGTCGACCACCTTCCAGGCGGTATGCATCGCCAGCAGATTGACGAAAAAGGCGTTATCGAGCTTGCCGGGCGTTTTCGTCAGCACCCCGAGCTTGGAATTGCCCTGATTGGCACCCAAAACGCGCAACCCACCGATCAGCACGGTCATTTCCGGGATCGACAGTCCGAGCAGCGCGGCTCGGTCGAGCATGATTTCCTCGGTCTTCACCGAATGTTTGGTGCTGAGATAGTTGCGGAACGCATCGGCCTTGGGCTCGAGCGGATCAAAGCTTTCGGCGTCGGTCTGCGCAGCGCTCGCGTCGCCGCGACCCGAAACGAACGGTACGCAAACGTCAAAGCCCGCCGCTTTTGCCGCCCTTTCGATTGCCGCCGTACCGCCCAGAACAATCATGTCGGCCATGCTGGCAGCATGATCGCCCTTGATCTGCGCCAACCTTGCCAGCACCCTGGCAAGTTCATCGGGATCGTTGACGGCCCAGCCTTTTTGCGGCGACAGGCGAATTCGCGCCCCATTGGCACCGCCGCGATGATCGGACTGGCGCCATGTGGAGGCCGAAGCCCAGGCTGTCTTGACGAGTTCGGTACAGGTCAGTCCGCTCGACAATATGGCTTGCTTCAGATTGGCAACGTCGCTGTCCGAGATCGATCGCCCGGCAGGGATCGGGTCCTGCCAGATCAGGTCTTCCGACGGTACTTCTGGCCCCTGATAACGGATTTTGGGGCCCATATCGCGATGAGTCAGCTTGAACCATGCCCGGGCAAAGGCGTCTTTGAACGCTTCGTGGTCGTCGCGAAAACGCCTCGAGATCTTGAGATATTCCGGGTCCATCTTCAGCGCCATGTCCGGCGTCGTCATCATGGTCGGGACTTTTCTGGAAGGGTCATGTGCGGCGGGCGCCATGTCTTCGGGTTTCTGGTCGATCGGCTGCCACTGCCTGGCCCCGGCGGGGCTGGTTACCAGCGCATAGTCATAATCGAGCAAAAGCCGGAAATAGTTTTCCGTCCATTCTTTGGGCGTGTTGGTCCACGACCCTTCGAGACCCGACGTGATCGCATGTTCGCCAGAGCCGCTTTCAAAGCCACTGGTCCAGCCCAGACCTTGAAACGCGATATCGGCGCCTTCGGGCTCGGCGCCGATCAGGCTGGCATCGCCGGCACCATGGCATTTTCCAAAGGTGTGGCCGCCGGCGGTCAACGCGACGGTTTCTTCGTCATTCATGGCCATGCGTTTGAAGGTCTCGCGCATGTCACGCGCCGATTGCAAGGGGTCGGGGTTGCCACCCGGACCTTCGGGATTGACGTAGATCAGGCCCATCTGGATTGCTGCGAGCGGGTTCTCCAGCGCCATTTCCTGGTCCGGCTGGATACGCGTTTCAACGCCTTCAACCCAGTGTTCTTCGGTGCCCCAATAAATGTCGGTTTCGGGTTCGAACACGTCCTTGCGCCCGCCGCCGAAACCGAAAACCGGTCCCCCCATGCTTTCGATAGCAACATTGCCGGTCAGGATCAGCAGATCCGCCCAGCTGATATGCTTGCCGTATTTTTGCTTGATTGGCCAAAGCAGCCGGCGCGCCTTGTCAAGATTGGCGTTGTCCGGCCAGCTATTGAGCGGCGCGAAACGCTGTTGTCCGCTGCTCGACCCGCCGCGGCCGTCCGCCGTGCGATAGGTGCCGGCGGCATGCCACGCCATACGGATGAAGAAGGGGCCGTAATGCCCGTAATCGGCCGGCCACCAGGGCTGGCTGTCGGTCATCAGCGCGTGCAGGTCCTGCTTGAGCGCAAGGTAATCAAGCTGGTTGAACGCCGCGACATAATCATGGTCGGCGCCCATCGGATCGGCGGATTTGCCGCCGGCGGTCAAAATGTTGAGTTGCAACGCATCGGGCCACCAGTCGCGATTGCTGCGCCCGGTGAGGCTCCGGGGTTTGCCGCTGCCGCCAAATGGGCAGCCACTGATTCGAGGATCTGCTTCAGCCATTGTTCGTCTCCACGGTTCGAGAAGCGCACAGCATACGCCGCGATCGGGCGTCAACCAAATCGATTAGTATCGTGAGAGTAATCGATCCAATCGATTTTTCCGCATGCCGGGGCATTGGCCCGGGCTAATGCCGCAGCTTTCGATCTCCGCACCGTCGCTGAAGAATCATCCGGCATGGGGGCAGGACAGCCGCTGGCCAGCCGGCCCGCGGAAACCGGCTTATCGGATATCTACTGTTGCGATGCCCTGCCGGCAGTTTTCAACCTTCTGACAAGGTTGGTGATCCCTACGGGAATCGAACCCGTGTTTTCGCCGTGAAAGGGCGACGTCCTAGACCGCTAGACGAAGGGACCGGCGGGAGAGGGGCTGCTAAAGGCCGCGCCGCCGCGCGTCAAGCCTTGCCGCGCGGATTTTCGGTTTTTCTTGCCGAATTGTCTCAACACCAGGCGATATCATCGACTTCGATTTCGGCGCTGGGCTCGCCTTTCCAGTCGTCGCGCTTGATCCGGCCGGCGATGTAGAAAGCCCGGCCGCGCGCGCCGAGCATCGCGGCACCCAGCGCCGTATCGGCGTGGCGAAAGGCGATGGCCTTGCAGCGCGCGCCATCGGCACCGCTGAGCACCAGCTTGATGTGATGTTCGCCAACGATGCGGCAATCGACCGCCGTCCATGGCCCCGAGGCGATGCGCGGTTGCGACCAGCCCTGGCCATAGGGGCCGGCGACCTCCAATGTTTCGGCAAGGTGCAGCGAAACCCCGCGCGGCGCGATGGCGGCGTCGCAATCGAGTGCCCGCGCGGTGGCGGCGACATCGACCGCGCCCGAGAGGCGGTCATTGAGGAACACCGCAAGGTCGTCGATCCGGTCGGCGGCCACCGTGAGGCCCGCCGCCATGGCGTGGCCGCCGCCGGCAATGAGCAGCCCGGCATCCTTGGCGGCAAGCACGGCAGCGCCAAGGTCAACGCCTGGCAGTGAACGCCCGGAGCCCTTGCCGAGCCCGTCTTCGCCCAGCGCGATGACGATGGTCGGGCGGTGCAGCCGGTCTTTCAAGCGCGACGCGACGATGCCGATGACGCCGGGGTGCCAGCCGTGGCCGGTTACCAGCGCGACCGCCACGTTCGACGCGGGATCGGCCAGCGCCAGCGCGGCTTGGGTAACTTCGGCCTCGATACTGCGGCGGTCGATGTTGAGGCGATCAAGTTCCTGCGCCAGTGCCATGGCTTCGGCGGGGTCGTCGCTGGTCAGCAGTCGCACGCCGAGATCGGATTTGCCGACGCGGCCGCCGGCATTGACGCGCGGGCCGAGCGCAAAGCCCAGGTCACGCGCGCCGGGCGGTTTCGACAGGCCGGCGACATCGACAAGCGCGGTCAACCCGACATTGCGCCGGCTGCGCATGACCTTCAGCCCCTGCGTGACAAAGGCGCGGTTGAGCCCGGTCAGCGGCACGACATCGGCCACGGTGCCCAGCGCCACCAGATCGAGCAGATGGGTCAATTTGGGTTCGGGGCGCGTTTCAAAGCGACCGCGCTGGCGCAGTGTGCGGTTGAGCGCGACAGCAAGCAGGAAGGCGACGCCGACGGCCGCCAGATGGCCGTGGGCGGCTGCCTCAGGGCTTTCATCGAGCCGGTTGGGGTTGACCAGCGCCAACGCCAGCGGCAGCGCTGTAGCGGCCTTGTGATGATCAACGACAATGACATCAAGCCCGGCAGCGCGCGCGGCGGCAAGCGCTTCGAAACCTTGCGTGCCGCAATCGACCGTTACCACCAGTTCGGCACCGGCGTGTTTCAATGCCACCAGCGCATCGGCGGACGGGCCATAGCCTTCGAGCAGGCGATCGGGGATGTAATGGCCGACCGTCGCGCCAACGCTGCGCAGATAGCGGATGAGCACGGCGGCCGACGTGGCGCCATCGACATCATAATCACCGAAAACAACAATGGTTTCGCCGGCATCGATTGCGTCGGCAAGGCGGGTGGCGGCGGTGTCCATCGCGCAAAAGATCGACGGGTCGGGCAGCCAGTCGCGCAGGGTCGGGGATTTCAATCGAGCGAAATCGGCCGGATCGGCACCGCGCGCGCGGAACAGATGGTGGAGCAGTTCATCATCGCCGCGGCCATCGAGGCCACCGCCGGGCATGACACCGCCGCGCCAGCGCCAGGGCTGGCCGAGGATCGAGGTGGTGACGTTGAAGACGTGGGTCATGGGGGGGCTATTCGGCGCTTTTGAGCCAGATGGCGGGAACACCCTCACCCGGGCCGCCAGCGACGGATGTCGCCGCCGCGACGCCGCGGCTCTCGCCTCTCCCGCAGGCGGGAGAGGTTAGAATTTCAGGCATGGGTGTGGTCACGGTGTTCGCCGCTGACCCAACGAACCGTACCCGATGAGGCGCGCATGACGACCGATTGGGTGGTGATGACGCCATCTCGGCGGCGCTTGACGCCTTTGAGCAGCGAGCCATCGGTGACCCCGGTGGCGGCAAAAATCACATCGCCGCTGGCAAGATCTTCCAGCCCATAGATCCGATCGAGATCGGTGATGCCCCAACGCCGCGCGCGGCCGCGTTCATCATCATTGCGGAAGATCAGCTTGCCCTGCATCTGGCCGCCGACACAGCGTAGCGCTGCTGCCGCCAACACGCCTTCGGGGGCGCCGCCGCTGCCGATATACAAATCGATGCCGGTATCGGGATTTGTGGTGGCGATAACACCTGCGACATCGCCGTCGGGGATCAGCATGATGCCACATCCAAGCCCGCGCAGTTCAGCGATCAGCGCTTCGTGGCGCGGCCGGTCGAGCACGCAGACCATCAGGTCATTAGCGGCAACACCCTTGGCGGCGGCGACCGATTTGACGTTTTCGGTCGCCGATTTGCGCAGATCGATGACGCCAGCCGGATAGCCCGGGCCAACGGCGATCTTGTCCATATAGGTATCGGGGGCGTTGAGCAGCCCGCCTTCCTCCGCAATGGCAAGCACGGCGAGGGCGTTTGGCCCGGCCTTGGCGGTGATCGTCGTGCCTTCCAGCGGATCGAGCGCGATATCGATCCGCGGACCGGTCCCGATTCCCGTTTCATGGTAGGCGCGGCCGACTTTTTCGCCGATGAACAGCATGGGGGCTTCGTCGCGTTCGCCTTCGCCGATGACGACGGTGCCATCGAAATCAAGCTGGTTGAGCGCGTCACGCATCGCTTCGACAGCGGCGGCATCGGCGGCTTTTTCATCGCCGCGGCCGATCAGTTTGGAACAGGCGATGGCGGCGTTTTCGGTGACGCGCACCATTTCAAGGACAAGAACGCGATCGAGCGTTGAACTGCGTGGTGTTGCGGTCATCGGGTTTCCCTTGGGCTTTTGCGGGGGGTCTAGGGGGTTTGTCGGGGCGAGGGAAGCCTGCCCAAAACAGGCGATACGGCTAGAAATCCAGAATATGCATCATCACCGGTGCCGAAGTGACCGAATCGCCGCCGGCCATCTGTGCGAGGCTGGCGAGTACTTCGCTTTCACCGGCGATATGGGTGACCATCACGACCATGGCGTCACCGCTCGCGGCGCCGTCCACAAGCGCCGGGCCGCGCTGGATCAGGCTTTCTATCGAAACACCATGGTCGCGCAGCGCGGCGGTCAGTTCGGCGAGAACGCCGGGGCGATCGGCAACGGTCAGCCGCAGATAATAGCGGCCGCGCCGGCTGGCGATGGCGGCGGGCGGCAACGCTACAAGGTCGGCGACCGGCATACCAAAGGGGTTGCCAGAACTGCCGCGTGCGATGTCGATGAGATCGGCCACCACGGCGCTTGCAGTGGGGCCTTCGCCGGCGCCGCGGCCCTGGAAAAACAGCCGTCCGACGAAATCCCCTTCGGCTGCCACGGCATTGAGCGCGCCCGATGCCGCGGCGAGCGGGTGATCGAGCGGCACCAGCGCCGGGTGGACGCGCTGGAACAGCCTGCCGTCTTCATGTTCGGCAAGACCGACAAGCTTGATTCGAAAGCCCAGAGCGCCGGCCTGATCGATGTCGGCGAGTTCAACCGCGCGGATGCCATGGGTGGCAACTGCGGCAAAATCGATGCGCGCGCCGAATGCCAGCGCTGCAACGATGCTCAGCTTATGGGCCGTATCGATGCCGTCGATATCAAAACTCGGGTCGGCCTCGGCATAGCCCGCGGCCTGGGCTTCGGCGAGGACGGTCGCAAAGCTCAGCCGCTCGGTTTCCATGCGGGTCAGGATATAGTTGCAGGTGCCGTTGAGCAGGCCATAAACCCGGGCGATGCGATTGGCCGCCATGCCTTCGCTCAGCCCCTTGATGATCGGGATACCGCCGGCAACCGCGGCTTCGTATTTGAGCGCGAGGCCGCCGGCTTCGGCGGCGGTGGCAAGACCAAGGCCATGATGGGCGATCATCGCCTTGTTGGCGGTCACAAAGGCCTTGCCGGCGGCCAGCGTGCGGCGCGCCAGGGTGAGGGCCGGGCCATCGCTGCCGCCAATCAGTTCGACAACGACATCGACATCGTCGCGCCCGGCAAGTTCGGCGGCATCATCGACAAAGGCATAGGGCGCAAGGTCGATGCCGCGATCACGGTTGCGGTCACGCGCCGAAATTGCCGTGATGGTGATCGACCGACCGGCCCGTCGCGCGATGATGTCCTGATTGTCGGTGAGCAGTTTTACGACGCCGGCGCCGACATTGCCAAGGCCGGCAAGACCGATACGCAAGGGGTGGGACATGCAACGCTCCGGATTTGACAACGCCTATCGTCTAGTCGGGCCGGACGTTGCAGCGCAAGGGCAGGGAGTTTACCCCGGGGCAAATTCGCGGGATGATGCGGGCCAAGGGGAGACAGGCGCATGACAATCACCAGCAACCGGCGCGGCATATTGGCGGCAGGGCTCGCCGGAATGGCCAGTCCGGCATTTATGGTGAAGGCTGGGGCCGTAGAAGCGGGCGTGGCGGATACAGTGGTGTTCAACGCGCGCGTCCATACCGTGGATGCGGCCAATCCGATGGCATCGGCCTTTGCCATTCGTGACGGGCGTTTCATGCGGGTCGGCAGCGACGCCGCGGCCAAGGCACTGGCGGGCAAGGGCACCGAATTGATCGATGCCAGAGGCATGGCCATCGTGCCGGGGTTCATCGATTGTCACAACCATGCCTCGGGCGAGATGCTGTTGTACGAGGTGCTCGTCGGCAATCCGTTCGAGGTGGAATTTGTCACCATTGCCAGCATCATCGAAAAATTGCGTGCCAAGGCGGCCCAGGTGCCGCCGGGACAATGGGTCGAAGGCTTTTTTCACGACGATACCAAGCTCAAGGACAAGCGGTCATTGACCATTGCCGATCTTGATCAGGTATCGAGCCTCCACCCGGTGTGCGTCCATCATCGTGGTGGCCATACCGGTTTTTACAACAGCAAGGCGTTTGCGATGGCGGGCGTTACGCGCGCGACCGCCAATCCGCCGGGGGGCACGTTTGATCGGGCCAGCGATGGCAGCCTGAATGGCCGGGTCACCGACAATGCCATGGATGTGTTCGACACTATGGGCACAAGGCCGCAGTTCACCCCGGCGCAGGTCGAACAGCGCTCACGCGATGCGGCGGCGCATATGTCGAAATCGTTCGTCCGCTACGGACTGACCGGAGTTCACCATCAAGGCGGCGATCTGGCGGCGTTGCAGGCGATCCGGGCGCGCGGAGAATTGTTGCACCGGGTAAGCTTTGAAACGCGCGGGGCGCTGCTCGATGCGATGATCGCCAATGGCGTGCAAACCGGCTTTGGCGATGATTGGATCAAGCTTGGCGCTTCGTCGGAACACACCGCCGATGGCAGTTTTTCCGAACGCACCATGGCGATCAGCACGCCCTATGCCGGGCGGACGCCCGCCTATCATGGCAATATCACCGAGGAACAGCCGGTGCTCGATGCCTGGGTCGAACGGGTGCATCGCGCCGGCATCCAGGCCAATTGCCACGCCAATGGCGATGTCGCGATAGCGATGGTGCTGACGGCGTTCGAACGCGCGCAAAAATTGTTTCCGGTGGCCGATCCGCGCTTCAAGATAACCCATTGCACGTTGGTCAATGACGACATTGTGCGGCGGATGAAGGCGGTGGGGGCGATCCCGGCGCCGTTTACCAGCTATGCCTATTACAATGCCGACAAGTTCAGTTTTTATGGCGAAGCGCTCATGCGCAACGCCATGGCGTTTCGGTCGTTCCTCGATGCCGGCATCCCGGCGTGTGCGGGGTCGGATTTTTATCCCGGGCCGTTTGCGCCGTTGATGGGGATGCAGGGCATGGTGACCCGCACGGGTTGGAATGGCGAAACCTGGGGCGCCAACCAGCGGGTCAGCGTTGCCGAGGCGTTGCGCATCAACACCTATAACGGCGCTTTTGCTTCACGCGAGGAGGCGATCAAGGGCTCCATCACCGCGGGCAAGCTTGCCGATTATGTCGTGCTTGCCGATGATCCGCTGTCGGTCGCGCCTGAGCGGATCAAGGATATCGCCATCGTGCGGACCATCACCGGCGGCCGCGCGGTTTTCGAGGCGTGACCAATCGTCAATTCGGTCGCCGATAAGGCTGCCCACCAAGCGCGGGCATTTCCAATCTATCATGAATCTGTCATTCTGATTGCAATAAGATTCGCGTTTAACCGAGGGGAGCCGATGCATTCGGCGGGGGAGCAGCCGGCCGGTCAACCGTGGATAGCACGGTGGCTTGGTCCGAGCATTGATAAAGCCGCCATCGACGGCCGCAAAAGCTTGTGGCAGAGGCTCGCTGTCGGTGCCGTTGCGGCGGCGCTGGTCACTGCCAACCTTGGCCCCGAGGTCGGCGGATCATGGCTGGCGATCGCCTATGGTGCCGAAGGCCTCGCCTGGTTTGCCACGCGGCGTGTTCTGCAAGGCCAAAGCGGTGAGCTAACCGAACGGCTGACGTATCTGTTATGCGTCACCTTCCTTGCGCTCAACTGGGCTTTTCTGACGCTTTTGTACTGGTTGAGTGAGCGGCCCGGGCTGCAATATGTCGCCATCCTCGTTGCCAGTGCGCAACTGATCCATGCGCAGGCATTCACCTATCGCTCGCGAGCCGTGCTGGCCATTCATGCCGTGATTCCCGGCGGGGTGCTGGTGACGCTCATGCTGTTTTATTCCAATTTGCAGGGGCTGGAATGGACAACCGCCGCCGTCGGCACGGCTGCCACCCTCGCTTATGTCGCCAGCAGCGCGCTGGCTAACCGTGCTGCCGCCCAGGCGCTGGACGCCAGCCGCGATGAACTCGAAAAAATCGCCTATTCCGATGCGTTGACTACCCTCGCCAATCGCCGCCGCTTTACCGAGGATATGCGGCGCCTGATGGATTATTCGCGGCGCCATGGCACGCGCTTTGCCTTGGTGCTGATCGATCTTGATCGCTTCAAGGACGTCAACGACAAGCTTGGCCATGATGTCGGCGATGCCTTGCTGATTGCCTCGGCGAGGCGGTTGCAGGAATTGACGGCAGGTGATGGCAGCGTCGCTCGCCTTGGCGGGGACGAATTCGCCGTGCTCATTTCAGACGCGTCGGATGGTCAGCGCGTCGCCGATTTCTGCCAGAGCATCATCGACAATGTCGCGGCGCGACTTGAAGTCGATGGCGCCGAGATCACGGCAACCTCAAGTGTCGGCTTTGCCGTTTTCCCCCAGGATGGGGCCGGTCAGGAAGCGTTATACAAAGCTGCCGACAAGGCACTTTATGCCGCCAAGACGGGCGGTCGCAACACTTGGCGGGCCTCGGGTGAAGCCAAGCCAGAGCCATGAACTGGCGGCACGCCGGCATAGCGCGCCGCCAGATGGCTTGAGCCGCGCCCGGTTCAGCCGGCGTTGCCGCTTTTCGCCGGGGTGTTGGCCCCCATGGCCGGGGTGTTGACCCCCATGGTTTGCAGATATTTCTTCACGTTGCGCGCCGCCTGGCGGATGCGATGCTCATTTTCGACCATGGCAATGCGGACAAAGCCTTCGCCATCTTCGCCATAACCGACCCCCGGGGCGACCGCGACCCCGGCATGGGTGAGCAACTGCTTGGAAAACTCAAGGCTGCCCAGATGCGCCAGCGCCGGCGGCAGCGGCGCCCAGCAGAACATGCTGGCGCGCGGCGGCGGAATCTCCCAGCCCGCCCGGCCAAAGCTTTCGACCAGCACGTCGCGGCGGCTGTGGTAAAGCTGCCGATTGCGCTCCACGACATCCTGCGGGCCGTTGATCGCCGCCACGGCAGCGGCCTGTATCGGCGTGAAGGCGCCGTAATCAAGATAGGATTTCACCCGGGTCAGCGCGCCGATCAGCGTCTTGTTGCCCACCGCAAAGCCGATGCGCCAGCCGGCCATCGAATAGGTCTTGCTCATCGAGGTGAATTCGATGGCGACATCCTTGGCGCCCGGCACCTGCAGGATCGACGGCGTCGGCTGCCCATCGAAATAGATTTCGGAATAGGCAAGATCGGACAGCACCCAGAGTTGATGCTTTTTGGCAAAGGCAACCACACGTTCGTAAAACGCCAGATCGACGGTTTCGGCGGTCGGGTTCGATGGATAGCCCATGACCAGCACCGAAGGCTTGGGCACGGTAAACTTCATGGCGCGATCGAGCGCTTCGAAATAGCGTTCATCGGGCGTCGTCGGCACGCTGCGGATCGTGGCGCCGGCGATGATGAAACCAAAGGTGTGAATGGGATAGCTCGGGTTGGGCGCCAGCACGACATCGCCGGGCGCGGTGATCGCCTGCGCCAGATTGGCAAGGCCTTCCTTTGACCCCAGCGTCACGACAACTTCGGATTCGGGATCGACATCAACGCCAAAACGCCGGGCGTAATAACCCGCCTGGGCTTTCCTCAGCCCCGGAATGCCTTTTGAAGCCGAATAGCCATGGGCATCGGGTTTGGCGGCGACTTCGGCCAATTTGGCGATGACGTGCGGTGGCGGCGGCAGATCGGGGTTGCCCATGCCGAGATCGATGATGTCATCACCGCGCGCGCGCGCCGCCGCCCGCATCGCGTTGACTTCGGCGATTACATAGGGAGGCAGGCGGCGAATGCGGTAGAAATCATCGTTCATCGGTCGGTCTTTCGATGGCTTGTGCAGCGCATAGCGCCGGGCGGTGGAGAACACAAAACAAAGCGGGTGGCAAAGTTCAAGCTTACTTTTGCGCGACCGCCCTTGGCGCGGCGGGCGCAAGCGTTCACAGTAGCGGCACAACATCCTTGGGGAATAATCATGGCTAATTTGCCAGCCGAGCCGCAACCGCTCGAACAATTTCAGAAATGGACTGAACTTGCCGGGCGCGGCCAGCAGATGATGCTGGAATTCCTCGCCAAGGAGCCCGAGGTCAGCCCGCCCGACCCGCTGGGCGTGATGGCGACCTGGCAAAAGGCGACGATGGCAGCGCTGGCCGAGCCACAAAAGCTCATCGAACTGCAAGGCCGCTACATGACCGATGCAATGGCGCTGTGGCAGTCGTTCCTCACCCCCGACACGGTCAAAAGCCCGGTCGGCGACGTGAAGGACAAGCGCTTTGCCGGCGATGCCTGGCGCGAAAACCCGGCGTTCGATTTCCTGCGCCAATCCTATCTGCTCGCGTCCAACTACACGCTGGAGGCGACCGCCGGCATCGATGGCATGGATGCCAAGGAGAAGGCCAAGGCGCAGTTTTTCGTCAAGCAATATGTCGACGCGATTTCCCCCAGCAATTTTCTCGCCACCAACCCCGAAGTGCTGAAAAAGACCGCCGAATCCGGGGGCAGCAACCTGATCAAGGGGCTCGAACATCTGCTCGGCGATCTCGAAGCCGGCCGCATGAAGATGACCGATGAAAACGCCTTCGAAGTCGGCCGCAACGTCGCCATCACGCCGGGCAAGGTGGTGTTTGAAAACCGGCTGTTCCAGCTCATCCAATATACGCCAACGACGCCCAAGGTGCATGAAACCCCGCTGCTTATCTTCCCGCCGTGGATCAACAAATTCTATATTCTCGATCTGACAGCGGAAAAAAGCTTCATCCGCTGGACGGTCGAACAAGGGCTGACGGTGTTCGTCGTATCGTGGAAAAGCGCCGACGCGACGCTGGCCGACGTCATACTCGACAATTATGTCGGCGAAGGCCAGATCACCGCCATCGATACGGTGCTTGAAATCTGCGGCACCCCGAGCACCCACACCATCGGTTATTGCGTTGCCGGCACGACGCTCGCCGCCACGCTCGCCGTGCTGGCGGCGCGCGGTGAAGCGGCCAAGGTGGCGAGCGCGACCTTCTTCACCGCCCAGGTCGATATGAGCGAGTGCGGCGAACTCGCCGTGTTCATCGATGACGCCGGGCTGGAGGCAGTCGCCAAGCTGACCGCCGAAAAACCCTGGCTCGATGGCCGCAACATGGCGATGACGTTCAACCTGTTGCGCTCAAATGATCTGATCTGGAGCTATGTCGTCAATAACTACATGATGGGGAAGGATTATTTCCCGTTCGATCTGCTATACTGGAACAGCGATGCGACCAACGTGCCGGCGCTGTGGCACAAAAGCTATCTCGAAGATATTTACCGCGACAATCTGCTGGTCAAACCCGGCGGCATCACCGTGCTCGGCGTGCCGATCGATTTGTCGACCGTGGCGACCCCCAGCTACATCCAGGGCGGCAAGGAGGATCATATCGCCCCGGCCCGATCGGCGTATAAACTCACCAGCCATTTCACCGGAGACAAGCGTTTCGTGCTGGCCGGATCGGGCCATATCGCCGGGGTGGTCAACCCGCCATCGATGCACAAATACCAATATTGGACGAGCGACACGCTCCCCGAACGCTTTGATGATTTCGTGGCGGTGGCGACGGAAACCAAGGGCAGCTGGTGGCCCGACTGGATCGCCTGGCTGGCCCCGAGATCGGGCAAGATGGTGGCCAAGCGGATACCGGGCAGCGGCAAGTTCAAGGCTATCGAAGATGCACCGGGGCGCTATGTGAAAGAACGCATCTGATGAGCGATTTCAAAGCCGCGATGCGCCGGATCATCACCGGGGACAACGCCGACGGCCAATCGGTCATCATCCTCGATGGCGGGCCATCGGTGTTCGCCGGTGACCCCGATCTCGGCGGCTTGTTCGAAATCTGGGAGGATAGCGCCTCAGGCCCGCTCGACCCGCGCGATCACAGCGACCGCGGCGCCACCCGCGCCGTGCTCGGCCCGCGCCCCGGCAATGTCCAGGTGCGCTGGTTTGTCGTCTCGCCACTCCCCGAAGGCGTGCCGAAAGCCGAAGCCGATGCGACGGCGCGCAGTGTTTTTGCGATGTTCGATGGCGACCGCCACATCATCGACCAAAGCCGTGCCTCCGCCATGCACGAAACCCATTCGATCAATGTCATCTGCCTGCTGCAAGGCGATGTCTCGCTGATCCTCGAAGGCAGCGAAACCCGGGTCAAGCCGGGGCAGGTGGTCATCCAGCGCGGCACCAACCACGCGTGGGTGGCGCATGGCGGGCCGGCGCTGTTGCTGGCGGTGCTGATTGATCGGGTGTTGGTTTAGGGCAGGGCCGGCTTTTTCGCATGACTGATTGTGGTGGCAAGCGGTCATTCAAAATTCTCAAGCCGAGCGGCAGCTTATGGGCCGGAAGCTGACAGGCAGGTTCCGGCCGGCGAGAGGCGGAAAGCTGCCGTCCAGTCCGCCACTCAGCAACGGCAGCTCCCGACCCAGATTCAGTGGTTCGTGCGATTGCCTCCGAACGGCAGCTTCTGACGGTAGCTGTCGTTCGAGCTGCAGCAGTTGACGGAAACTGCCGGTTGCCTTGAAAGCGATAACCGAAAGTGGGTACTCTCGAACTGGCGATGAAAAGCCACCTGTCCGGTCCTGGCCCCCTACCGCCATGGAATTACGCCATCAGCGCATCGGAACCTACCGCCATCATATTGCGCAACCGTCGCTCGACATCGTCGATCCGGTAAGGCTTCGCCAATACCGGCGCGCCGACAAGGTGGTCCGGCAGGATATTGGACTGGTCGTAGCCCGTCGTGAAGGCAAAGGGAATTTGGCGCGCCCTGAGAACATCGGCGATTTCCCAAGACATCTCGCCATCTAGATTGACATCGAGCAAGGCCGCATCGAACGTCTCGGTTCGCGCGAGCACAAGGGCCTCGCTGAGCCGCGTTGCCGGCCCGACAACTTGCCATCCCAGGTCGGCACACATGGCTTCAAGTCCGATAAGGACGAGGTATGAGTCTTCCACGATCAAAATCTTGGGGTTCACGGGCAGCGCATCCAACGCATTTTCGGTATCGGGTGACGTCAACTCTGCCGCGACGATCGGCAGTGCGCTTGTTTCGACCAGCGAAGACTTTGGCAGCACGATGTCGCAGACGACGCCGCTGGGCTCATAGTGGATCGTCGCGCAGCCGCCGGTTTCCATGGCCAGCGCGCGCTCGATCAGGTTCGATCCGAAGCCGCGCCGCGTCGGGGGCGCGACGCTGGGACCGTCGGTTTCGGTCCAGTTCAGCCCAAGTCCGCCGTCATCGCGGAACTGCCATCTGACCGCGACACGTCCGGCGTCCACACTGAGGGAACCGAACTTCGCGGCGTTCGTCGCGAGTTCGTGCAACGCTAGGGAAAGCGCCAGCGCCGACTTGGGTGTCAGCACCGCATCGGCCCCGGCGAGCGAAACGATGCCCGGCACCGGTCCATAGGCGTCGAGCTCTTCGCGCAGCAACCCATCGACCGACACGCCCTCCCACCGGCTCTGGGTCAACAGGCTATGCGCCTTGGCCATCGAATGGATGCGCTGGTCGAGGCCTTCGACAAACAGGGTCAACGATTCGGCGCTGCGGCTCGATTGGGTGACCAGCGCCTTGATGTTTGCCAGCGTGTTCTTCACCCGGTGATCGAGTTCGGCCATCAGCAGCTTGTCCCGCTCGTGCGCCTTGGCGCGCTCGCGCGACGCTGCTTCGATCCGGCGCAGCACCACCTGGAGCAGCGAAACCCGAAGGTCGAATGCGGAATCGAGTTCCGCCGACGACCATGGTAGCGCACGGTTCCGGACAGTGTGTTTCCACACCTCGAATGACTTGCGCGGTGATAGCCGGTCGCTACCGTCGGCACCGATTGTCACCGGTTTGGCCGGATCGCCCGCCCACAACGCCGTCTCGACGAGCTCCGGCCGGAACCAGAGGATGAAATCGGACGGATCGCGCGATACCGCGATAACCAGCAGTCCAGAGGCGACGTTGGCGAACGCTTTCGCCGGGGGGTAGATCTCGCTCAGGCGGTCGGTGGCGAACACGCCCTCGGTTTCGGTCATGTACGACGTCAGCCAGTCGGTCATCGCGGCGATCTGGGCGCGGTCGGGGGTGGTGCCAAGGAAGGTCATGTCGCCAGCGACCCGCACCGCGACGCCACCGCCGCGCGCGCCGTCGAGCGCGACGTCGCCGCCATGAATATAGTCGAGCAGGTTCGGCGTCTGCTGCGTCAGGCCATGGGCATAGTCCTCGACGCCGGCGAGGTTGAGCATCAGCTCCTGCAAGATCTTGCGGCTGGCAAGCCGCGCCTCGAACTGTTCGCTCCTCTCGCGTGCCTCGAGCTGGAGCGAAAACATCGAGCCGAACAGCTCGCAAACCGCGCGCAGATGCCGTGGCAGCAGGCGCGGGCTGTTGTGATGGCAGGCAATCAGGCCCCAAAGCTTCCCAGCGACGATGATCGAG
>JBBQMB010000030.1:0-23699 GCA_038328515.1 Sphingomonadales bacterium
TGCTCGATCAGCGTGTCGCGATAGACTTCCCAATTCAGGTCTTCGGCGACGCCAGTCACCTTTTCGAGTGCTTGATAGATTGGCACGGTTCCGATGGGGACCGGGCTGTTACGCAAAATCCATTCGCGGGTGTTGTGGATGTTGCGGCCGGTCGACAGGTCCATGACATTGTCGGCGCCCCAGCGGGTCGCCCAGACCATCTTTTCGACTTCTTCGGCGATGCTGCTGGCGACGGCGCTGTTGCCGATGTTGGCGTTGATCTTGACGAGGAAGTTGCGCCCGATCGCCATGGGTTCGGCTTCGGGGTGGTTGATGTTCGACGGGATAATGGCGCGGCCGCGGGCGATTTCGCTGCGCACGAATTCGGGGGTGACATAATCGGGGATTTCGGCGCCGAAATCTTCACCGTCGCGGATTTGGCCGGCGAGTTGCGCGCGGCCGATATTTTCGCGGATGGCGACATATTCCATTTCGGCGGTGATGATGCCGCGGCGGGCATAGGCGATCTGGGTGACGGCGTTATTGCCCTTGGCGCGCCACGGCATCGGGTTGACGTTGGGGAATTGCTGGACTTCGGGCTGTTTCAGGCCGCCGAAAATGCCGTTATCTTCGGGTTTTACTTCGCGACCCGGGTAGCGTTCGCAATCACCGCGCGCGGCGATCCAGGGCAGGCGCAGGGCGGGGAGACCGGCGGCGATATCGATGGTGGTGGTTTCATCGGTATAGGCGCCGCTGGTGTCATAAATGCGCACCGGGGGTTCGTTGGCGGTTGGTTCGAGCACCACTTCGCGCATGGCGACGCGGATATCGGGGAACAGCGTGCCGGCGATGTGGATTTTACGGCTGCCGGGCAGGGCGCCGGTGGTTACGGGCATTTCGAGCTTTGAATTGATATCGGCCATTGCATGCACTCCATTGGCGAACGGAATGCGGGCAGGGTGCCGCGCCCTCCCTCCGCCGGTTTTAACCGGTTCAGGTTCAGCGGGTCGCAGCCTTTAGCTGCCTCTCAGCCGGTAGTGCCGGCCCCCCGGGGACTTGACCATTGTAGGGGGTTGGGGCTGGGGGTCAACGCGTTTCCCCCGGCGCGCGCGACACAAAGGCGGCGAGGCCGGTATCGGTGTTGCAGCGTTGATCCCAGAAGCGGAAATACAGGCCATAATTGCTGGTGTAGCGCTGATGATGCGCTTCGTGGTGGCTGGCGGTGATGATGTGGCGGCCGAACCAGCCGTTTACCCAGCGGGCGGGGAACATCTCCCAACCCATGTGGTTGGTGACGCCCATGATGGTGGCGATGGTAAGGACGACGCCAAGCGCCGACCAGTGGATGGGGATGATGAACGCCAGCGCCGGGATGAGCAGCGCGCCCGAGAGCGCCTCGGTGGGGTGAAAGCTCATCGCGGCCCAGGCGGTGGGGGGCTTTGAGGCGTGATGGACGGCGTGGACGGTCTTGAACAGCCGCGGCGAGTGCATCCAGCGGTGGGTCCAGTAGAACCAGGTGTCGTGGAGAAACAGGTAGAGCGCGATGCTCGGCAGCCACCAGAGCGCGGCGGCGGCGGTGAATTCGGTGGTGATGGCGGTGAGGTCGTAAAAGCGCCACGCGGCAAGCATGATGCCGGCGGGGATGCCGTAGATCACCGCCGAGATGATCGACCAGGTGATTTCGGCGCGGATCTGTTTGCGGCGGCGAAAAGGGTCGCGCGGGCCGGCGGTGATGCCGCGGCGGGCGGTCCAGAACGCAAAGCCACCGCTGGCGGCGAAATAGCGCACGAGGACGATCAGCGTTGTCTGCGCGGTGCCGATGGCGATGAGGGCGGGGTCGATCACCGCGCCGTGATAGGCGAGCCGGGCCGCTGGTGGAAGCGGCCCGGTGTCGCGGTTGCGCTTAGCGCAGGCCGTCGCGTTAGCGCAAACCGACGCCGCTCAGGACGCCGAACGACTGCAGCAGCCAAAGGATGACGGCGATGACGATGACGACGTTGAGGATGCTTTTGATCTTGCCATCCATCGGGATGTAGGTGTTCACCAGCCATAGCAACAGGCCGACGATGACGAGCGTGACGAGAATACCGATCATTGTGTGTCCTTTGGGCGCCGGGATGGCGCATGTGACCACAACAAATCGATTTGGCGTTAGTTCCGCCGGCTGATGAACGAGGGATGTTTTTTTGCAAGCCAGGCTGCAGCATGGCGCCGCGACGGCGGCGTTCGTGGTGGAGCAAGGGAGGATCGAACTCCCGACCTCAGCAGTGCGATTGCTGCGCTCTCCCATCTGAGCTATTGCCCCACGAGACGGAAGAACGCCAAAATAGCGGGGTTGCAAAGCCCGTGCAACGGCGGATTTCGGGAGGGCTGGATGCCCCGCGAGGATTCGAACCTCGATAAACGGAGTCAGAGTCCGTTGTCTTACCGTTAGACGACAGGGCAGCGGCCGGCAGGTGTAAACGCAGGCGAGACGCGGGCATTAGGCAGGTGGCGCTGCGAAGTCAATTCTGAAAATCCCGGTGGCCCCGCGCGCAGGCGCGCCAAGGACATGCGCGCAGGCGCGTCGAAAACATGTGCGCAGGCACGCCAAAAATTTGCCAAGCCGGACAAGTGAGATTAGCGTCCATGTCAGGTTCCGATGTTGTCTTTTGTGGCATCGGTGAAAAGATTGGACTTTTTATCATGTCGGCCCAAGCCGATGCCACTCCCTTTAATGGGCCCGGGTCTGTCTGTGGACAGTCTGGCGAGGCGGTTCGCAGCCAGCACCCTGACGATTTGGCGCCTTTGGCGCCCTTGCAAGCCGGGTCACGCCAGTCGGGCCCGCGTTTTCCGCTTGCGCGGCGCGGTCGAACCTATGGCGCGCTCGATCTGGGAACCAATAATTGCCGGCTGCTGATCGCCCGGCCGGGGCCGCAGGGCTTTGTCATCGTCGATGCTTATTCGCGGGTCGTCCGCTTGGGTGAAGGCTTGATGGAATCGGGCCGTTTGTCCGATGCCGCAATGGATCGCACCGTCGCCGCGCTGGCGGCATGTGCGGACAAGCTGGCGCGCCGCGATGTTCGGTTGACGCGCAATGTTGCGACCGAAGCGTGTCGCCGCGCCGCCAACGGCAATCGCTTTGTCGACCGTGTCTACGCTGAAACCGGTATCGCGCTCGATGTCATCAGTGCGGCGGAGGAGGCGCGGCTGGCGGTGTTGGGCTGCCACATGTTGATCGCTGCCGATGGCCCGCCGGCACTGGTGTTTGACATCGGTGGGGGCTCGACCGAGGTGATGCTGGTGGCGCCAGGTAGCGCCAATGGCGGTGAACCCGAGATCATCGACTGGATTTCAATGCCATGGGGCGTGGTTTCGCTCGCCGAAACCGAACCGCAGTGGCGCGATGCCCCCGATCGGGCGCTCGCCTATCGCCGCATGCTCGACAAGGTGACCAGCCTGCTCGATGGCTTTGCGGCGCGGCTGGCGGCGCGCGGCGTCGGGCAGGGGCCTGGCGGGGTGCAATTGCTGGGCACTTCGGGGACAATCACGACTCTTGCCAGCGTCCAGATGGGGCTGCCTGCGTATGATCGCCGGGTGGTCGATGGATCAATGGTCGATACGACGGCGCTGCTCGCGCTGTGCCGCGAGATAGCCCATAAAAGCACCCAGGAGCGCGCGCGGCTGGCGTGCATCGGCAGCGACCGGGCAGAATTGATCGCGGCAGGCTGCGCCATTGTCGATGCGATTTTGTCGCATTGGCCGGGTGGCGGCGTTCGTATTGCCGACCGCGGCATAAGGGAGGGTATATTGCGCACCTTGATGACACGCGACGGTGTTTGGGCGGCAGGACGATGATACCACCCAAGGGCACCGGCGGTCCGGGCGGGCGGTCGCGCGGCGGCAAGGTCAAGGTCAAGAACGCCCACAGGCGCACAACTTCATCGAACCAGTGGCTCGCCCGCCACCTAAACGATCCCTATGTCGCCGCAGCCAGGGCCGCCGGCTATCGCAGCCGCGCTGCCTTCAAGCTGAAGGAGCTTGATGCGCAATTTTCGTTGTTGAACCAGGTTGAACGCGTCGTCGATCTTGGCGCGGCGCCGGGCGGTTGGTGCCAGGTCGTGCTCGAAAAACGACCACGGGCGAAAGTTGTCGGCATCGATCTGTTGCCGATCGAGCCGATCCCCGGGGTGATCCTGTTCGAAAAGGACATTCTCAACGACGATACCGAGGGGTTGTTGATCGAAGCGCTTGGTGGCCAGGCCGATATCGTCCTGTCGGATATGGCGGCGAACACCGTCGGCCATCAGATGACCGATTATCTGCGCACCATGGGGCTGATCGAGGCGGGGCTTGATATGGCCGGACGCTTGCTGCGACCGGGCGGGGCGTTTGTTGCCAAGGTGCTGGCGGGCGGCGGCGATGGCGCGCTGACGGCGTTGCTCAAACAGTCATTCACTACCGTCAAGCATGTCAAACCGCCGGCGAGCCGCAAGGGTTCGAGCGAATGGTATGTCGTGGCACAGGGTTTCAAGGGTTTGGTGCCCGAAAGCGCGTGACAAAAGTTGCGCGGTGTCGCCGGGGCTGGCAATCATTGGCGATGATGATTCCCTTGGAAAGCGCCGCATGACCGCACGCCAACCCGCCGAATGGCGCCCGCATGCCGCAACCTGGACGGCTTTTCCCAGCGCTGCCGACCTGTGGCTCGACGATCTGGCCCCGGCGCAGGCGGAAGTCGCGGCTATGGTGCGGGCGATTGCAGGGGGTGAACGTGTTGAACTGCTGGTCGCCAATGATGCTGCGATGGCGGTGGCAAAGGCAATGCTGGCGGGCTGTGATGTTGGTTTCCACACCTATGGCTTTGGCGACATCTGGCTGCGTGACACCGGGCCCTTGTTCATGAAATCGCCGGTCGGGGCCGCGGCGGCCGGGTTTCGTTTCAACGGCTGGGGCGGCAAATATGACCTGCCCGGCGATGAGGGGGTCGCGGCTTTTGTGGCGGCGGCGGCAGGCGTTCCGCTGGCGCCGCATGGCTGGGTGCTCGAAGGCGGCGCGATCGATTGCGATGGCACGGGCCTTGCGGTCACGACCGAGCAATGCCTGCTCAACCCCAACCGCAACCCGAAAATGGACCAGACCGAGGTGGAATCGCATCTCTGGCGTGATCTGGGGATCGATCGGGTGCTGTGGCTGGGCGAGGGGTTGCTCAACGATCATACCGATGGCCATGTCGATAATCTGGCGCGCTTTGTGGCGCCTGGAGTCATTGCGATTCCGGAGGCAGCGGCGGGGGACCCGAACCGTGATGTTTTTGCCGATGCGACCGAGCGCGCGCGGGATTTCGGGCTTACGGTAGTCGGCATTCCGTCGCCGGGGCGGGTCGAGCGCGACGGCGAGATCGTGCCGGCGAGCCACATGAATTTCTATATCGCCAACAGCGTTGTCGTCGTGCCGACCTATGGCGTGGCATCGGACGATGCGGCGGTTGCGGCGATCGGTGCACTGTTTCCGGGGCGGACAAGCATCGGGCTGCGCGCTGATCATATCCTCACCGGTGGCGGCAGTTTCCACTGCATTACCCAGCAGCAGCCGGCCTGATGCTTTACGCTGCGGTGCGCGCGTTGCTGTCGGGGTTGGTGGTTGCGCTGGTGTCGGAAACGGCGCGGCGCAATGCGGCTCTGGCAGCGCTGTTTGCCTCGCTGCCGCTAATTTCCGTGCTCGGGATGGTGTGGATCTGGCGCGATAGCGGCGATATCGAGCGGCTTTCGGTGCACAGCAGCGCGACCTTCTGGTATGTGCTGCCGTCGCTCCCCATGTTCCTGGTCATGCCGCAACTGTGGCGCCAAGGCGTGGCGTTTTGGCCGGGCCTGGGCATTGGTTGCCTGATAACGGTCACGCTTTACATTGCCATGGTCGCGGCGTTGTCACGGCTGGGCATCAGCCTTTAGGATTATCGTCGATGCGCCAGATTACCGTTGCCGGGTTGCAGTTGGGTTTCAGCGGCGTGCGCGATGCCGATATCGCCATGACGGCAACGGCGGTGCGCGCCGCGGCGGCGGTGGGAGCACAGGTGATTTTGCCGCCCGAATTATTCGAAGGCCATTATTTCTGCCGGCATGAGGATGAAGCGCTGTTCGCCAATGCGCTGCCGCTGGGCAAGCACCCGGCGGTGGCGGCGATGCAGCAGGTGGCGCTGGAAACCGGCACCTATATCCCGACGAGCTTTTTCGAAAAGGATGGCCCGCACCATTACAACAGCCTCGCGATGATCGATGACGGCGGCAACATCATGGGGGTGTATCGCAAGAGCCATATTCCCGATGGGCCGGGCTATGAAGAAAAATTCTATTTCCGGCCTGGCAATACCGGCTTCAAGGTTTGGGAGACGCGGCACGGCGTCATCGGCGTGGGTATTTGCTGGGACCAATGGTATCCCGAAACGGCGCGGGCAATGATGTTGCAGGGCGCCGAAGTGCTGATGTTCCCCACTGC
Organism: Sphingomonadales bacterium; assembly: GCA_038328515.1. Lineage (GTDB taxonomy): Bacteria > Pseudomonadota > Alphaproteobacteria > Sphingomonadales > Sphingomonadaceae > Sandarakinorhabdus. The sequence goes on from JBBQMB010000030.1 coordinate 6,451, forward strand.
CATCGGCAGCGAACCGCATGATCCGGGATTGGATACGCGGCGGATGTGGCGGCGAGCGATGCAGGGCCATGCCGTCAGCAATGTCGTGCCGGTGATGGCGTGCAACCGCATCGGCGTGGAGGAAGCCGGGACACCGCATGCGCAGTGCTTTTATGGCACGAGTTTCATCGCTGACCAGCGCGGGGATATCGTTTCGGAATTGGATGATGCCGAGATCGGCAGGGTGATGGCGACGTTCGATCTTGATCTGGTGGCCAAGCATCGCGCGGCGTTCGGTTTTTTCCGCGATCGGCGGCCCGAGCTTTATGGCCGGTTGGCGCAGGATATCTGACCGGCAGCGCCGGCTTTCAGGCAGCGCGTGCGGCGATTACCTTTTCCCAAAAAGCAGCGCTCTTTTCGGTCAGCCGGGCGATATAGGCATCATCGCGCGGCACGGTGAGCAGCAGCGGCGGCTTGCCCGGCAGCCAGACCCAGAAATCGATGGCGGCGAACCCCGAGACGGCCAGAATGTGCTGGAGTTGGCCGATGTAATAGCTGGGCACCTTGTTGGTGCTGGCGACATGGGCATAGACCTTGTCACCGCATTTGATTTCAAGGACGCGGCTTGAGTGCAGGCACAGGCCATCGAGGCTGACGCGCTGCCACGGGCGGTCGCGGCTTTCGAGGCAGTTGGGGACCAGGTTTTCGCCGACATGGCGGTTGTAGAGTTCGCGGGCATAGGGTTCGAGTGCGGTGCCGCGCGAGGCAGCCGAGCGGTAGCGCTGATCGGGGGCTGGCGGTTTGGGCGCGGGCGCTGCGGCAAACAGGTCGGATAACACCGGTTTTGGCGGCGCCGGGCGGGCGCTGCCGTAGCGTGAGGGGGCGACTTTTTCCGCAAACAGCGCCTTGGCGCTGCGCCACGGGTTTTCGCCCATCAGCGCCGGGGCGTCCGAGCCGCCGATGCCGTCGTGACGCCAGCGCAGCCAGGGGATGCTGCCCTGTTCATGGTCGATGACGTGAAAGCTCACCGCAGCGCCAGCGCCTGCGCAAACACCGCTTCGAACATCTCGGTCGTCAGCCGGCCGGTGTTGGTGTTGAGTTGCGAGCAATGATAGCTGTCGATGATTGTCACGCCGGTGTGGAGCGGGTGGACGGCGCCATGGCCGAACGGGGTTTTGGGGAGTTTTCCGCCCAGCGCCTTGACGGCCGACTGGTGGGCCGTGCCACCGAGCGCGATGACGATCTTGAGATTTTTAAGGCTGGCGAGATGCGTGACCAGAAACGGCCGGCAGGCGTGTTTTTCATGGGTGTCAGGGGCGTTGCCCGGCGGCACGCAGCGCACGGCATTGGTGATGAAAACGCCGTTGAGCGTGACGCCATCGTCGGACGCGGCGGCATAGTCGCCCTGGCTCAGCCCGAATTTGGCGAGGGTCTGGTACAGCAACGTGCCGGCATGATCGCCGGTGAAGGGCCGGCCGGTGCGATTGGCGCCCTTCATGCCCGGCGCGAGGCCGACGACCGCAAGCCAGGCATCAGGATCACCAAAGCCGGGGACGGGCGCGTTCCACCAGCCGGGGTTGCGCGCGGTCGATTCGGCGCGAAATTCCACGAGGCGCGGGCACAGCGCGCAATCGCGCGGCGCGTCGCCGGGGTGCGGCACATAGCCCGGCCAGGGCTGGGCGGGGGAGGTGGTTGGTTCGCTTTCCATCGGGGCAGCGTGTAGGCGAGCAAGCGACATGTCAGCAACCATCCTTATCGCCATCGGGTCGAACCGGCGCCATGGCCGCCATGGCCGGCCCGAAGTGGTTGTGGCCGCCGCGATGCTCGCACTGGCAGCGGCGGGGTTGCCGGTGATAGCGCGATCCCGCATCCGGGCGACGGCACCTTTGGGGCCAGGTGGGCGTCGCTTTGCCAATGCCGCAGTGGCGGTGGCGAGCGCGCGATCGCTTTTTGACGTGCTGGCGATCATCAAGGCGGTTGAGCACGACTTTGGCCGGCGCGGCGGACGGCGCTGGGGGGACCGGGTGCTCGATCTCGATATCATCGGGGCAGGCGCGCAGATGGTGCGGTCAAAAACCCTGACGGTGCCGCACAAGCATGTGGCGGATCGTCGCTTTGTGCTCGATCCGCTCAATGATATTGCGCCCGATTGGCGGCATCCGGTGACAGGATTATCGGTTAGGCAGTTGCGCAGCCGCGCAATGCGTCCTAAAGCGCCCGCCCAGGCGACAACGGTGCTGCACCGTTGAAGGTTAGGGTCCATAGCTCAATCGGTAGAGCGCGCGCCTTTTAAGCGCTAGGTCGCGGGTTCAAATCCCGCTGGACCCACCACCTTCCCGACGTTTGTTTGAACCCGCGTGTTTTTGCGGGCGTCGCGCTGTTGCGCGCCGTGGGGGGTTCAAATCCCGCTGGACCCACCACCTTTCCTTCCTGTCTCTGGTCAATCGTTATCGTGCGGGATGTTGATGCGTTCGCCGCAGGCCTTGCAGTGGCTGGCGTCATTGTCGTGGCGGAGCAGGCCGCAGCCGGAGCAGCGGAAACGGACTTTGCCGCTGCGCAATGTTACCTGGGCCAGCCGGATGAACAGCGAGGCACCGCCGATCATGATGACGATCGAGAGAATTTTGCCGCGGGCGCCGGGGAGGACGATGTCGCCATAGCCCGTGGTGGAAAGCGTTGCGACGGTGAAATAAAGCGAATCAAGATAGGAATTGATGTGGGTGGCGCGCCCGGCGAACCCTGCATGGACGAGCGACGTCGCGACAAAAATGAAAATGCCAAGGTTGGTCGCAGCGCGCGCCAGATCCTGGGCATTGGTGTTGACCCAGCGCCCGCCGCCGATTGCGCGCCACAGTGTATCGCCATGCGCCATCGAATAGAGCCGCATGATGCGCAGAAAACCCAGATTGGCGGCAAAAACCGGCGCGATGAGCGATGCCAGCACGGCCATATCGGCCCAGACGAGCGGGCGCCTCAGCCAGCGCCGAAGATCGCCAAAAGCCAGCGACCGCAGCACGAGATCGATGGCGACAATGGCGGCAATCGCGTAATCCAGCGCAAAGAAAACCGCGTCGCGTTCGATGAAGGGGGCGACGATGAAAAACCCGATCAGCGTCAGATCGATGAGCAGCATGGCGCTTTGAAAACGCAGAGCGGCTTTTGAATCGCCGAAATAAAGCTCTTTGAGCCGGCTGCGCTGCGCCGCGTTCACGGGTTTTCGTCCGGATCGATGGCGGCGGCGTCGTTGACCGATGGCGGCGGGACGGCCGCGACACGATCACCGGGGTTGGCAGCACCAGCGGTGGCAGCGGCGTCAATCGCTGCCTGGCCTTCATTGCCGAAATAGCTGCGAATACGGATGTCGCGTTGCGGAAACGGGATTTCGATGCCGTATTTGCACAAGGCATCATCGAGCGCCCAACGATAGGCGGCCATCATGCGGCCGGGGCGTTTGACGGCTTCGAGCGTGGGCCAGACGACGAGGGTGAATTCCAGAGCCGAATCGCCGAAATCAGTCAGCCAGACCTGTGTCCTGTGTTGATCGGAATCGGGCAGGGTAAACGGTACCGAGCGCGCGGCTTCGAGCGCTGCTTCCTTTACCAGTTGCTTGTTGGTGCCATAAGCGACCGAAAACGGTAAGCGCACGCGGCGCGTGACGCGGCCGCGGGTCCAGTTGGTCAGCTTGTTGCCGAGCAATTCGGCGTTGGGGACCAGCACATCGACAAAATCATTGGTGCGCATCGTGGTGGCGCGCGGCCCGATGCCGGTGACGATGCCCGACGTGCCGTCATCGAGCTCGATGAAATCATTGACCGCGACGCTGCCATCGAACAGCAAGATGAGCCCGCAGACGAAATTCTTGACGACATCCTGCAAGCCAAGCCCGATGCCGACGCCGAGCGCGCCGGCAAACAGCGACAGCGCCGACATATCGACGCCGAGCGCGCCGACAGCCGCGGCCAACGCGGCAAAGATGATGACATAGCGCGCTACCTGCCCGGCAATATAAAGCGCCGACGCGCCGCCTTCACCGAGCCGGGCCTGGGCGCGTTTTGTGAAGAAAGTGATCAGCCAGATCGCACCGGCCGCGATGGCGAGGATTGCGCCGGCCTTGATCAGCGATTCGAGCGATATACCGGTGCCACCGATTTTCACGAGCGGGGCAGTGGCAGCGACGTCGAGGCCCAACATAATTCTATCCCTTTGCCGATAGACCGCTGGTTTGGATGTTTCCGTCGAAGACGTCGCGCGCCATCAAGAAAAGAACCTCCCGCAGGGGGATAGCGAGCAACTGCGGCAACAAAGCTGCCGTCGACCGAACAAGCAAGTGGTTATCTAGCGTGTTGCCGGCCGACTCGCCAGTGGCTGGTGGACGCCCTTGCACGGCCTTGTGTGGGCTTGTGTGGCCTAGTGTGGCGCCGTCGTTGCGTATAGCCCGAGCCGGCTTTGGCGGACTGGCACGCGCCGCCATCCCGAAGCGACAAACGGCGCGACGGGCAAGGTCTTTGCGACGATAAAGCCGCCAGATGCGCTGCCGGTGCTTGCAAAAACCCTGGGGACAGCGCCTCGTTGGCGCGACAGGACAGGAGACCGAGCCGATGCCGCTTGCCGATTATGCCTTGAGCGATTTCACCGCTGCCCCCTACACGCGCCCGGTGTATCGCCGCGGATCGGGGCCGGCGGTGATCGTGATCCATGAGGTTCCCGGGCTGCACCCGCTGGTGGTCGATTTTGCCGACCGGTTGGTGGCGCGCGGCATGACGGTGTTCATGCCCAGCCTTTTCGGCACGCCGGGCAAGCCGGTAAGCAAGGGCTATGCCTTGCGCAGCATCATCGGCAATATCTGCATCCGCCGCGAATTCAGCGTCTGGTCGGGCGGCAAATCCTCGCCCATCGTCGATTGGTTGCGGGCGCTTGCCCGCCACGCCCATGCGACATGCGGTGGCCCGGGGGTCGGCGCGGTTGGCATGTGCTTTACCGGCGGGTTTGCGCTGGCGATGATGACCGAGCCCGCCGTAATCGCGCCGGTATTGTCGCAACCTTCGTTGCCGCTCAGGGGTGGTCGGCGCGGCAGCATCGACGTGTCGCAAAGCGAAATCGCCTGCGCGCGGTCGCGGTTCGAAAAGGAAGATCTCAGCCTGCTCGGCCTGCGCTACCGGTCGGATACGCTGGTGCCTGATGCGCGGTTTGCGCGCTACGCCCGCGAGTTTGGCGATCGATTTGAAACCGTGGAACTCGATGATGCCGACGCGCGCACCGATACCGGACTGGCGCCGCATTCGGTATTGACGATCCATCTGCCCGATGATGGCCCGGGCAAGGCCGCCGAAACCCGCACGATCGATTTCTTCCGGCATCGGCTTGGGCTAGAAGGCTGAAGCATGTTGTGCAGGAGTGAGCCGTTGTTGTTTTTCAAAGTCGTTATTTCCGCGTCTGTTGCGGCATTATTTGCGGGCACGGTCGCTGCCGAATTGCCGGTTTCCGCAGCGGCAGCCCCTGCGGTGATGATGCCTGGCGGCACGCCGATGATGATGCCTGGCGGCACTCGGGCAACCGACACCAAGATCGGTTCGGGCGCCGAAGCGCAGCCGGGTCGCTACATCACCGTTCATTACACCGGCTGGCTGTATAGCGATGGCGGCCGCGGTAAAAAATTCGATTCGTCGCTCGATCGTGGCCAGCCGTTCAGCTTTGTGCTTGGCGCCGGCCAGGTGATCCTTGGCTGGGACGAGGGCTTTGCCGGCATGAAAATCGGTGGCAAGCGAACGCTCGTCATTCCGTCGGAGGCCGGTTATGGCGCACGCGGGGCCGGAGACGATATTCCGCCGGACGCCGCGTTGATCTTCGATGTCGAGTTGCTCGGCGTCGAATAGCGATCAACCTTCCTCGACGATCTTGCGCAGCGCTGCGACATCATGGAGGTCGATGGCACGATAGCGCGTCGTGAGAAATCCGGCGGCTTCGGCCTCGTTCAAGGTGTTGTTTATGGTGTTGCGCGACAAATTGGCGATGGCGCCGAGTTCATCCTGGCCGATCAGTGCCGAAACGGTCGCTGGCGATCCGGCATAGCGGACATTGGCGGCGCGCAGCAGCATGGCAAAACACCGTCGCCGGCTGTCCCTGAGCGACAGATCGGCGCAAACGCCGGTCGCTGTGTCGCCGTAGCGAATGGCAAAGCCGCCGAGCCAGCGCCACCAACCGGGCTTTGCCGCCAGCAGCGCCTCGATCTGGTTGGTCCCGATCCGTGCCGTGATACACGTGGACCGGGCCGTGACATGACCGGTCACCAATTGTCGGTCCGGGTTGAACAGCGCGGTAATGCCCAGCCATTGCCCCGGGTGGATGAAATGGAAAGCGGCAACATCGGCGGCGGCAAGCCCGGTGCGCATGGCCGCAACGCCATCGGCGAGGGCATGGACGCACGCTGTGGGTTCATCGGCATTGACGATATCATCGCCGGGTTCGTGGCGGAACCAGCGCGCCACGGCAAGCAGGGCATCGGCCACTTCGGGCGGCACTTCGGCAAGGTCGCCGGTGTGCCGCAGCCGGTGTGCTGCGATCGCGATCATCGATGGCGAATTTAGCTGTTTTCCCAAATCGGCGCTCGCTTGATTCTGAAAATACGACTGCTTGCAACACTTCGGTACGGCAGCCACGGCAGGCTAGCAAGCCAACGGCGGGCGCGCTATTGCCGTAGCTGCGGCTGGCAAAGGATATAATGATGCCCGACGAGCCCGGCGATGAACCTTTTGCACGGCATGCCCATCGCGTGCTGGTGTTGCAAGGCGGCGGCGCGTTGGGCAGTTATCAGGCCGGCGTGTTCGAAGCCCTGTCGGAAGTGCACCTTCGCCCTGATTGGGTTGCCGGTATCTCGATAGGCGCGATAAATGCCGCGTTGATTGCCGGGAATCCGGTTGGTCGCCAGGTTGAACGGCTCACCGAATTCTGGACATTGGTGACATCAGGGGTAACCGCGACAGCGCCGGCGCTGGGCGATGGCGTGCGTCGGCAATGGAACCAGATCGCCGCAGCGATGACGATGGCGACGGGGGCGCCCGGGTTTTTCAAGCCGCTGTTCCCGCCGGTAATGCCTTGGATGAAGGGTCGGCTGGGCTATTATGACACGACGCCGCTGCACGAAACGCTGGCGCGGCTGGTGGACTGGGACCTGTTGAATGAGGGGCCGACGCGGGTATCGGTGGGCGCCGTCAATGTTGAAACCGGCAATTTTCGCTATTTCGACAATCGCAAGGAGCGGTTGGGGCCACAGCATATCATGGCATCTGGCGCCTTGCCGCCGGGGTTTCCGCCCGTCGAAATCGATGGCCAATATTGGTGGGATGGCGGGCTGGTTTCGAACACCCCGCTTGAATATGTGCTCGACAGTGAAGTCGATGCCGACCTGATGATATTCCAGGTCGATCTGTTTCCATCACGCGGCCCCATGCCAGAAAGCATTGCCGAAGCCGATGAGCGCGTGAAGGATATTCGCTTTTCCAGCCGGACGCGGCTCAACACCGATACGACCCTGCGACTTGACCGGGCGCGCACGGCTTTTCACGCGCTTGTCGCCAAGCTGCCGCCCGAATTGCGCGACAGTGACGAAGTGCGATTGCTTGCCGATGTTGCGCACCAGAACCGCATTACCATCGCGCAGCTGATCTATCGCGACAAAAGCTGGGAAGGGCAGGCCAAGGATTATGAATTCAGCCGCGCCACCATGGCCGAACATTGGTTGAGCGGCCGCGATGACGTGATGCGCACGATCCACAATGCCGCCTGGCTGGCGACGCCGTTGCAAAATGGCGTGGTCGTCTATGATCTCAGCGGGCACGAGCCGCATGCGGGCAAGTAACAGCATCCCTTTGCAACATTTGTCATAATCGGTCGGCAACTGACTAAACCGAACGGTGCTTCCCTTTCGGGTTGACTGATTGCACAATCGGGCATCGTCACCGAGTCGCGGCGTTTGGTCACACACAGGGGCCGTAATTATTTTTTGGGGGTATTTTCATGACTGCTGCTGAACATGTTGATTTGCCACGTTTTATCGAGGGCGTGAACAAACGGAATCCCGGGCAGCCGGAATTTGTCCAGGCGGTGACCGAAGTCGCCGAGGATATTTTCGATTTCATGAAGGACAAGGTGAAATATCACGAAGCGCAGATCCTGCGCCGGATCGCCGAACCCGATCGCGTCATTTCGTTTCGCGTCTGCTGGGAAGATGACAAGGGCAATATCCGCGTGCAACGCGGCTGGCGGGTGCAGAACAACAACGCCATCGGGCCGTACAAGGGCGGCATACGTTTCCACCCGTCGGTTACCGAGAGCGTGCTCAAATTTCTCGCCTTTGAACAGACCTTCAAGAACGCGCTGACCGGCCTGCCGATGGGCGGCGGCAAGGGCGGATCGAATTTCAACCCCAAAGGCAAGAGCGCCAGTGAAGTCATGCGCTTCTGCCAGAGCTTCATGACCGAATTGTATCGGCACATCGGTGCCGATGTTGACGTGCCGGCCGGCGATATCGGCGTTGGCGGGCGCGAGATCGGCTATATGTTCGGGCAGTACAAGCGCATCACCAACCAGTTCACCGGCGTGTTGACCGGCAAGGGGCTGGAATGGGGCGGCTAGCTGATCCGCACCGAGGCAACCGGCTATGGCGCGGTCTATTTCCTGCAGAACATGCTGCGCACCAAGGGCCTGGAAGTCGCCGGCAAAAAAGCGGTGATTTCGGGTTCGGGCAATGTCGCGACGCATGCGGCTGAAAAGATCGTGCAGCTTGGCGGCACGGTGCTGACCCTTTCGGATTCCGAAGGCTTCATCCACGATCCCGACGGCATCAACCAGGACAAGATCAACTGGATCAAGGACCTCAAGAACGTCAAGCGCGGGCGAATCTCGGAGTATGTGAAGGAATTCAAGGGCGCGACCTTCACCGGCGGCGGGGCGCGGCCGTGGGGCGTCGCGTGCGATCTGGCGCTGCCGTGTGCGACCCAAAACGAGTTGGATGGCAACGACGCCAAGACGCTGCTCGCCAATGGCTGCATCGCGATTTCGGAAGGCGCCAACATGCCGACCAATCTCGATGGCGTGCACATTTTCAAGGCGGCCAAGGTGCTTTATGCGCCGGGCAAGGCCTCTAACGCTGGCGGGGTCGCGGTTTCGGGGCTGGAAATGAGCCAGAACTCGGCGCGGATCAGCTGGAAAGAGGCAGATCTGCAGCAGCATCTGCTCGATATCATGGCGGGTATTCATTCGCGCTGCGCCGAATATGGCTCGGACGGCAAAGGCTATATCGACTATGTGAAGGGCGCCAACATCGCCGGCTTCAAGAAAGTCGCCGATGCCATGCTGGCCTATGGGGTGGTCTGAACCAGGCCCGATGACAGCGGGCAGCGGTGCGCCGCTGCCCGCGACCGCCAGACTGCAAAGGGGACGATAATGACCAAAGCTTCCGACCTGTTGGTGCAATGCCTTGAAAGCGAGGGCTGCGAATATGTCTTCGGCGTGCCGGGCGAGGAAAACCTCGATTTTCTGGATTCGCTGTCACGTTCGACCAAGATCAAGCTGATCCTGACGCGCCACGAGCAGGGCGCCGGTTTCATGGCCGCGACCTATGGCCGGCATACCGGCAAGGCCGGGGTGTGCGTTGCCACGCTGGGGCCGGGGGCGACCAATTTCGTCACCGCGGCGGCCTATGCGTTTTTGGGCGGCATGCCGATGATGATGATCACCGGGCAAAAGCCGATCAAGAAATCCAAACAGGGGCGGTTCCAGATTCTCGACGTCGTCGACATGATGCGGCCGATCACCAAATATACGCATCAGCTCGCCAGCGCCGATAATATTCCGGCGCGCACGCGTGAGGCCTTCCGCCTCGCGCAAGAGGAAAAGCCGGGCGCGACCCATCTCGAACTGCCCGAAGATATTGCGCATGACCCGACCGACGCGACACCGATGTCGCCAAGCTATGTGCGCCGGCCGGTGCCCGACCCCAAGGCGATCAAGGAAGCCGTAAAGGCGATCGAGGCTGCCAAGGCGCCGATCATCGTGGTGGGTGCCGGCGCCAACCGGACGATGACGTCGCGGATGCTCAACCAGTTGCTCGACAAGACCGGGATTCCGTTCCTGACGACCCAGCTCGGCAAGGGCGTGGTTGATGAACGCCACCCGTTGTTTCTGGGCTGTGCCGCGCTGTCATCGGGTGATTTTGTCCATGCGGCCATTCGCAAGGCCGATGTGATTATCAACATCGGCCATGATGTCATTGAAAAACCACCGTTCTTCATGAATCCTGGCGGTGCGACGGTCATCCATGTGTCGAGCAAGACCGCCGAGGTCGACCCGGTGTATTTTCCGCAGATCGAAGTCATCGGCGATATTGCCAACGCGGTATGGCAGATCAAGGAAGAGATCATGGCCCAGGGGAAATGGGACTTTTCCGGCATGCTCGCGGCGCGTGCGGCCGAAGTGGAACATCGCGATGCTGCCATTGGTGACATGCGTTGCCCGCTATATCCGCAGTATCTTGTCGATCAGATCCGCACGGCGATGCCCAGCGACGGCATCATCGCGCTTGATAATGGCGTGTATAAAATCTGGTTTGCGCGCAATTATACCGCGCATCAGGCCAATACCGTGCTGCTCGATAATGCGCTGGCCACGATGGGCGCCGGGCTGCCGAGTGCCATGGCATCGAACATGGTCTATCCGGATCGCAAGGTCATGGCGATTTGCGGCGATGGCGGTTTCATGATGAACAGCCAGGAGATGGAAACCGCGGTGCGGTTGAAGCTCAACATCACCGTGCTGATCCTCAACGACAACAGCTATGGCATGATCCGCTGGAAACAGGCCAATATGGGCTTCAAGGATTGGGGGCTGACGTATGACAACCCCGATTTCGTCAAATATGCCGAAAGCTATGGCGCGCTTGGCCATCGCGTCACCAGTGCCGAAATGTTCCCCGGCCTGTTGCAGCATTGCCTGAACACGCCGGGCGTCCACCTGATTGATTGCCCGGTTGATTATTCGGACAATGACCGGATCCTCAACAAGGATATCAAGGAAATGAGCGCCAAACTTTAAGTTTCGGCTTCAAGAAAAATGCCGCTGTTCCGGGAAGGAACAGCGGCATTTTCATTTCAGCGTGCAGCCAGGTCGCTTGGGCTAGCCGCGACCGCCAAGAAACCGGGCCACCAGCGCGCGGAGAATCTCGAAAAATCCGAGTTCGCCGTTATTGTTGGCGTCGATCATCCCGAAATTGTTGGCGTTGCCACCCGCCGCCGTGAATTCGCTGTTGCTCAACGTCTTGCTACCATCGGTATCAGCGGCCTTGAACACCGGCGCAATCCGCATGGCGACGGCGGCGACAACCGGGCGTTTGGCCCGGGCTGAAACGGCGCCAGCGAAACCGGTACTGGCCACGGCAACGGCGAGCGTTGCGATAATGATCTTTTTCATCTGGTTCTCCTGTCTGCCGGCCCAGCCGGCCCCCAAAGCCTTACGCAACCAACAAAACTTCGCCTGAACGATCGAAACCATTCAGCTAGCCGAGCGCCTCGCCTGCATCCTGGCCATGCCGGACTTCAACTCGTCGGGCGTGACAAAGCCATCCTTGTCGGCATCCATGAAGACAAAGCCCATTTCGCGGCGGCCAGCGGCGACCCATTCGGCCTTGTCCCACTTGCCATCCTTGTTGGCATCGGCGGCCATCATCCTGGCGCGGGCATCGGCCATGCCGGTCGCTGAATTGCCCATGCCGGCAGCGTTCGCAGGCGGTGCCGGCGGCGCGGGTTGCGCAGCGGCGGCAGAAGCAGCGAAAATTGAAGCAATCACCAACGCGCGCATCGCATTCTCTCCCGATCCCGGTCGCCACTGTTATCGACTGATTGGTCTTACGTCGCATATCGGAAAAACCCCCCGGTTGCATCGAGATCCTCGATTTGCAGCCGCGCTGTCGCCGGTTGGCGAAATTTTGAAAACGCGGCTAGAGCGTGATTATGGCCGCTGGCGGCGTTGTTTGCCCAGCGGCGGGGCGCGCGCCTGGCTATCGTTGACGTTATGGACCTGTGGAGTGACGCATGATGGATTGGTTGGCACAGGCGCAGGCCTGGGTGATGGGGCTTGGCGCGCAATATGGCGTCAACCCGATTATCTTTGGCGCAATTTATGTTGGGGCGATCCCGTTTTTCGTGTTTTTTACCGGGCTGGCGGTCAAACGCCTGCGCAACCGCCAGGGCGCGGTGCTGCCCATCATGGCAGCGGGATTGTGCTTTGTTTCGGCCTATATTTATCTTGCCATCGCCGGGCGCGGCATTCCGCTTTGGGTGTGGGCGTTCCTGGGTGCCATCATCGCCTATGGCGCGTGGAACGCGATCAGGAATTTCCGCACCAAGCTGGGAAACTGAAAACCCCGCCAGAAACGGCTAGTGTCGGGCAGGCAGCGCCATTGTTCTGCGGCACCGCGCTATTCGCGGCGTACCCCGGCGACTGGTTCACCGGTGACCGGATAGCCAAGGCCTTCGGGAATGATGATCCACGCTTCGCCATCACGCATTACGATATCGGGCTGGATAAAGGGCGGCGGTGTGGCGCTCGCCATCGCAAGAATCGCAGCCACGCTCGAATATTGGCCAAGGCGTTGCAAATTGCACTTTGTCGGGAACACCAGCGGGCCACTGCCATCGGCATCGGCGGCGAGCGCTGCTGCGGCCGTTGTCCAATGGATCGCCACGGCTTCATTGCCATCGGGCGAAATTGCGGCGCTGGCGGTGTTGCCGGCGTCGGCGACATAGAAATGCGTATCGAAGCGCCGCTTGATCGGGGCTTTCAATGGCGGTTCCCACCGCGCGAAGGGCGCAAAGCGCGCCGCATCTACCCGGTGATTGAGCGCTGCCAGCATGGCGGCGAAGCTGCACGCTTCATCGGCATCGGGCGCCGCCGACAGTCGGGCCCGCGCCTGCGCCAGCGCCACCGGATCGGGAGCGTCGCCGCTGGTCAGCAACACGCCGGTTTCTTCAAGCGCTTCGCGGGTGCAGGCGATGCGCGCCGCAGCATCGGCATCATCAAGGCCGTCAAAACCTGTGGCGAGCCCCGGGTTGCGCGCCGTTATGAGATCGGCGGCATCGATGCGTCCGCCAGGAAACACCAGCGCGCCGCCGGCAAAGGCGAGATTATCGCCACGCCGGACCATCAATATTTCGGGGCCATCGGGCGAATCGCGGAGCAGGATGACGGTGGCGGCGGGGATACTGGTCATGCGCAATCATAGCGCCCGCGCAAACAAAGGAAACAGGCAGAGGTGCGGCGCCGGCTGCCGACACGACCCTATTGGATGCGCGCGCGCGCCGGGCCTATTGGATGCGCGCGCGCGCCGGGCTATAGCGGCGGCAACATCAGGAGTATCGCATGAGCGTTCGTCCATGGCGTGACATTGTCCGCCGCAAATCTCGCCAGATCATGGTCGGCAAGGTGCCGGTGGGCGGCGATGCGCCGATTGCGGTGCAATCGATGACCAACACGCTGACAAGCGACGCCAAGGCGACGATCGAGCAGATTCGCCAGTGCGAGGAGGTCGGCGCCGATATCATGCGCGTGTCGTGCCCCGACGTGGAATCTACCGCAGCGTTGAAAACCATCGTGCGCGGCGTGAAAGTGCCGATCGTTGCCGATATTCATTTCCACTATAAACGCGGGCTTGAGGCCGCCGATGCCGGTGCCGCGTGTTTGCGCATAAACCCGGGCAATATCGGCAGCCAGGCGCGCGTGCGCGAAGTCGTCAATGCCGCCAAGGCAAATGGCTGCGCCATCCGCATCGGGGTCAATGCCGGCAGCCTGGAAAAGCATCTACTTGAAAAATATGGCGAGCCATGCCCCGAAGCGCTGGTTGAAAGCGCGCTCGAGCATATGAAGATGCTCCAGGACGAGGATTTTCATAACTTCAAGATTTCGGTGAAGGCATCGGATCTGTTCCTTGCGGTTGCTGCCTATAATGGCCTTGCCGAAGTTTGTGATTACCCGCTGCATCTGGGCATTACCGAGGCCGGCGGCTTGCAGGGCGGCACGGTGAAATCGTCGATCGGCATGGGAATGTTGCTTTGGTCGGGCATCGGCGACACCATTCGCGTCTCGCTGAGTGCTGATCCGGTCGAGGAGATCAAGGTCGGTTATCACATGCTGAAATCGCTCGGCATCCGGGCGCGCGGCGTGCGGGTGGTTTCGTGCCCATCGTGTGCGCGCCAGGGTTTTGATGTGGTCAAAACGGTGGAAACGCTGGAAACCCGGCTGGCGCATATCACGACGCCGCTGTCGCTTTCGGTGCTTGGCTGTGTGGTCAATGGTCCCGGCGAAGCCCGCGAAACCGATATCGGGCTGACGGGCGGCGGCAATGGCCGGCACATGGTGTTCCTGTCGGGCATCACCGACCATGTCATCGAGAGCGAAAAGATGGTCGATCATATCGTCATGCTGGTCGAGAAAAAGGCCGCCGAACTGGAAGCGGCCAAGGCCGCCGCCGAGGCGATTGCCGCCGAGTGAGACGGCGTGCGATCGCATTCTGCCTCTGGAGTCTGGTCGGCGCCGCGCTTTGGCTGCGGCGGGACCCGGCAAGATGAAAAGAAAGATGCGATGATTCGAATCAGACCCGCCACACCTGCCGATGTCGTGACGATCCGGGCGCTGATCGTCGCGCTGGCGGTGTATGAAAAGGAGCCCGACGCCGTAAAGGCGAGCGCGGCAGATTTGCAGGCGGCCCTGTTCGGCGCGCGGCCTTTGGCCGAGGCAGTGCTCGCCGAAATCGATGGCGTGGCGGTGGGGCTGGCGCTGTTTTTCAGCAATTTTTCGACCTGGGCGGGGAAGGGCGGCCTGTATCTCGAAGACCTGTTCGTCGTGCCCGAGGCGCGTGGGTCGGGGGTTGGCAAGGCGCTGCTGGTGCATCTGGCCGGGATTGCCATCGCGCGGGATTATTCGCGGTTCGAATGGCAGGTGCTGGATTGGAATGCGCCGGCGATTGGTTTTTACAAGGGTCTGGGCGCGGTGATGCAGGACGAATGGACGAAGATGCGCGTTGAAGGCGACGCGCTGGCGCGTTTGGCGGCAGGCTAAAACCTCTACCCGCCCGGGGGAGGGGCCTCAGAGCAGCCCCTCTCCCGGGCCGCCTGCGGCGTCTCTCGACCTCCCCCCGGTGGGGGGAGGTTATGTTAGGCGCGCGGGGCGCCGGGGTGCTGTTTGGGTTCCACAGCCAGCGTGCCGGCCTTGTCGGCCTCGTAGCGCTCGATCGATTCCAGGATAAGCCGTTCGGCGGTGGCCCGGCCTTCAAAGCCCTGGCACTTGACCCATTTGCCGGGTTCCAGATCCTTGTAATGCGTGAAAAAATGTTCGATCTGATCGAGCACGATCTTGGGCAAATCGGTATATTCCTGCACATCGGCGTAATAGGGATAGACCTTGTTGACGCTGACGCAGATGAGTTTGACGTCGCCGCCAGCATCATCTTCCATCATCAACACGCCAACCGGGCGCACGCGCGCGATCGAGCCGGGGATGAACGGTGACCGCGCCACGATCAGCGCATCGATGGGATCGCCATCTTCCGCCAATGTGTGCGGGATGAAACCATAGTTGCACGGGTAGCGCATGGCGGTGTGAAGGATGCGATCGACGAAGAGCGCGCCTGATGCCTTGTCGAGCTCATATTTCACCGGCTCGCCGCCCAAGGGGCATTCGATGACGACGTTGACATCGTGCGGCGGGTTCACGCCGATGGGGATTTGATCGATCCGCATGCTAATCTCCTGTTGCGCGCTGCGGGGTAAGCGAGCGCCTGTGATTCGTCTATGGGGAGTATGGCCAATGGCCTGGACGGCCTTGATTATCGGTGGACTTTGCGAAGTCGGCTTCACCACGGCGCTGCGATTTGTGGACGGGTTTCGCAACCTGCCCTGGGTGTTGGTGTTCCTCGCAGCGGTCACGCTCAGCATGGGCCTGCTGGCCTATGCGGCACGGACGATCCCGCTGGGGACGGCCTATGCCGTATGGGCAGGGGTTGGTGCTGCCGGCACCGCGCTGCTCGGCATTGCGGTGTTCGGAGAAAGCGCCAACCCGGCGCGGTTGCTGCTGTTGACCGGGTTGATCGGCTGCATCATCGGCCTGAAGCTGATCCGCAGCTAGGGCCTGGGCATCAGCAGCAGATCAAGCGGCCCATCGCTGGTACCGGCCTTGGCAAAGCGCGGATATCGCAAGCCGCCGTTCCAGGCGAGATCGACACTGCGCAGCCGGTCGCTGGTCTTGATGAGCAAGCGGATCGGCGCCGTGCTGCCTTTGGCGGCGGTGATTTCGGCCTTCAACGCATCGTCGCTGAACGGCTTGTCATTGACTGCAACGATTGTGTCGCTGACCGTCAGGCCAGCGGCAAAGGCGGCGCTGTCCCACACCACTTGCTCGATGGCGCCGGCAGCCCCGATGACCATGCCGCCCGAATAGCTCAGATTATTGTTTTTGCCAGTGCGCATCTGGTCGGCAAGGGCCGGGGTCGGCGTGTCGGTGTAGACCAGCGTGTAACCCGAAGCGGCAAAGCCATCGAGCGGGGCGGATTTGGCCTTTTCGGTCAACCGCTGGCGAAGAAAGCCGGCCCAATCATGCGCGACGACGCCGTTCAGCGTCTTGACGATGGTGTCGAAATCATAGGGGAGCTCGCCCCAGTCGCCATCATTGACGCCGAAAAAGGCCCGGGCAAAATCATCGAGCCCGCGCGCGCCGGCGGTCTTCCTGCGGATAATGGCATCGGCTTCCACCCAGATCAGCAGGCCCTCGTTATAATAATCCTCGCTGCGCTGTTGGCTTGCCCATGGCTTTGGCGCGCGCGCTGACATCACCGGATCGTTGGTCGTGTCATCAAGCGAACGCCAACTGCGGCCCGGGCGGTTATCAAGCTGTGCGGCAATGTTGGCGAGACTGTCGAGTGTCTCCTGTTTGGTGAACAGCCCCGAACGCGCGCCGAGCACATAGCCCCAGAATTGCGTCTGGCCTTCATACACCCAGAGCAGCGAATTGCGCAGCGGGGTGGAAAAATCGGGGGCGATCGAATCGGCGCCGCGACGGAATTTGCCGTTCCAGCTATGGGTGAATTCATGCGGCAACAGGTTGCGGCGGCCCGGACCCTTGTCCCATTCGGTGAAATAGCCCGGGTTGACGCCATTTTCGCTGCTGCGGTGGTGTTCGAGGCCGATTCCGCCAAGATTTTCGCTCATCGACAACAGAAAATCATAATG
>JBBQMB010000031.1:0-23024 GCA_038328515.1 Sphingomonadales bacterium
AGGCGCTGGCGCCCTGGTGGCGGCGCGGCGGCAATTTGTCGAATTTGGGCACCACCGGCATGTCGGTATCGATGGCCCGGCCCCAGCGCGCGCCGCGGGCATCTTCGGGAATAGCCGCGGCCTCTTTCAGCAGCGCTGGCAGGTTGTGATAGGCGAGCGGCCCGACAATGACATCGACCGCCGGCGCGCGGCGGCCAATCTCGGCGCCTTCGGCCTGCGCCACGCAGCCGGCGGCGACGATAACCGGGCGCGAACCATCGGCGCGGGGTTTGCGCAGGCGACCAATATCGGAATAAAGCTTTTCGGCGGCTTTTTCACGGATATGGCAGGTATTGAGCACCACGATGTCAGCCGCGTCAGCGCTATCGACAGCAACATGGCCCTCGCCTGCGAGCACATCGCCCATGCGCTCCGAATCATAGACATTCATCTGGCAGCCGAAGGATTTTACATAGTAACGGGACACGAGTGGCAGCGACTCCGGGTTGAACAGGCTCTTCATAGCCGTTGCCGCCGTCGCGGTCATCCCCGCATCAACGTGCGATAGCCATTTGCGATCACCGCTTCGCAATGCCGCGCCAGCGCCTTGCGATCGGCAAAATCGGCGCGCCACACGGGCGCATGAAAGATAATCTCGGCGCGCACCTTGCCCAGCCGCATGAAGGCCAGCGCGTGCGGCATCAATTCGGTATCGCCGATCCACGCCAGATCGGGCAGGCGTTCGCGCGTCACCGGCATCCCGTTGACCCGTGTATAGGCAATCGTCACGGGTTGGATCAGCACATCGTCATGCCTGTCGGCAACCGCGAACAGCGAAGATTTGAAGGGCAGCACCCTTGTGCCATCGCTGTTGGTGCCTTCGGGAAACAGGATCAGGCTGTCGCCCCGGCCCAGCCGTTCGGCGATGGCATCACGTTGTTCGCCGGCGCTGGCACGGCGGCCGCGCTCGACATAAACCGTGCGCGCCAGCGTCGCCAGCCAGCCGACCATGCCCCAGCCGCCAACTTCGGATTTTGCAATGAACGCCGCCCGGATCCGCGCCCCGAGCACCGGAATATCGGCCCATGACACATGATTGGCGACAAACAACACCCGCCCGCCCGGCGCCGGTCGTCCGTGGCAGATGATGCGGATGCCCAATGCCCGCGCCAGCCCGCGGTGGAAAACAATCGGCAGATGCGCCTTGCGTGTCCGCAATACACTGCGCAACACCAGTTCGGCCGGCACCACCAGCGATGCCGTGGTCAGCGCCCCGGCTACGCCTTTGGCCGCGCCAAACCGCTGAAAACGGATACTGCGCTGGGCGCGCGCCAGCGCGGTCGGCTCAGTCATGACCGCGGCATCACTTTTCGGGCTTCGGCAGCACCACCCCGTATAATTCCATGCGGTGATCAACGAGGCGATAGCCCAGCCGTGCCGCTATGCGCGCCTGCAGTTCCTCGATCTCGGGATCGTGAAATTCGATGACATCGCCGCTTTCGACATCGATGAGATGGTCGTGATGATCGTCCTGCACGGTTTCATACCGCGACCGACCGCCCTGGAATTCATGGCGCTCGATAATGCCGGCTTCTTCGAACAATTTCACCGTGCGATAAACGGTAGCGATGGAAATGCGCGGATCGACGGCCGCAACCCGGTGGTGCAGCGCCTCGACATCAGGATGATCGTCGACAGCACTCAGCACGCGGGCAATGACCCGGCGTTGTTCAGTGATGCGCAGGCCTTTTTTAAGGCAGAGCGCTTCAAGATCGATCTGGCCGCCCATGCAAAAATCTCCTGCTGCCCAGCCCTTGAACCACCCCGCTGCCACCCACCCATGAATAGGCGGGTGGAGGGAATCGAACAAGGCGAACCGGCGGATTTTCGTTAAGGCGCTGGTTCCGGCCCAGGTTCAGACTATACTTCAGGCAACAATCTTGCGCGGCCGACCGCGGGGCTTGCCACCGACCTTGGCGACGCGCTTGGTGCCAAGGCCAATCGATTTGGCCAGCGTGCGGCGCTGTTCGGCATAGTTGGGAGCGACCATCGGATAATCGGCAGCCAGACCCCATTTGGCGCGATACTGGTCGGGCGTCATGCCATAACGCGTCATCAGGTGACGCTTGAGCATTTTCAACTTCTTGCCGTCTTCGAGGCAGATGATGAAGTCGGGCTTGATCGATGCACGGATCGACACCGCCGGCTCCTGACGAACAACCGGCGCTTCGACGACCGAACCCAATTGCGCCAAAGTGGAATATACATTCTGAATCACGCCTGCAACATCGGCTGGCGAAACCGTGTTGTTAGCAAAATGCGACGAAACAATGTCTGCTGTCAGTGCCAGCAATTCATTGTGCACCTGCACGCTGTCTACCATTGTAAAATCCTTGACGTTTACTTGCGGAACCCTCCTCCGCCAGAGCGCAATGACCCGGCTTTCATCAAAAAGCAATAGCTGCCAATCAAGCTGAGCAATTGTCTAGTCGCCGACACATCGTCAACGCGGCGTAGCGTAAACCAGTGGTTCCCGCATAATAATTCGGGCGACGACCAATTTCCAGAAAACCTGATTGACGGTAGAGCGCCAGTGCCGCGTCATTGTTTTCGCGCACTTCAAGAAATATCTCCTCGGCGCCGCGTAATCGCGCATCTTCGCACGCCGTCTGCAACAAGGCCCGGCCCATGCCATTGCCACGTTGTGCCGGCGTCACCGCAATCAACAAAAGTTCAACCTCGGGTCCGGCGCTGCGGCACAAAGTAAAGCCTTGCGCGATGCCGGCAGTATCGAGCGCCCGCCGGGCAAAACTGCTGTCCAGCACCATCGTGCCACCCAACTGCAAAGCCGACCAGGCTTCGCCAAAGCCGGGTTCAAAGCTGGCGTGCATGACGATCATCAGCGCATCGAGATGGCGAGTGTCGGCCGCGACGATCAGGGAAGGAGTCGGGGGGGTAACCAGCGGGGGTGTCAGGGGGACGAAGCGAGGATCATCGGGCGGGATCATGCGCCCGCCGTATTGCCGCGCCTGTGGCTGGAGTGTCAAATCTTTGCGTGGTTGCGCCCGCGACCAATCACAACGGCAGCACCGCATCAGGGGGCCGGATATATAGCGCCGCCGGTGGCAGGCTACGCCGAGCCAGCGGCAGGCGCATCAGATCCGCCATATCGGGATGCTCGCCATGAACATGATCACCCTGATCAGCCGGCGCCATGGCGCCGGCACTCGCCTCGCCGGCACCCGGCGCCAGCGTTTGGGCCGA
Organism: Sphingomonadales bacterium; assembly: GCA_038328515.1. Taxonomy (GTDB): domain Bacteria; phylum Pseudomonadota; class Alphaproteobacteria; order Sphingomonadales; family Sphingomonadaceae; genus Sandarakinorhabdus. The sequence goes on from JBBQMB010000031.1 coordinate 3,244, forward strand.
TCGCGTTTCGATCGGCGACAGCGTGAAATCCGCGGTCACCGTCTGGTGCAGCACCTGGCCGCGCCCGGCATCCATCAACACCGTGACCGCCGCCAGCCCGGGGCGCAGCACAAAGGCCCGCGCCGCAACCAGCGCGCCGCCTTCACAACCCGTCACCGGCACGCCCCAGGCGAGGCCAAGCGCGCGCGCGGCGGCAATGCCGATGCGAATCCCGGTAAAACTGCCCGGCCCGGTATCGACAATAATCGCATCGGGCCGACGGCCGGCGAGCAGCGCGATCACCGCGGGCAACAAGGCTTCGGCATGGCCGCGCCCGATGACGCGATGATCATGCGCCAGCAAGCGTTCACCATCGAACAGCGCCAGTGACAGCGCCGGTGATGCCGTGGAAAGGCCAAGCGTGAGGCCGCTCACAATATGGTGGCAGCATCCTCGAAGGACAGGCGCGGTGAACGCGGGAACAGCCCTTCGTCGGTGCCCTTGCCAAGGCTCACCAGCATGTTGGTTTCCACCGTCGTGCCCGCCCAGAACGCCGCATCGACCGCCGGTTTGGCAAAGCCCGACAACGGCCCGGTATCCCAGCCCAGCGCGCGCGCAGCGAGGATGAAATAGCCCGCCTGGAGCGATGAATTGCGAAACGCCGTCTCGCGCGCCAGTTCGGCGTTGCCGCTGAACCAGCTCCGCGCATCGGCGTGGGGAAACAGTTCGGGCAAGCGATTGTAGAACAGATTGTCGAACCCGATGATCGCCGTCACCGGCGCGGCGCGCACTTTTTCCTTGTTGCCGTCGGAAACAAGCTCGGCCAGCCGGTCACGCGCCTTGCGGCTGCTGACAAAAACAAAGCGCGCCGGCAGGCAATTCGCCGACGTCGGCCCCATGATCGCCAGGTCATGAATAGCGCGCAGATCATCGGCGCTGACCGGCGCATCGGACCAGCCATTATAGGTGCGGGCGTCGCGAAATATCAAATCGAGCGCGTCGGCGCCAAGCGGTGATCCAGCCATGATAATCCTTCAGATGGCGCGAACGTCGGTGACTTCGGGCACATAATATTTGAGCAGCGATTCGATGCCCATCTTGAGCGTCGCGGTCGATGACGGGCAGCCCGAACAGGCGCCCTGCATTTCAAGGAACACCGTGCCCTTGTTGAAACCGCGATAGACAATATCGCCACCGTCGCCAGCGACTTGCGGACGAATGCGCGTATCGATCAATTCGATGATCTGACTGACGATTTCGGCATCTTCTGGGTCATCATTGACCACCGGTGTCGCGGCGGCGGCTGAAAACAATGGCGCCCCCGAGCTGAAATGATCGACCAGCACGCCGAGCACCTGGGTTTTCAGTTCGGCCCAGTCCGCCGACCCTTCAGCCTTGGTTACGCTGATGAATTCACTGCCGAAAAACACGCGTTCGACATCGCCAAGGCCGAACAGCGCCGTAGCGAGCGGCGAGGCTGCGGCGGCTTCGGGGGTGGCAAAATCGGCGGTGCTGCCATCGGTGACGCTACGGCCGGGACGAAACATCAACGTCGCGGGATTGGGGGTGCGTTCGGTTTCGATGAACATGTCACAGGGCGCCTTGAATGACCGGAATAGCACCGATGTGGCGGGTTCCACCCGTTGAATCAACCCGCGCCTGTGAAAATCGGACTATTTTTATCTTACTTCAGGCTCAGGTGAGCGATTCGAGCCGGTCAGCATCAAGCCCGCCCGGCACGATAATCACGACACAGGGCAATTGCCCGGCGCGTTCACCGGCAAAATAGCTGACCAGCGGCCCGGGCGCGCCGCGCGGTGCCGCCCCGAGTACCAGGGCCCGCACCGAGGTATCGGCCCGAACATGATCAAAAATCGCCGGGGCCGCATCGCCCTTCAGGATGATCGTTACCGGCCGCACTCCGGCGAGCTGTTCCGCTTCATCCGCCAGCGCCGCCAGCAAGGCTTCGGCTTCGGCCTGCGCTTCGGCGGCCATCGCTTCCTGCACACCGCCCCATTGCATGAATTCGGGCGGCGCCACGACATGAACCAGCGCCACCCGCGCCCCGACATGCCCGGCGCGCAGCGCGGCAAAGCGCAGCGCGACCCGGCTTTCGGCGCTACGATCGATGACAACCAGATAGGTGGGCGCCGTTTCCATGACCCAAGTGGTTACAGGCAAAGCCCCGCGAGGGAAAGCGGTCGGCAGCGAAGGGGCATGGCAGGGCGCAGGCTGCCCGATACACCGCAGGCACGATGGATAGCTTTTTCCGGGATGGCGTCCTGCGCGGTGGCACTACGGTGCTGCTGTTGCTGCTGAGGTGGAATTTACAGGCGACGCCACGGGTCTTTGGCCGCGCTGGCTACTGACGCTAAGCTGGCCGATCCCCAGTCTGGTCATCATTGCACTGGGCATTGCCGCCGCGCTGCGCGGTTGCGCCAACGATCTGGTCGAGGCGCGGCGGCGTATCCCGCTGGCACTGGCCTTGATTGTGGGAGCGATGATCGCAGTCGTTGTTGCGGCCGAACTCAACACCTCGGGCTGGCCACCGCAGGGCACCGGGCGGCTGATCAATGCGGCAGCGCTGCTCATACCCCCGGCCAGGCCTGCGCCGGTGGCTCCCGAAGCCGATGATTCGCGGCTGCTCGCCCGGCTCGGCGTGCCCGAATATCGCCTGCGCCGCGCCATCAACCAGGGGCTGTTTGCCACCACCACCCACCACGATCTCCACCATAATGGCAGCTTCAACCATAATTACGGCCTGTATTTCACCTGGCGGGACCGGATAATGGGCACCGAACACCCCGGCGGGCATTGTCAGCCCCGGCCATTCGACATAATCTGTTCGGGTCAAGAGGGGGTGGGGCATGGCGGCCACGGCAAACAAGACGACCACAACCCCGGTTGACCCCTTCGCCTTCATCGATGGCCTCGCCGATCCGGACCAACGCGGCGACGCCCGCACCATCTGCGCCACAATGGCCAGGCTTTCAGGCGCTGAGCCGGTGATGTGGGGGCCTTCGATCATCGGCTTTGGCCGTTACCACTATCGTTACGACAGCGGCCGCACCGGCGAGGCGTGCCGCATCGGCTTTTCGCCCCGCAAGAGCCAGATCGTGCTCTATCTGACCGACGGCTTTGGCCATCGCGTCGCCGAACTTGCCCGATTGGGCAAACACAAGATCGGCAAGTCCTGCCTGTACTTCAAGCGGCTGCGCGACATCGACCAGCTGGTACTGGACGAAATGATTGCCAATTCGCTCACCTACATGGCGCAAAAATACCCTGAATAATTCGCGTCACTCGTCGACCGGCCCGAAACCTTCGCGCCAGATCAGCATGGTGCGTTCAAATTCGCAGATAATCACGCCATGCTGGTTGCGCCCGGTAGTGCAGATTGTCACCACGCCCTGCTCGGGCCGCGATGCCGACAGGCGTTTTTCCAGCACCCGCGACTCGGCATAAAGTGTATCACCAGCAAATACCGGCGCGGTCATGCGGATATCGCGCCAGCCCAGATTAGCCACCGCCTTCTGGCTGACATCCGAAACACTCATCCCGACAAGGATCGCCACCGTCAGCGGCGATGCCACCAGCGGCCTCCCGAATTCGGTTTTCGCGGCATAGACATGATCGAAATGCAGCGGATGGGTGTTCATTGTCAGCAGGGTAAACCAGCTATTGTCCTGCTCGCTGATGGTGCGGCCAGGGCGATGTTCATAGACATCGCCCACCACAAATTCCTCATAGGCCCGGCCATAAGTCTCCCGATAGCGCTGCGGCCCGACCTCGATAACGCCCCGCCGCATATCCAACCCCTCTTGACGCCAGCCGATTTGTCCGGACAACTCACGCGGTCTTTCGTGCTTAGTCAACCTGTGGGGTGAACCATGATGAAGTCGTTGCTACTGGCCGGTATGGCGCTGGCGCTGGCCGGCCCCGCATTGGCGGCGCCCAAACAACTCGATCTGTCCAACCCCGCCGATGTGATTACCGCGCAGCGCAAGGTGCAATGCTCGCTCAAGGACGGCGAAGCGGTGGTCTATCATTTCTCGGGCGAGGTTTATTCGCGAGTCGAAGGTGAAGCCGACAAGCACGTCTTCGATGTCGAAGGCATGAACATCCGCCAGTGCGTGACCGTAACCGACCCGGTGCGCGGCAAGGGCTATCGCATGGTGAGCCGCGAATTGCTGCTCTACACCGATACCAGGACCGGTGAGATCATCCGGACCTGGGCAAACCCGTGGACCGGCAAGACCATCGATGTGGTGCATGTCGCAAACGACCCGGTCAACCAGCGCCCGTCGTTCCCCATCGGCGCCGATGGCAAGCCGGCAACCTTTAGCGGCCGCGTCGATCATGGCCGCGTCTTCATGCCCGCGGTCATCCCGCTTTATTACACCAACCCGCTGGCCGGCGAGTATCAGGATTTTGTCGGCAACAAATATCATTCGATGGAGATTTTCGATTTCGTCGCCGAAGCCGCCGATTTGCTCGATGCGAGCAAAACCCGCGCCAATCCGTCGATCGCCTGGGTGCGGATGTCGCCATGGTTGCCATGGATGGAAATGACCGGGCGCAATGGCGTGCTGGTGTTCAACGCCGTCGGCCAGATCATGCCGAACGGGATCAGCGACTTGCCCAAGGTGATGACCGACGAAATCAAGTTGAACTATCCGATCTGGGACCGGCCGCCCCCGGCGGATGATGCGCGCCCGAACGAAACAAGCTGGACCTATTTCAAGAAGAAGCTCGATGCGCTGCGCGCCGCTGCAAAGGTGCCGCCGAAATGATGCTATTGGCAGCAGCGCTGGCGACAGCAGCGCTGCTGCCGGGCGTCTACACCAACGAGGAACAGGTGTATTTCGCCACCGAAGCCGGCAAACCGGCACCGCCATGGACCGGGCTTCGGATAACCGCTGATGGCGATGTTTTTCGCGTTGAGGGCGTTGATTCCCATGGCGCGGCAGTCGGCGCTGATGCCGTTTGGCGCGTTTTGGAGGCTGAACAGTCTGTTTCAATCAACAGCGGTGGCTGCACGCGAGCCTTTGCGCGGGTGGCCACAGGGCTCGAGATCGTCGAAAAAAAGGGCGTTTGCGGGGCAGGCCTGACGACGCTGACCGCGGCCGGGATAGGCATGACGGCGGCTGACGGCACGCTGCTGACTCTGCAACGCAGCCGCGCTTTCAAATGCTGGGCATCGATCCCGCGCAAGGCGTTGAAGGACGGCAAGACCGATTGGTGGTTCCAGCAAGGCCTGATGCTCCACGATGTCGGTGGCCGGGTGACGGTGACGACCGACGAGCCGATGCCGCAAACCTTCTCCCTGCGAATGCGGAATGTGGTGTGGCCGAACGGCAACAATGCCCCGAGCCTGGTGCTCTATGTCCATGGCGAAGACCCGGATCATGCGATCGCGTATAGCTGGGCTGACCCATTGGCCAAACGTGTCGGTATCAATTTGCGGACGATGCAGGCAAGCTGCACCCTGGTCGAACCAAAATCCTGACGTGACGCGCTACCCCCGGGGGGGCTATGGCTGGCAGGGATGGATATTTACCTCCCCATTGCCGAAATGTCGGTCAATGCCATCGTCATCATTTTGCTGGGTGGCGGTGTCGGATTTTTATCGGGCATGTTCGGTGTCGGCGGCGGCTTTCTGACGACGCCGCTGCTGATTTTTTATGGCATCCCGCCGGCAATCGCGGTGGCTTCATCCGCCACCCAGATTACCGGCTCCAGCGTATCCGGCGCTCTGGCCTATTGGCGGCGCGGGCAAGTCGATGTCAAAATGGGGCTGGTGCTGGTTGCCGGCGGCGTCATCGGCGCCGGCTTGGGGCAGATCGTCTTTCGCAAGTTGCAAAAAATCGGCCAGATCGATGTCAGCATCAACATCATCTACGTGCTGTTTCTGGGCGTCATCGGCGGTCTGATGCTCAAGGAAGCCATCGCCACGCTGCTGGCCCAGCGGCGGGTTGCCGCCGGCGCCGCGCGGCCGCCGGCCCGGCTGCGCCGCCATGTGCCGTGGATCGCGGCGCTGCCCGGCAAGACGCGCTTTTACAAATCGGGGCTGTATATCTCGCCGCTGGCGCCGCTGCTGCTCGGCGTGCTGGTCGGTATCCTGACGGCCATCATGGGGGTGGGTGGCGGCTTCATCATGGTGCCGGTGATGATCTATCTGCTCGGCATGTCGGCAAGCGCGGTTGTCGGTACCTCTTTGTTCCAGATCATCTTTGTCACCGCAGCAACAACGCTTTTGCACGCCACTTCGTCGAAATCGGTCGATATCGTGCTGGCGATGCTGCTGCTGGTCGGCGGAGTCGCCGGGGCGCAACTCGGGGTGCGCTCGGCACAGCAGTTGAAGCCGGAAAAACTGCGGCTGGCGCTGGCATTGCTGGTGCTGGCCGTGGCAGCGGGGCTGTTGTTCGGCCTGACGGTGCCGCCGGCATCGCTTTACACGCTTTACGGCCCGCAATGAAGGCGCTGGTCGCCTTGCTGCTGTGGCTGCTGCTCGGCGCCGCCGCGCCCGTATCGCTGATCTCGGCGCTCAGCCAGAGCCGGATCGATATCAACACAACCTTCAAGGGCGCCGACCTGCTGGTCTTTGGCGCGATCCAATACCCCGCGGGCGCCGTCCCCGACGCACCACCCGATATCGCCATTGTCGTGCGCGGCCCGGCGGCGCCGGTGACGGTGCGGCGCAAGGCCCGCGTCGCCGGCATCTGGATCAATACCGAACGCATTCGCTTTGAAAGCGTGCCGGGGTTTTATGCTGTCGCAACCACGAGACCGATAACCGAGCTCGCCGACGACCGGACCACCGCCATTTATGAAATCGGCATCCGCAATCTGCAATTGTCCCCGGCCAGCGGCGCCAGCGACCGCGAAACCAAGACATTCGAAAAGGGGTTGATCGCCGCAAAACGCAAGGCGCTGTTGTTTGTCGAGGATGCAAAAGCCGTCACCGTTACCAGCGGCGTGCTTTATCGTGCCCGCATCGCCATTCCCGCCATCGTCCCCGTCGGCGATTATACCGCCGAAATTCACCTGATCCGCAAGGGCAGGGTGATCGCCAGTTCATCGGTGCCGATCGGGATCGGCAAATCGGGGTTTGAACGCTGGATTTACGTCATGGCGCAGGAGCATGGCCTCGCCTATGGCATCGCCGCCGTGATGAGCGCCCTGCTCGCCGGATTGATCGCCAGCCTGGTCACCCGCCGCCGCTGACGGACGCATCCAGCGGCGTGTTTACCGCCGAGTTGGACCGAAACGATCATTTTCGAATCCCCCTCGCCGACTCGGGTAAATTCCTGTAGAGACACAGTTGGAGCAATTTCGGTTACGACGCCTTGTAGTTCACCGCATCGCCGCCGACGGGCACCAATTTGTACTGACTATGGAAGACTTGGACAGAAAATGAGCTTTGATCGACGCGGACGTGGTGCCGGGCGTGGTGGTGGTTTCGACAAGCGTGAGCGCGGGTTCGACCAGTTTGAAGGCGGTGGCGGCGGCGGCTACGGCGGCGGCGGTGGCGGCGGCGACCGTTTCGGCGGCGGCGGCGGCGGCGGTTATGGCGGCGGCGGTGATCGTTTCGGCGGCGGCGGCGGCAGCCGTTTCGGCGGCGGCGGTAGCGGCGGCGGCGGCGGCTTTGGTGGTCGTCCCGGTGGCGGCGGCTTTGGCGGCCCGCGCCCCCCCCGCGACATGGGCCCAGGCGTTGTGCTCGGCACCGCCAAGGGTGTTGTGAAATTCTTCAACGGTCAAAAAGGCTTCGGCTTTGTCGTTCGCGATGATGGCGGTGAAGATGTCTTTGTCCACATTTCGGCGGTTGAAGCCGCCGGTCTTACCGGTCTTGCCGATGGCCAGCCGATGGAATTCACATTGACCGAACGCAACGGCCGCGTCTCGGCGACCGACCTGGTAATCGATGGCGAAGCGCTGCCGGTAACCGATCGCGCGCCACCACGCGAGCGTGAAGCCTATGGCGATCGCCCAGCCCGCCCGCAGCGTGACCGCGAAGCCGCACCGGCGACCAATGGCCAGCGTGTCGATGGCACGGTGAAGTTCTTCAACGGTCAAAAGGGTTTCGGCTTCATCCAGCGTGAAGACGGCGGCCCCGATGCCTTTGTCCACATTTCGGCCGTTGAACGCGCCGGCATGTCCGACCTCAGCGAAGGCCAGCGCGTCTCGTTCGAGCTGGAAGAAGATCGTCGCGGCAAACAGGCCGCGGTGAACATCACCGCGCTGTAAGCCGGGCCGCAAGGCCGCTGACAGCATCAAGAGGCGGCCCCGGCATCGAGCCAGGGCCGCCTTTTTGTTCGCTGCGATGGGCTCGCCACCCGGCATTTGCCGCGATTTCGGCCGCACCGCGGCATCGCGCCCGCCGCAACCTGGCATTACCGCACTTTACACCTTCGCAGTTTCTGGCAAAGTCCATCGTATCGGCTGTGCGCTGCGCTTTGCTTTGGGGCTTGTCATGAATTTCTCGGACATCATGAATTATTCGACGACCACCTATATGGCGATCGCCTTCACCGTGATTACCTTCGCCGTCATCATGATTCCGATCATCAAGCTGGCGCCGTCGCGCCTCGCGCGCCGCATGAATGGCCGCGTTGCCTTCCACCGCGAAGCGATTGCCGCGCTGAACACCGCCATCGAACGCACCGAAGACCCGGACCACCGCGAACGCCTCACCACCCAGCTTGCCTATCAACGTGCAGCTTTTGCCCAGATCGCCCCGGAAGGCGCCAAGGCCGCATAATCCGGCGCCGGCCAATCAGCCTGACAAGAACGCTGGCTGGACACGGCCGCCGCCACGCGGCACCGTGGCCGACATGACCTGTTTCGATTTTCCTGCTGCCATCGTCGCCCATGCGGCGGCGCGTCCCGATCATATCGCGGTTATCTGTGGTAACCAGCAGATCGGCTATGCTGATTTTGCAGCGCGCGCCGATGCTGTCGCAGCGACGCTGGCCAAGCTGGGCACGTCGCCAAACGACGCCGTCGCGATCATTGCGGCGTCCTCGGTCGATTACGCCGTGCTATGGGCCGGCATATTGCGGCTGCGTGCCACGGTCGCACCACTCGCGCCGTCCTCCACACCTGACCAGATTGCCGCAATGGTCGCCGATTCCGGCGCCCGGCTGGTGTTTGTCGATGCCGCTTCTCGCGCCGATTTTGCCAAAGTGCTGGAATCCTGCACGCTCGTCGATCTCGATGCTTTGGACGCCTGGATCGATACCAGCGCCAAGGTACCGCCGCTGCCGGCGCTCGATGAAAATGCCGCCTTCAACATCATCTATTCGTCGGGCACCACCGGCACGCCAAAGGGCATCATCCAGTCGGCGGCCATGCGATCGCTGCATATCATCGGCGGCAAGGTGCTCGGCTATGATGGCGACACCGTCTCGCTGCTTTCAACGCCGCTCTATTCCAACACCACGCTGGTCGCCTTTCTGCCGACGCTGGCCTGGGGGGGCACCGTCATCCTGCAACCAAAGTTCAACAGCACCGCGTGGCTCAAGCTCGCCCAGGAGCATGCCGCGACCTACACCATGCTGGTTCCCGTGCAGTACCGCCGCGTCCTTGCCGACCCGGCGTTCGATGATCACAAATTGTCGTTCAAGATGAAGTTCTGCACCTCGGCACCGTTCCCTGCCGAATTAAAGGCGCAAGTGCTCGCCCGCATGCCGGGCGGTCTGGTCGAATTCTTCGGCATGACCGAAGGCGGCGTCAGCTTTGTCTTCCCGGCGCATCTCCACCCCGACAAACTGCACACCGTCGGCCGGCCCAGCGACGGCCACGCCGTGCGGATCATCGATGAAGCCGGCATTGATGTACCACCCGGAACGCCGGGCGAGATCGTCGGCCAGTCGCCTGCCACGATGAACGGCTATAAAAACCGCCCCGACCTGACCGAAAAGGCCTTTTGGACAGCCCCCGATGGCTCGAAATGGCTGCGAACCGGCGATATCGGTCGCATCGATGCCGAGGGCTTCCTGACGCTGATGGACCGCGCCAAGGACATGATCATTTCGGGCGGCTTCAACATTTACCCCAGCGACATCGAAGCCGTGCTGCTGGCATTGCCCGGCGTCGTCGAGGCCGCCGTGGTCGGCATCGCATCTGACCGCTGGGGCGAAACGCCCATCGCCTTTGTCGTGGCACCGGGCGTCGATGCCGAGGCGCTGCGCACCGCGGCCAACGCCGGGCTGGGCAAAACACAACGCCTGGCCACGCTGGTCCTGCTCCCGGAACTGCCGCGCAGCCACATCGGCAAGATTCTCAAGCGTGAACTGCGCGACGGTTTTACCGGCGCTGTCGATTAGCGCCGAGGCTCAGGACTCGGAGATTCCCCGACTTCTGGTCAACAGTGCCTGCCCGACCGTGGCGATCACGGTTTCCGGGTCGAAGGGCTTGGTTACAAGATAGGCCGGCTCGACCCGTTCCCCGGTCAGCAGGCGCTCGGGATAGCCGGTGATGAAGATCACCGGCACATCGAAATCAACCAGGATTATTTCAACCGCGTCGATCCCAGAGGACCCATCGGCGAGCTGGATATCGGCGAGCACGAGATCGGGGCGCACGGCGCCCGCCATGCGCACAGCTTCGTTGCGGGTCATCGCCATCCCGACAACTTCATGGCCCATCGATTCGACCATCTGTCCCAGATGCATGGCGATGATCGGTTCATCTTCGATGATCAGCACACGCGACCGGATCGCCGCCGCTATCTGAGCGCGAGCGTCTGCAACTTCCTGTGCGACGACTTCGGTGGAACGACCGATTATGAGGGCAGCATCGGCAACGGAAAAGCCTTCCATCGCTGTCAGCAGCAAGGCTTCGCGCCCGGTTATCGGCAGGGCATCGAGTGGCGTACCCGCAAGCGTCGGCGCATCGGCGCCAGTGCGAAGCGGGTTCCAAAAGGCATGGAACATGCGGAACAGTGACAGCCTTGCGGCGTCGCGATCGATTTCGAGCATCGCCGGATCGGCCAGCACCGCTTCGAGCGCGGCGCGGACATATTGATCACCGGCCAATTGGTTGCCGACCAGCGCTCGCACATAGCGCCGCAGAAAGGGCAAATGCGTGCCCAGCAGCGATCGCAACGTCGGGGCCTCGTTCACTGATGTGGTCTGGCCAGGGGAATTCATGCAGGCGCTTTCGAACGTGGGAACAGGAAACAAACGCACTAAGCACAGAAAAGTTCCATTACGTACGGAACAATTTTCGAATTACCCGGTTTTGCAACTAATAAGCGTAAAAGGACCGACACGAGTGGCCAGAGAAAAACAGGGCTCTCCCCGGCGGGGGCTATCCCCGAACGCCACAGACCCTATTGGGTCTGCGCTGCGGCAAATGTGGGCGGATGTCGAAAAAGAAACGGTTCCCGACCAGTTCCTCGACCTGCTGGACGAAATCGACGCAAAGCGAAATAGCGCGTCACAGGGCGGCGAATGATGCAACCTGGTGACAATGCTGCCCCTGACTCGGTGTTTCGCGCCGATCTGGTGAAGATCCTGCCATCGCTTCGCGCTTTTGCCCGGGCGCTTGCCGGCAATCGCGACCTTGCCGACGATCTGGCGCAGGAAGCGCTGCTGAAGGCGTGGGCGGCGCGCGCTTCGTTTCAGCCGGGCACCAATTTTCGCGCCTGGATCTTCCGAATTCTGCGCAATCACTTTTACACAACCGTCAAGGTTGCACGGCGGTTTGTGCCTTACGATCCGGATCATTCTGAACATGTGCAGGTCGTACCACCCAATCAGGGCGGGCAATTGCTGATCGCCGATCTCGCCCGCGCATTGGCGACTTTGAGCGCCGAACAGCGCGAAGCGCTTCTGCTTGTTGAATCCGGGATGCGATGGGACGAGATTTCTGTGGTCACCGGCGTTCCGCTGGGGACCATCAAGAGCCGGATCACCCGCGGGCGCGCCGCCCTCCGGCGCTTCATGGACGGACCCGAAGACGTGATAACAGAACGAGCGCCGGCACTGACCCAATGACCGATTTATCCAAGCCGCCAGCTATCGCCCGTCGGCTGCTCGACCATATTGCCCGGCGCAGCTCCATCCGGCAGACGCTGGTTGCAATTCTATTGATTGCGCTGACACCACTTGTGATTCTGGCGATTGTGCAATCACAAATTCGTATCTCTGTTGACCGGGACCAACTGCTCGAGGATTTGCGCGGCACCGCCATGCGCGCCGCCGATACCGAGACGGCCATGTTGGAACAGCTTCAATATGGTATTTCCCTGGTGGCAAACAATCCGAACCTTGTCGCAAATGACAGTAGAAACTGCGCATCGGTGCTGGCCGATGCGGCACTGCGCCTGCCAGATATCAGCGCCATGAAGAGCGTCGATGGTGCCGATAATGTCTTGTGCCAATGGGATAACAGGGCCACGCCCACTGCCCATTCTATCACCATGCAAGCAATGTGGCGCCACGGTGATAAATCCGGCCGTTTGCTGGCAACGATTGACCTTGCCAGATATCAGACCTACCTGATGCGATTGTACACCAGTGCGGCGGCGATCGCCATCCTGTCGCCCTCTGGCGATGTCCTGGTGCGCAGCCGCACGCTGCCGGCGGCGGCCTTGCCCGTCCGGCCGAGTGAACAGATTGTCAACGTCAAGGACAAGGCGGGCGACAAGTGGCTGATCGGTACAGCACCGCTGATCCCGGTGAACAGTCATGATGCCGCCCTGCTACTTGTTGTGGCGCAGCGCGACCCCGGTTGGACAGGCCGCGACCAGTGGATCCTCATCACCTCATTCCTGTTGCCACTATTGGCGGTTGTCCTTGCGTCGCTGGCGCTGTGGTGGGCAGGGGATTGGGTGCTGCTGCGCTGGATCGACAATTTGCGGGATGCGGCCCGAAAGATCGGTGACGGCAGTTACGGGATGCCCGCCGGTCAGTTCGACGATGCTCCCGATGAGTTTCGAACGCTTGCCGCCGCCATGCAGCAAATGGCGCGAACCATTGCGAAACGTGACGAATCGTTGCGGGTGACCGTTGATAAACAGCGCGCCCTTGCGTTCGAATTGAACCACCGCGTGCGGAACAACCTGCAAGTCATCGGCAGCTACCTGGCGTTGGACGCAACCGCCACCGACCAGTCCAAAAAGTTGGAAAACACCAGGCTGCGTGTCGCGGCTTTGGCACTCGTCCAACGCTTGCTTTATGACCGAGGCGAGATGGTGCTGGTACCGGCCGAACCACTGCTGCGGGCATTGGCAGCGCAGGTATCTCGCCACTTTCAGCTTGCCACAAACGTCACCGTTCCACCGTCTGATGACGAGCTGGCATTCGATATCGACACGGCATCCACCTTGGCTCTTTATCTGGTCGAGGCCTTTTCCGCCCTTTGCGACGCTGATCAGGCAATGATCACCGTCACCAATAAAAACGATGGCGTGGAAACCAGCATCTCATGGTCGGATGGCCCGACGGCAGAAGTCATCTGCGATTCCCCCCTGATGAAAGGCTTTGCAGGCCAGCTATCGGGAAGCATTGAGGCGCGCGGACCGCGCACTATCACCTTTTCGTTTCCCCGCGTTCGCACCTTCAAGCCCGTGGTGAAAGCGGCGCCCATTTGACTGGCTTGCGTTAGACGCAATCCGGTCCCCCGCCCCTCGGCCAAGGCGGCAAAACCACCAGTGGTCCCCGGCAATGGCGAATTTGAAAAAACAGCCAAAAAAATGCCGGGCGGTATTTACCGCCCGGCACCAACATCCATTATCGTCTGGCTGTTACTTCTTGGCGCTGCCGTCGTCGCCTGGCTTCTGCACGTCAAGCGTCGGCAGCTCGACCGTTTTGGTCTCGGTGCCAAGTTTGATGTCCGCCGTCTCCATCTGGACCGAAGGCAGTTCACCGCCGTTCACCGATACCGTCGGTGCCTTGACTTGGCCGCTCGTATCGAAATTGATAAAATTGAAGGCGAATGCCAGCGCGATCACGACAGCAACAGCGATACCGCCAATAAGCAGCGGGCTCATGCCACCACTTGTCGAACTGTCGCGGACTGCAGGACGCGATGGATCGGTGTTATTCGGATTTGAATTGGGGTCGTACGCCATGACAGGTTCCTTTTTCGAGTGTCTGACAGGCAAACCGCCGGTACCGGAAAAAGTTCCAGATGGGCATATTCATGGCTTTGCCGGCTTTATCGTTCCATATCGCCGGTGGAAATTACCTGGCTAAAGGCGCCCCGCCACCAACGACGGCCGGAATATCAGCGGCGTAATCGATCCCGGGGAATCGTCATGCAGGCAAGGAGACCGCCGGGATGCCATTGCCTGTCCAGCTTTGTACCCAATTGATAGAGGACGACGCGGTCGATCAGGCCGGTGCCGAAACCGGCGGCTTCAACTGGCGGTTTCACGTCAGCGGCCCCTGATTCGCGCCATTCGAACTCGACAGTCTCCCCGGCGAGGGTGATTGTCACGGTCACGCTGCCATCTCGCTGCTGCAACAATCCATATTTGATCGCGTTGGTGACAAGCTCATGCAGCAACAGCGCCAGCGAGGTCGCGGCGTGACGCCCGATCTCCACATCGTCACCGCGCAACATGATCCGCTCCGCGCCATCAATGCGATAGGGCTCGAACAGGTCCGCCATCAGCCCGAGCAATGTCGCGCCGCCGCGCTGAGCAGCGTCCATCGCATCTGGCAGAACATATTGATTGGCCTTGCCCAACGCATCGATGCGCCCGCCAAGCTCGGCGGCGGACGTCTGTGCTCCCGATATCGTCACCAGGCTTTTGATCACGCTAAAGATGTTTTTGATACGATGGCCCAGTTCTTCGGAAATAAGCTCCCGTTGCGACTCGGCACGCTTGCGGTCATCGATATCGGTGCACGTGCCGAACCAGCGCGTGATCGACCCGTCCTCGCCATAGGCCGGAACGCCGCGCGCCAGCACCCAGCGAAAATCCCCCTGATGCCCGCGAATCCGATACTCGATTTCATAATCGGAGCCGCTGTCGACACATTGCTGCCAATAGCGGCTTGCCTTGGCGGCATCGTCGGGATGCAATACCCGACTCCAGTTCGCGCCATAAGTGGCGCCTACGGAAACGCCGGTAAACTCATACCAGCGGCGATTGAAGAAATCGGGTTCGCCGCGCGCATTGGTCGACCAGATCATCTGGGGCAGCACGTCGAGGATTTGTTTATCGAATTCCGTGTGCAGAATATTCGAACGCCAAGCGCCTTCATCGCCGCCGACCGAAAGGGTCGATTCGGTCACGCTGATGGCTCCAGCCGCGGCTTTATCAAACCGGTGTGTCTGACGCTTTTCGGCAAAAATACGCTACCCTTTGTTCAAAAATACCATACGCCTGTGCCGGCACATGCTTGGCAAGTCTGCACACTAGGATACACTCGCACATTATTGGCAAGAATGGAACGGGACAGGTGCAGCGCAAATTCGACGCGATCGCCATGCTCGGCAACACATTGGTCATGTCGCTGGCCGAAACGCCGCGCGCCCGCCTGCTGCTGGCGTGCGAGTGGCGCAAGGTTGTCGCCGGTGACATCCTGTTCGCGCCAGGCCAGGAAATTGTCCACGCACATCTTCCCATCGGGCCGGTCATTGTTTCCTTCCTGGTCGACATGGAAGACGGCAATTGTGTGGAAACGGCGATGGTCGGCAGCGAAGGTGCCGTCGGCGGCATCGTCAGCCACGGGTTTCTGCCCGCCTTCAGCCGCGCCATTGTCCAATATCCCGGAATAGTCGCCGTGCTGCCGCTGCATCGGCTTGAAGCGCTCAAACGCGCCAACCCGGCGATCGACGCCCTGTTTGCGCGTTACGCCGATTGCCTGTTGGCACAGATTTTTCAGGCAAGCGCCTGCGCTGCCACCCACAGCATTGCCGCGCGCATCGCCCGATGGCTGGTTCATGCGCAGGACCGAACCGGCGACAGGACAATTCCAATCACGCAACAGCGGCTTGCCGACATAATAGGCGTGGGCCGCAGCTACATTGCGCGCGTGATAGCCGATTTTTCGAACCGGGGCCTGATTGTGCCAAGCCGGGGAATGTTAAGGATCGTCGAACTACGGGCACTTCGCAAACGCGGCTGCCGATGCGACGCCATGGTGGCACAACATTTTGCGGCGGTGCTTGGTTGATTCTCTACCGCCGCCACGACCCGGGGTCCGATACCAGCGAAGCGCTCCAGCGCGCTGGAGCGGGCGAAGGGATTCGAACCCTCGACTTCAACCTTGGCAAGGTTGCGCTCTACCCCTGAGCTACGCCCGCTCGACCACCGATTGCCATCGTGGCGAGCGGCGCGGGTACACGCACCACTTTCGCAATGCAAGCATAATCGGGTGAAATCCGCCTGATATCCTTGTGTGTGGCATCGTCGACCTTGGCAAAATGCCGGCTTGCGCCCCATATGGCAGTACGAACGAACTCCGATTCACAATTAAAGGGCATCATCTTGGCCAGCCTTGCGACCGCCGCCAGCGAAAAAGCCAGCATCGAAGCATTTCGCCGCGATGTCATCGATGCATCGAAAACGATGCTCGTGCTTGTCGATTTCTGGGCCGAATGGTGCGGCCCCTGCAAGACCCTGACGCCACTGCTCGAACGTGTCGTCGCCGCCCAGCCCGACCGGGTCAAACTCGTCAAGATCGATGTCGACAAGAATCAGACGCTGGCCAGCCAATTCCGCATCCAGTCGATTCCCACCGTCTATGCCTTTTTGGGTGGACAACCCATCGATGGTTTCCAGGGGGCCCTTGGCGAACGCGAGTTGAAGGCATTTATCGATCGCCTGCTCGCCGGCGCGCCGGTGCCGGCCGGTGAAGCCGATGCCGAAGCCGAAATTACCGCCCTGCTCGAAGCGGCGGCGCAAGCCAGCGCCGCCGGGGCGCATGATGATGCCGCCGCCATGCTGGGCGCCCTCGCACGCGAGCTGCCCGAGCGCGAACCGATCGCTGGCAAATATGCACTGGCGTTGCTGGCGCTGGGCCAGACCGATGCCGCTGCCGAGGCGCTGGCCGTAGTGCCGGCCGATTCGAAAGATGGCGACGTCGCCCGCGCCCGCGCCGCCATCGCGCTTGCCGCCGAAGCCGTGCCCGTTGATGATCTGGCAGGGCTGAAGGCCGATGTCGCTGCCAATCCCGATGACCATCAATTGCGTTTCGACCTTGCCGGCGCCCTGCTCGCCAGCAGCGACCGCGACGGTGCGGCAGACGCGCTGCTGACGATTATCGCTGCCGATCGGAACTGGAACGAGGCAACAGCGCGCACGACCTTGCTCAAGATGTTCGAAGCGACGGGCCTTGATGATCCCTGGAGCATCAAGACCCGCGCCCGTTTGCGATCGGTGCTGTTTTCATGACCAACGAAGAACCACTGCCCGCCGCCGTGCCGGTATTCCCGCTGACCGGCGCGCTGTTGCTGCCGCGCGGTGTGCTGCCGCTCAACATTTTCGAGCCGCGCTACCTTGCCATGGTCCGCGATGCGATGGCCGCCACCGGTGCCGCCCATCGCATCATCGGCATTGTGCAGCCGCGGCACCCGGGCGAGCCACCACAGCTTTATGATGTCGGCTGCCTTGGCCGCATCAGTGATTTTCGCGAAACCGAAGACGGCCGCATGCTGATCGCCTTGACCGGCATATCGCGTTTTCGCATTCAGGCGGAACTCGATCGCACCACTTTGTATCGCCAGGTGATGACCGATTATCTCGGCTTTGGCGATGATCGCGATGATTCGGATGCGCTCGCAGCGGCAGCCCGCGCCGGGCTCGAGGACGTGCTGCAGGCCTATCTTGATGCCAAGGGGCTGTCGGCCGACTGGCAGGCGGTCACCGATGCCGATGACGAAGCGCTGGTAACAACGCTGGCCAGCGTCTGCCCCTTTGATCCCGCCGAAAAACAGGCCCTGCTCGAAGCCGAAGATCTGGCCGATCGCGCCGCGACGCTGACCGCGCTGATGACCT
Source organism: Sphingomonadales bacterium (assembly GCA_038328515.1). Taxonomy (GTDB): domain Bacteria; phylum Pseudomonadota; class Alphaproteobacteria; order Sphingomonadales; family Sphingomonadaceae; genus Sandarakinorhabdus. Next base: position 21,182 of record JBBQMB010000031.1, read on the forward strand.
TTGCGCAAGGGATGGGCGGGACAGACCAGAGACCGACGCTGCAATGACCGCGATCGACCCCAAATTGCTGGCCATTCTCGTCTGCCCGCTGACCCGCACACCACTGCGCCTCGACACAGCGGCGCAGGAACTGGTCGCCGATCGCGCTGGGCTCGCCTATCCGATTCGCGACGGTGTACCGATTTTGCTAGCCGAAGCGGCGCGGGAATTCACGCCCGCAGAGGACTGAACCCACCTCTCCCGCAAGCGGGAGAGGCGAGACTTCTCGCTTACCGCGCGAAATAATGCTCATAAGCCGGGACGGTCAGGAACGGTTCGAGATGCTCGGCAAGGGTCAGGGTGCGGAACACCTCGGCGGCTTCGGCATATTTGCCCGTGGCGAAGAAATTATCCCCGACCACAGCCTTCCAGACCGCGAGCTGTTCATCGGTAACCCGGTTGATCAGCGCTTCGTCAACGGCTTCGCCGCCATCGAGCACCACGTCCGACACCCGCCATTGCCAGATCTGGGTGCGACTGATTTCGGCGGTGGCGGCATCTTCCATCAGATTATGCAACGGCACGGCGCCCTGGCCGCGCAGCCAGGCCGCGATATAACCGATGCCGACATTGACGTTGTTGGTCAGCCCGGCAAGCGTTTTGGGCCCCGGCGGCGGCGTGGTCAGGTCTTGTGCCGTCACCGTGCCAGGCGGAATCACGTGCAACTGGTTCGGCGTCGGCATGATGCGGTCGAACACCTCGCGCGCGATGCCGACAAGACCCGGATGAGCGACCCAGGTGCCGTCATGGCCCAGCGTCGCTTCGCGCTCCTTGTCGGCGCGAACGGCGGCAAAGGCCTTGGCATTGGCGGCTTCGTCATCCTTGACCGGGATGAAAGCGCTCATCCCGCCCATCGCATGGGCGCCGCGCTTGTGGCAGGTGCGCACGACATGCGCTGCATATTTGGCCATGAACGGCACGGTCATCGAAACGGCGGCGCGATCGGGCAGCACTTTTTCAGGGTCGGCCTGGAAGGTCTTGATATAGCTGAAGATATAATCCCAGCGGCCGCAATTCAGCGCGGTGATATGATCGCGCAATTCGTACAAAATCTCTTCGGCCATGAACGCGCCGGGCAGCGTTTCAATCAGCACGGTGGCGCGGATGGTGCCGAGCGGCAGGCCCATCAGCGATTGGGCGGTGGTGAAGATATTGTTCCACAACCGCGCCTCGAGATAATGTTCGAGCTTGGGCAGGTAGAAATAGGGCCCGGAACCGCGGGCGATCAACGCCTTGGCATTGTGAAAGAAATACAGACCGAAATCGAAAATCGCTCCGGCGACACGCTCGCCATCGACCAGCATATGGGCCTCTTCAAGGTGCCAGCCGCGCGGCCGGGCGATCAGCGTCGCGGTCTTGTCGTTCAGCGCATAGGATTTCCCCTTGTCTTCAAGGTTGATCGTGCCGGCGGCGGCATCGCGCAGATTGACCTGGCCCGACACCATCACGTCCCAGGTCGGCGCGCTGGCATCCTCCAGACACGCCATGAAGCATTGCGCCCCCGAATTCAGCGCGTTGATCACCATCTTGCGGTCGCATGGCCCGGTGATTTCGACGCGGCGGTCGCTCAGATCGTGCGGCGCCGGCCGCACCTGCCAGTGGGGGTCATCGCGCACCGCGCTCATTTCGCCGGCAAATCGATCATGTTGCCGCCATTCCACCAGCGCTGGTGCTGACGCCGCGCATCGAGCAGCGAGCGCCGCGTCGGTTCGTACATGCGGTGCAGTTGCGCAACAAAAGCCAGCGCCGTTTCGGTCAGGATGGTTTCATAGCCGGGGCGCATCGCGCCGGTGATTTCGACGCC
>JBBQMB010000032.1:0-23020 GCA_038328515.1 Sphingomonadales bacterium
GCGCCGGTTCATCTGTGAAGGTTTGCCGGCTCATTCGCCGGTCAACCGTGCTGGACGGCGTTCGCGCACCGCGGCAACCGCTTCGGCGCGGTCGGCGGCCATGTTCGAGAGCATTTCATAGGCGATCGACGTGTCCATCATTTGTGCGACGAGAGCCTTCAGGGGAGCATTGGTGACGGTCTTGGTCCAGCGCACCGCCCAGCGGGGGCTGGCGAGCAGCTTGGCGGCCATGTCGGCGACCTTGGCATCGAGTTCGGCGGTTGGCACGGCGTGATTGATAAGGCCGATTTCGGCGGCTTTTGGCGCTTTCAGCAGATCCCCGGTCAGCAGATATTCTTTGGCGCGGGCATAGCCGATGAGTTGCGGCCAGATCACAGCGCCGCCATCGCCGGCCACCAGCCCGACCTTTACGTGCGGATCGCCGATCACGGCATTTTCATCGGCGATAATGATATCGCAGAGCAGCGCAATGGTGGCGCCGAGCCCGGCCGCCGCGCCGTTCAACCGGCAGATCACCGGCTTTTCGATGTCGAGCAGCGAGGTGACAATGCGCTTGGCATCCCAGCCGATATCGCGAAATTTTTTCGGGTCGGCGATCTGTTCGTCGAACCAGGCGAAATCTCCGCCGGCACAAAAGGCGCGGCCGGCGCCGGTCAGGATGATCAGGTCGCTGTCGGGATCGTGCTGGAGATCGGTGAACACCCGTGCCAGTTCATCGTGCATCGCGCCATCGACGCCATTGACCGGGTTATTGCCGGTGATGGTCGCCGTGAGGATGCGGCCCTCGCGGGCAAAGGTGAAACGGCTGTACCCATCAAGCGACATTTGCGACTCCCATGGTCGCCATTGGTGGCGCATGGCGGGCGGCAGGTCTAGCGCGGAATTTGTCACCTCCCCCCGCGGGGGGGGGGTGACTCTTCACCGGAACCAGCAGAGCTGTTCCGATGTCGCGAGCAGGGTGCCCGCCCGGCTCCACATGTCCTTGCGGCTGCCGACGGTCGATTGTTCGATGCGCGTCGCGATCATGTCGGCGAGGATGAAATCATCGCCGCAGGCCGCCAGTTCGTCAGGGCCGGCGAGGAAGGTGACCGACAAGGTGAGCGTCGCCGACGGGCGCGGGCCGGGGCTGACCAGATAGACGCGCGGCGCGCCGAGATCGGCGAGCAGCGCCAGCGTCAGCACATCGATGGCGCGGCCGCTGGCGTCGCGTTCCCAGCTCAAGGTGCGGGTATCGGGCTTGTTGAAGGGCGGCGGCGGCATGGGAGAGCGCGATTCGAGTGGCGGCTGCTTGGCAAAGGGCGGGAAAAACGCTTCGAGTGCTTCGGGTGACGGCACGTCGGGCATGGTGGCTTCGGTGCGCGCATCGCTGTCGCGGCGGCTGGCCATGATGACGATGGCGGTGGCAGCGAGGGTATCGGTGCCGGACAGGAGCAGATCGCAGCGCCAGTGCGCCAGCGAACGGGTGGCACCGAGCCTTGTGACGGTTACGACAAAATCGGCCCCCGGCGGCAGCGCGGCGATGAAATTGACGGTTATCGATACCGGCGATCCGCTTGCCTCGGGCTCGACCAGCACGGCTTTCAGCAATAGCGCCACCGTCCAGCCGCCAAAAACACCGATGACGGCTTCGTAGCGCGGGCTGGCGACGCCCAGCCAGCGGCCCGGCCCGGCGGCGGTGAGGGCCAATGACTCGTCGAAAACGCTCATCAGGCAAGTTCTACGCCACTCGCCATGGCGAAAGCCATGAGTTCGGCGCGAATATCGGTGCCCGGCGTATCGATCCAGACCGCCATCGCGGCCTTGGCGGCGCCGAGATCGGCCGAGCGCACCATGGCCTTGATCGGCCCGACGCCGGCAGGTGTAATCGACAATTGCTCGACCCCCAGTGCCAGCAGCGCCAATGCCTCGAGGGGCCGGCCGCCCATTTCGCCGCAAATGGTGACGGGAACGTCTGCCGCACCCGCCTCGCGCACGATGCGGCGAATGACGCGCAGCACGGCAGGGGACAGCCAATCGTAGCGATCCCCCAATCGCGGGTTGGCGCGATCGGCAGCAAACAGGAACTGCGTCAGATCATTGGTCCCGACCGAGACAAAATCGGTCATCGGCAGCAGGATATCGAGCGTTTCGGTCAGCGCCGGCACTTCGATCATCGCGCCATAGCGCACCGCCACCGGCAAGTCGTGGCCCTGTTTGGCGAGCAAGGCGCGCTGCGCTTCGACCAGCGCCTTGGCCTCGGCAAACTCCCACGGCTCGCTGACCATCGGGAACATGACGCTGAGGGTGCGGCCGGCGCTCGCTTCCAATAGCGCCCGCGCCTGGATTTTCATCAGCGCCGGCCGGCCGAGCGCAAGGCGCAGCGCCCGCCAGCCCATCGCCGGGTTTTCATCATCGGCCCCGCCGGCGCCGAGCAGATAGGGCACCGCCTTGTCACCGCCGATATCGATGGTGCGGAACACCACCGGGCGATCACCCGCCGCTTCCAGCACCGAGCGATACAGCGCCTGCTGGCGTTCGCGGCGCGGCAACGTGGCCGAAACGAGGAACTGGAATTCGGTGCGGAACAGCCCGATGCCATCGGCGCCGGTCACATCGAGCGCCTGGGCATCGCCGGCCAGGCCGGCGTTCATCAGCACGGTGATCCGCTGGCCATCGCGGCTGACCGCCGGCAAATCCTTGACCTTGGCAAAGCGTTCGGCCTGGCGGGCGCGGGCGATGCTCATGGTCTCGTACGAGGTTATCATCGCCGCCTGCGGCCGCACGATGAGCGCGCCATTGCCGGCATCGACGATCAGCTCGTCGCCTTCGCTGACATCGGTGAACAGCTCGCTGACCCGGCCGAGCACTGGCACCCCCATGGCGCGGGCGACGATGATGACATGCGCTGTCAAACTGCCTTCTTCGAGCACGACGCCTTTAAGGAAGCGCTTGTCATATTCCAGCAACTCGGCCGGCCCGAGGTTGCGCGCGATGAGAATCGTATCACCGCGCAGGCCGCTCGCTGCCGCGGTGCCCAATTGCCCCGACACAATGCGTTGCAGCCGGTTCGACAGATCATCGAGATCGGTCAGCCGTTCGCGCAGATACGGATCATCGATCGACCGCATCCGCACCCGGGTGCGGGCCTGGACGCGCTCGATGGCGGCTTCGGCGGTCAGGCCGGTATCGATGGCTTCGTTGATGCGCCGCGACCAGCCTTCGTCATAGGCAAACATCTTGTAGGTATCGAGCACGTCATGATGATCGCCGCCGCCGGTGAATTCGGCCTGGCCCATCATCGCGTCGATCTGTTCACGCATCCGGGCAAACGCCGAATAGACGCGCTTGCGTTCGACTTCGATATCATCGGCAACGGTATGTTCGATGACCACGCGCGGTTGGTGGAACACCGCCGTGCCGCGCCCCAGCCCATCAACCAGCTTCAACCCCGAAAGCCGCAGCGGCCCCGAACTTGCCGCTCGCGCCCGCGCCGCCTGCGCATCATCGACCAGCCCGGCGCCATGGATCAGCTCCGACAGCACCATGGCGACGGTTTGCAGCGCTTCGATCTCGACTTCGTCATAGTCGCGCGGCTCGCGATGCTGGACCCCCAGCACGCCAATGGCGCTTTCGCGGCGCACGATGGGGACGCCGGCAAAGCTGTGGTAATCATCTTCACCGGTTTCGGGGCGATAGGCGAAATCGGGGTGTTCCTTGGCTTCGGCCAGGTTGAGCGCCTCACGCGAGGCCGCGATGGTGCCGACCAGCCCCTGCCCCATGCTGAGCCGGGTAACGTGCACCGCCGATTGCGCCAGGCCATGGGTTGCGTACAACTCCAGCATGCCGTCGCGCAGCAGATAGATTGACGCGACTTCGCTCGACAATTCCTTCGCGACGATCTGCACGACCTGGTTGAGCTTGGCCTCAGCGCCGGTTTTTGCTGCCATCACCTCGTGGAGGCGACGCAGAATCTCACGGGCGGCGCTGGCTGCGGCCATCAGGCAGCCGATTCGAGCGGTGGCCGCCGCGAAACAAGCGCGGCTTCGGCTTCGGCAACGAGCTCGTCGATGATCTCGGCGACGCCCTGTTCCTTGGTGACCATGCCGACCGATTGCCCGGCCATCAGGCTGCCATTTTCGATATCGCCATCAACCACGGCACGGCGCAGGGCACCGGCCCAATAATGTTCGATCGCCAGTTGCCCGGCGGCAAGGTCCATTTCGCCGCGATCGACCGCGTCGGCAATCTCGCGCTGCTTGGCGGTAAAGGCTTCGGTGCCGGCGTTCTTGAGCGCGCGCACCGGGATCACCGGCAAGCGCGGATCGAGCTGGACGCTGGCGACAGCATCGCGCGCCGAAGCGCGGAAGAACGCCTTTTTGAAGTTGGGGTGCGCCACGCTTTCGACCGAGGCAGCAAAGCGCGTGCCAAGCTGGACGCCCGATGCGCCCATTTCGAGCCAGGCGGCGATGGCGGCGCCGCGCCCGATGCCGCCGGCAACGAACACCGGCACGTCGGTGATGACCGGCAGGATCTCCTGCGCCAGCACGCCCAATGACACCGGCCCGATATGGCCGCCGGCTTCCGACCCTTCGATGACGATGGCATCGGCACCCGAGCGCACCAGCTTCCTGGCCAGCGCGGCGGTGGGTGCAAAGCACATCAGCTTGGCACCCGCCGCCTTGATTGCGGCAATGGCGGCGCCCGATGGCAGGCCGCCGGCGAGGACGATATGGCTGACCTTGTGTGCGGCGCAGACCGCGATCAAGTCCATCATCTGCGGGTGCAGTGTGATGAGGTTGACCCCGAACGGCTTGGTCGTCAGCGCTTTGGTCGCGGCAATTTCGGTATCGAGCAGCGCTGGAGTCATCGACCCGCAGGCGATCACGCCAAAGCCGCCGGCGTTGGAGATGGCGCTGACGAGATTGCGATCCGAAACCCAGGTCATCGCGCCGGCCATGATGGCGTGGCGACTGCCGAGAAATTCGCGGCCCCGTTGCGAGATTTGTTCAAGCCGGGTCATGCTGCGGCATCCAGCCCATAGGCAGTGTGCAGCACGCGCACCGCCAGTTCGACATATTCTTCCGAAATCAGCACGCTTACCTTGATTTCCGAGGTGGTGATCGCCTGGATGTTGATACCGCGATCGGCGAGCGCGCGGAACATCGTCACGGCCACCCCGGCATGGCATTTCATGCCGACCCCGACAACGCTGATCTTGGCGACGGCGGCATCCGACAGCACCTTGGCGTAGCGGATGGAGTCGTGTGATTTTTCCAGCACGTCGAGCGACAGCGGCAAATGCGTGCGCGGCACGGTGAAGGTGACATCGGTGGTGCCTTCGCCCTTGGCGATATTCTGCACGATCATGTCGACATTGATATTGGCATCGGCGAGCGGGCCAAAGATAGCCGCCACCACGCCGGGCACATCGGGAACGCCGACCAGCGTCACCTTGGCTTCGTTGCGGTCATAGGCGACCCCGGCGATCAGTTCGCGTTCCATGTCTTCATCCTCGTCAACAACCAGCGTACCCGGTGCATCGCTGAAACTCGATAGCACCTGAACGCGCACTTTTTCTTTCATCGCCAGCTCGACCGAGCGGGTCTGCAGCACTTTTGCGCCAACCGAGGCCAGTTCGAGCATTTCCTCATAGGTAATGCGTTCGAGCTTGCGGGCGCGCGGCACGATACGCGGATCGGTGGTATAAACGCCATCGACATCGGTGTAGATGTCACAGCGATCAGCCTTGAGCGCTGCCGCCAGCGCCACCGCCGACGTGTCGGAGCCGCCCCGGCCCAGGGTCGTCACCCGGCCGGCATCAGAAAGCCCCTGAAAGCCCGGCACCACGGCAACTTCGCCTGCCGCCATTGCCGCCAGCACATGATCAGTATCGATACCCTCGATGCGCGCGACGCTGTGCGCCGGCGAGGTGTGGATCGGCAATTGCCAGCCGAGCCACGATCGCGCCTTGATGCCGGCGCCCTGCAGGGTGATCGCCAGCAACCCGGCGGTGATCTGTTCGCCGGCGGCAACGACCACATCATATTCGCGCGGGTCGGCGAGCGGCGAGGCTTCGCGGCAGAAACCCACCAGCCGGTCAGTTTCGCCGGCCATCGCCGAGACGACCACCGCCACCTCGTTGCCGGCATCGATCTCGCGTTTGACCCGCGCTGCGACCCCGCGGATACGCTCGGTCCCGGCCATCGAGGTGCCGCCGAATTTCATCACGATCCGGGCCATGGTTTGTCGCGCTTCCCTGTCTGCGCCACCACTGCGACCATGGGTCTTGCAGCACTGCCGTTGTAACTATGTGGGCGTCTGATAGAAATGCCTGCCGCCCTTGGCAAGCAAGCCCGTCTATGACGCCATTAAGGAATAGCATGGCCAGCGTGATTTCGGCCCCCAGCATAGCGCCCGCCGAAGCCGAATTCTTCGGCAAACTCGCGGCTGACTGGTGGAATCCGGCTGGCAGCTCGGCGATGTTGCACAAGATCACACCCGTGCGTAGCCGGCTGGTGCGTGATGCGGCGCTGGCGCGCTTTGGTGGCGACCCGCGCAGCCGCCAGCCGTTGGCCGGCAAATCGGCGCTCGACATCGGCTGCGGCGCCGGGCTGATGACAGAACCGCTGGCGCGCATGGGAGCGATTGCGACCGGGATCGATGCAGCGCCCGAAAATATAGCGGCGGCGGCGGCGCATGCGCAGGCGGGCGGCCTGACGATCGATTATCGCGCCATGTCGGTCGAGGCGCTCGCCGCTACGGGCGCGCGTTTCGACCTGATTACCTGTCTTGAGGTTATCGAGCATGTGGCAGGCCGCGACAGTTTCTTTGCCGGCCTGGCCAGCTTGCTGGCGCCGGGCGGGCTGGCGATATTATCGACGCCCAATCGCACCGCGGCGTCGTGGGCGGTGTTGATCGGCGGGGCCGAGATGCTGTTGCGCAGCATCCCGCGCGGCGCGCACGACTGGAATCGTTTCATGACACCCGATGAACTGGCCGAAGCGCTTGGCCATGCCGGGTTGCAGGTAACAGCGCGCCAGGGCCTGACCTGGCGTCCGGACCAGGGCTTCAGCCTTGGCCCGGACGTTTCGATCGATTATTTCCTCACGGTCGTGCCCGCTTGAGTTACCAGTACAGGCCGCGGATGGCGCGAACCACGAACCCGCGGCGCAGGTCGATCAACAGCGCATCGCCGCCAACGCGGACCCAGCGTGTGCCGCGAAAGGCCGGCGGCAGGCGATAATAGCCGGGGTTGCCGATCCAGTAGCGATTGTTGAAATAGGATTGCGGCACGCGGTTGCCCACCCCCCAGGCGCGGTAATTATAACCACGTGGGTGGACATAGGCGGGGCCGCGATAACGTGCGCCATCCCAGCGCCAGTCGTTGCCGCGCCGGTCATTTCCCCGCCAATCATTGCCCCGCACGACATCGGCGCGGCGGCCATCCTGATAGCCGTTGTTATAATTGCGCCGGTCATCGCGGCGTTCGTCGCGCCGGTCTTCGCGGCGGTCCTGGCGATAATCGCGATTGTCGTAGCGTTGGTCAGCAAGCACCGGCCCCGCCAACATCAAACCGGCGAGGCCGGCCAACAGAGCTTTACGCATGATCTTCTCCTTACCGCGCCTCTACTCAGGCGTGAGGAGAAAGTGCCATGCTGTGCCTGAACGATTTGTGAGGGGACGTGTTAGCTGCGGTTCAGCTAGCTTGCCAAAGGGCCGTGCTGTGCGATGCTGGGTGCTTGAGGGAGAAAATTGATGACCAGCCCTGCGCTTGGCGGCATTCACCACAGTGCCTATCGCTGTCGCGACGCCGAAGAAACCCGCGCCTTTTATGAAGACCTGCTTGGCCTGCCGTTGGCCGCCGCGCTGGCCGAGGAACGTGAGCCGGGATCGGGCCGCCGCCACCCGTTCGTGCATATTTTCTTCCGGCTGGGGGATGGCAATTACATCGCCTTTTTCGATGCGCCGTCATCGGCAACGCCTGACAGCTTCACGCCGGTGCACGGCTTTGACCGCCATGTCGCCTTTGAAGCCGCCGATGATGCGGCGCTCAAGGTCTGGCAGGACAAGTTGAACGGCGCGGCGGTGCCATGCTTTGGCCCGATCGATCATGGCTTTGTTCGATCGATCTATTTTACCGACCCCAATGGGCTCCCGCTGGAAATCACCACGCGCGTTGCCGCCCATGATGCCATCATGGCGACCGAAGCCGGCCATGCCCATAAGGTTGTCGCCGATTGGACGGCCCGTAAAGCGGCGGCCGCATGACCTATCAACGCATCCCGCTGCTCATCGGCTTTCGCGAAGCGGTGGGGCTGCGTGACACCTATGGCGGTATCGACGGTGTTGTGGCGCTGCAGGCGCACCATCTCAAACCCGATACGCCTTCGGACACCATCGTCATCTTCATGCATCCGATGGGCATCATGCATTATCTGCCGCTGCCGCCGGCGCTGGCGGCGGCCGGCGTGCATGTCCTGACCGCGGTATCGCGCTATCCCAATAATGACAGTGCCTTGATCATGGAAAAGGTCGTCATCGATCTGGGCAAATGGGTCGATCATGCCCGGCGCAAGCTGGGCTATGCCCGCGTTATCCTCGCCGGCTGGTCGGGCGGTGGCAGCCTCGCGCTTTTCTATCAGGCCGAGGCTGAAAAGCCGCGCGTGACGGCAACCCCCGCCGGCGACCCGCCCGACCTGACGCAAGCCGGACTGCCCGCCGCCGATGGCGTGATGCTGCTCGCGGCGCATGTCAGCCGCGCCCATACGCTGACCGAATGGATGGACCCCTCGATCACCGACGAAAATGACCCTGGCCGCCGTGATGCGCGCTGGAACCTGTATGATCCCGCCTGTCCGCAGCCGCCGTACAGTGATGATTTCTTGGGCGAATTTCGCGCCCGGCAATTGGCACGCAATCGCCGTATCACCGATTGGGCGCTCACGACGCTCGATACGCTGCGGCGCAACGAAGGGCCGCACGCCGAACGCGCCTTTGTCGTCCATGGCACCATGGCGGATCCGCGCTGGCTCGACCCTGCCGTCGACCCGAACGACCGCTTGCCGGGGCGTTGTTATCTCGGCGATCCGCGCTTGATCAATGATTCGCCCGGCGGACTTGGCCGTTTCACGACCCTGCGGTCATGGCTCAGCCAGTGGAGCCACGACCGCAGCAATGCCGATGGCATAGCCTGTGGTGCCCGGATTTCAGTGCCGGTGCTCGTTATCGGCAACAGCGCCGATGACGCCTGCACGCCCAGCCACACCCAAAGACTCTTTGATTGCATGGCACAGGTGCCAAGGACGCTGCATATCGTCCACGGCGCCACGCACTACTACGCCTTTCAGCCCGATAAACTTGCCGAAGCAACGGCTATCATTGCCGATTGGCTCGGTCCCGGCGGTACAGCCGGGACCGAACCGGACGACGTTACGCGCTGACGTTGCCCAGCGATTTGCGACTGCGCAGCGACAGGCCGACAAAGCCAAGACCGGAGACGAGCATCAGCCATGTCTGCGGTTCAGGTATTGCGCTGATGCGCACATTGTCGATCACGACACCAAATTCATTATTCACCTGGCTGCGCAACTGAAGCAGTTGGCTCACGTTGGCCGCCGTGAAATTATAGGTATAGGTCTCGAACAGCATGTTGATGCTCGTGTTCAGATCGGTGAGATTGTAATCGAACATGCCGGGAAGGGTTCCCGATGTCGACACGAGCAGACGCTTGACCTTGGGACGCACCGCCGGATCGAACGGATTGGCCGATACATCGACCTGCATCTTGTAACGCTGACCCACAACAAGGCCATTGATGCGTTGCGAAATGCCGCCGGAGGAAAGCCCCGACAGATCGACACTGCGACTGCCACTGGCGGCATTCCAGACGCTGGAATCGACATAATCGATGCCGTTGGAAAGCACGGTCCAGCCCGGCAGGGACGTGGTGTCGCCGGTGTTCAACCGTGTCGAACCAGCGGGGTTGATCCCCATTTCAAAGCCGCCGTTGATGACGGTAACCGCCTGGGCACTGCCAGCCATAACGATCGCCGCACAGGCTGCGAGCAAGATACGCATTTTTCGCCTCATGATTAACCCCGACCGGAATTGGACGGTTCGATCGTCAGAGATGCAAAGTTCGTGCCAGTTCAGAAATTCCCGCAAAAGCAGGAAAAAAACAGAAGTTAACAAATCATTTTGTAAGGTAGCTCTTACAAATATAGTTAACGAATTTCAACCAAGATTTATTTCCACAGTTTTGTTAATTTTTTGTGACACCAAGTCCGATAGAAAAACACCGACTATTACTTGATGGGCTGAATATTTAGTGATCTTATATTTATAAACATAACATGTTGTTCTCGCATTATTGCCCCGATCGCAACGCAGTGCGGCGATGAAGCGATGCGCGCCAAGCGCCGCGCGCCGTCGTCAAAACAACATGAAAAATGTTTTATTACAAGAACCTGGCTACGACTTCGCGATAGCTGCGGCTGACCTTGACCTGGGTATTGGAGCCGAGCACCAGGAAACATTCGCCATTGGTGTGCGGCTTGACGCTCTTGATGTTGTCGAGGTTGACGATCGTCGAACGATGGATGCGCTGGAACTTGCGCGGGTCGAGGCGTTTTTCGAGGTCCTTCATCGTCTCCCGAAGGATCAATGTCTGGTCTGCGGTGTAGATGCACATATAATCGCCGGCAGCATCGATGCGTTCGATATCACCGACATCGACGCGGAAGATCTGGCCACGATCCTTGATGTTGAGGACGCGTTCATAGCGGTTGGCGGCATGGGCATCACTATCCGTCGCCATGTCGTCGGGCATTGAATCGGGTGCGACTTCGGTCAGAATTTCCTTCAATCGCTCGCTTTCGCCGCAACTGCGTTTTTCGTTGAGGCGCTGCCGGACGCGATCGATGGTTGCCGCGAGCCGATCCTGATCGACCGGTTTCATCAGATAGTCGACCGCCTGCGCCTCAAAGGCTTTCAGCGCATGCTGGCCAAAGGCCGTGACAAAGACGAACAACGGCGGTTCGATATCGGCAAGACCGGCAACCACCGAAAAACCGTCAAAACCCGGCATCTGGATATCGAGAAACACCAGATCGGGTTTAAGCGTGCGTACGGCACGGATCGCTTCACGGCCGTTGGCGCAGCGTTCGATGATTTCGACATCGTCAAAGGCCTGCAGGCGCAGTTCGAGCCCCTGGACGGCGAGCGGCTCGTCATCGACGATAATGGTGCGGATGGCCATGATCTTTGCGTTTTCCTATGGCGCCGCGAGCAATTGCGGGCCTGATATGGGCGCCCCCAGGCTTGGTTCTGTGCGGCCATCGCCCCCGACGGCCACCATCACGTTCTCGGTCTGATATGGAATGTCGATCAGCACGATCAACCCCTGCGGTGAATTTTCCGCCAATTCGAGCCGATGATCATTCTTATAGGTCTGGCGTAATCGATCGCGGATATTGGCAAGGCCGACATTGGTTCCCGTTGCCACATCGCCGGCCGCGGTGCCGGCCAGCGTGGCATTCAGCCCCGGACCTGTATCGGCCACGGTGATCACCAACCGGTCGCCAAGCCGCCGCGCCTCGACGATGATATCGGCGCCATCCTCGCTCGGGGTCACCGCATATTTGATGGCATTTTCAACGACGGGTTGCAGCAGCAGCGACGGCAGACGGGCGTCCATGACCTCAGGGGCGATATCGAAGCGCGTGCGCAGCCGGCGTTCGAAACGGGTGCGCTCGATATCGAGATACAGTTTCAAGGCTTCGGCCTCCTGCGCCACCGTCGCCAGCCCCTCGCGCTCACCAACCAGACTGTAACGCAAGAACGACGCGAGCCGCGACAACATGGCATTGGCCCGATCGGTCTGTTTCAAAAGCACCAGCGTCGAGATCGAATTGAGCGTGTTGAACAGGAAATGCGGGTTGAGCTGGTAGCGCAACATCTCCAGTTGCGCCGCATTGGCCTGCGCCGCGACATTGAGCATGCGCTCTGATTGTTCGGCGAGCAGCAGATAATAGTTGATGCCGTAATACAGCCCGGTCCACGCCCCCAGCACCGAGAAATCGAGGAGGATGGCACCGAGAAATTCGATCCCCTGTGGCTGCCAGCCGGGCTGGTAAAAGGTCGCGTGCGCCCAGACTTCGAGCACCGAGAACAACGCCGACGCCCCGCCCAGAATGATCAGCGACAGCGTCCAGACATAGACGGGCTTCATCACGATGATCCGGCGATAGGCAGCGGCCATCAACAGCGTCAGCGAAAAACCCGTTGCCGTCACGATCGCGGCCGGCAGGATGAAACCAACACCCATGGAATTGGCCAGCCCTGACAGCGCGCGGAGCAGCAGATAGGCACCCCAGCCGCCGCCTTGGAGAAGCCAGAAGGCACGGTTCTTGTCGTGAAAAAAGCTGGCGCGGCGCAGGTCTTTGAACATGATCGAACCGCTTATAGCCGATTCCGGCTGTCAACCGATACCCCGGGGGTTGTTGCGGCCGCGATGCAGCCGCTACAACGCCACAATGTCCCTGACCGCCCAACAACTGCGCGCCGGCCTCGACCATGTCGCCGGGCTTGAGCCGCGCATCGCGGGTGCGCTGGCAAATGCTGGCTACCCCGAACCGCGCGGCCGGGCACGCGGCCCTGCCACGATGATGCGCGCCATCGTCGGCCAGCAGGTCAGCGTGAAATCGGCGGAGAGCGTCTGGAACAAGCTCGAAATCGCCTGTGGGGGCGATATGGATAATCATGGCCGCATCGCCGAAACGCCTTTTGACGTGCTGCGCAGTGTCGGGCTTTCGAGGCAAAAAGCCAGCTATGTGCAGGGTCTGGCGCAGGCCATCGCCACCGGCGGCATGGATTTCCAAAATCTGCCCGCCGATGATGAAACCGCGATTGCCGCGCTGACCAGCATCAAGGGTATCGGCCGCTGGTCGGCGGAAATCTATCTGCTGTTCGCCGAAGGCCGCCCCGATGTGTTCCCGGCGGGCGACCTTGCCGTGCAGATCGAGCTTGGCAAGATCATGGGCCTTGATGCGCGCCCGACCGAAAAGGCGACCCGCAACCTTGTCGAACCCTGGCGGCCACACCGCGGCGCGCTCGCAGTTTTCCTGTGGCACCATTACAGCATCGTGGCGCTATGATTACCGACATTACCAGCCCGGCCAATGCCGTGTTCAAGTCGCTGAAGGCGCTGACGGATAAAAAGGGCCGGCGCGAGCAGGGTTTGTTTCTGGCCGAAGGGTTGCGCGTGTGTACTGAAGCGCTCGAAACCGGGCATGTGCCGCGCACCCTGATCTTTGCTGGCGATGCCGAGAGCCATCCGCTCACGCAAAGGCTGATCGAAGCGGTCGAAGCGGCGCGCGGCATGGCGATCCGCAGTACGCGCGATCTGCTCCACCGGTTGACCGGCAAGGACAATCCGGGCGCCGTCGCTGCGGCGTATGAAATCCCCGATACCGCCTTGTCACGTATCGACCGCAGCACCGCGCCGTTTTGGGTCGTTGCGCAAAATGTTCGCGATCCGGGCAATCTGGGCACCATGTTGCGGACCTGCGACGCGACCGGCGCCGGTGGAGTCATCCTGGTCGATCAATGCTGCGATCCGTTCAGCCTTGAAGCGGTGCGCGCCTCGATGGGGGCCTTGTTCACACGCCAGATCGCCCAGACCAGCGGCGACGAATTCTTCCGCTGGGTGCGCACCGGCCCCGGCGCGGTCATCGGCGCGACGCTCGACGCCGCCAGTGTCGATTATCGCGCCCATCGCTACACTGCCCCCAGTTTCCTGCTGATGGGCAATGAACAGGCGGGGCTACCGGCGGACTTTACCGCGCACTGCGACGCGCTGGTCAAAATGCCGATGAAGGGCACTGCCGACAGCCTGAATGTCGCCGTGGCAACGGCGGTGCTGTTGTACGAGGCGCTGGGGCAGATGGAGCCCCTTTAAGGGCTTATTCCGCCGCCAGCGCTGCGTCCTGTTCGGCTTCGGCCTGTTGCAGCGCCCACATGTCGGCATAGGCGCCATTGGCCGCGAGCAAGGCATCGTGCCGGCCGCGTTCGACAATCCGCCCGGCCGATAGCACGATGATCTCATCGGCATCGGTGATCGTTGACAGGCGGTGGGCGATGACCAGCGTCGTGCGGCTCTGGCTGACGGTGCCGAGCGCTGACTGGATATCGGCTTCGGTGGCCGAATCGAGGGCGCTCGTGGCTTCATCGAGAATGAGGATCGCCGGGTCCTTGAGGATTGTCCGGGCGATGGCGACGCGCTGTTTTTCGCCGCCCGACAGTTTCAAGCCGCGTTCGCCGACCTGGGTGGCATAGCCATCGGGCAGCGAGACGATGAAATCATGAATCGCCGCGCCGCGCGCCGCCGTTTCGATTTCGGCCGGTGATGCCTCGGGGCGGCCATAGGCGATGTTGTAGCCGATCGTGTCGTTGAACAGCACGGTATCCTGCGGCACGATGCCGATGGCGCGGCGCAAACTGTCTTGCGTCACTTCGGCGATATTCTGGCCATCGATGCTGACCGCGCCGCCCTGGATATCGTAAAAACGATAGAGGATGCGGCTGAGCGTCGATTTGCCGGCGCCCGAATGGCCGACAATGGCGAGCTTGGCGCCGGGCGGCACATCGAACGACACCTGGTGGAGGATCTGCCGGCGGGCGTCATAGCCGAAATTCACCCCGGTGAAGCGCACATGCGCGCCGCTGATCGCCAGCGCCGGCGCGCCCGGCACATCGGCGATTTCAGCCGGCGTATCGATCAGGCCGAACATCGCTTCCATGTCGAGCAGGCCCTGCTTGATCTCGCGATAGACCATGCCGAGCATGTCGAGCGGCCGGAAAAGCTGCGCCAGCAGCGTGTTGACCAGCACGACATCGCCGATGGTGAACTTGCCGAGATGCCAGCCCCAGACGGTATAGCCCATGGCGCCGGCCATCATGATGTTGGTGATCAGCGACTGGCCGATATTGAGCAGCGCCAGCGAGTTTTCGTTCTTCGTCGCGGCATCGGTATATTTCTTGATTGCCGCGCCATAATTGCGATTTTCATGGGCTTCGGCGTTGAAATATTTGACTGTTTCATAGTTGAGCAGCGAATCGACCGCCCGCGCCACCGCCTTGTTGTCAGATTCGACCATCTCGCGGCGCAGCTTTGAGCGCCAGTCGGTGACCTTTTGCGTATAGGCGATATAGGCGACGACCATGACCAGCACCGCCGCGACCATGACGGGGCCGAGCTTGACCCAGAAAATCACGCACACCGCGGTCAGCTCGAACACCGTCGGGAAGATGTTGAACAGGATGAAATAGAGCATCGTGTCGATGCTCTTGGTGCCGCGCTCGACGATCCGGGTCAGCGAGCCGGTGCGGCGTTCGAGGTGAAAGCGCAAGCTGAGTTGGTGGATATGGGCAAAGACGTCCTGCGACAGCCGGCGAGCGGCGGTCTGGCCGACCTTTTCGAAAATCGCGTTGCGCAGATTGTCGAACAAAACCCCGCCAAAACGCGCCAGCGCATAGGCGGCGACCAGCGCAACGGCGATCTGGATGCCATCGGGCACGCCCGCCGCCATGCGATCGATCGCGCCCTTGAACGCAAACGGCATGACCAGCGACGTTGATTTGGCCAGCAAAACGAGCAGCAGCGCGCCGACGACCCGCGCCCGCAACCCTGGTTCGCCGGCCGGCCACAGATAGGGCATGAAGCGGCGCAGCGTGCCGAAATCGGCCTTGCCCTGCGGGCCGCCCGCGCCGGAATGAAAGGATTGCATCGCATCTATGTGGCGATGCCGCTCGTAAATCGCAATCGGAACTATCGCGTTGATAGTGTGTTGTATCGGTGAGGAGACGATGTGATGCTGCCGATCGCGTTCATGATTGTGGTTTTCGGTTGCGGCGATGCCGGCGCGGGCTGTGAAGCGGTCCGGACTCTACCGGCGTCCTATGCCAGCCTGTCAGCGTGCAACGCCGCCGTGCAGATCGAACTGCCGCGGCAAAATGACATTGAATATCCCGTGGTTGCCGCCCGTTGTCGCGCCGCACCGCTCCAGGCGCCGATTCAGATCGCGTCCGCCGGCCGCTGAACCGGCGCTTGCCTGTGGCGACCTCGCGCTTGCCTCCGGCCGCTCTGCCGCCCATGGTCGGCCACTATGCCCCGCCGCCTGCCCCCCACTCCCCCCGGATTGCCAACCCGCCAGGCAATCCTTGATTTTGTCAAAAGCCAGCAACAGGCGGTCGGCAAGCGCGAGATTGCCCGGGCTTTCGGACTGCACGCCCAGGACAAGATCGCGCTGAAAGCCCTGCTCAAGGACATGCAGGACGATGGCGCGCTCGATAGTGGCCCGGGCCGCACGCTGCACAAGGGCGGCGGCCTGCCCAAGGTCACGGTTATCCGGATCATCGAAATTGCCGATGAAGGCGCCATCGCCGCGCCCGATCGCTGGGATCATGTCCAGCCGCCGCCACGTATCCGCGTTATCGAAGCCAAGCGCCGGGCTGCTTTTGGCGTCGGTGACCGGCTGCTGGCCCGCATCGAGGAGCAAGGCGGGGGCTATGCCGCCTTCCCGATGAAGGCGCTCGCCAAATCCGATGAATTTGTCCTGGGAATATTGCGCAAGGAAGCGCTCGGGTTCCGGCTGGTTCCGGTTGATAAAAAGGCCCGAAATGACTTGATGGTCAGCGATCCGGGCGAGGCCGCGCCGGGTGATCTGGTGCTTGCCGAGCCCGGCGGGCGGCCGCCGCGCCAGCACGCCCGCGTGGTGGAGGTGCTGGGTGATCCATTTGCGCCGCGCTCGTTCTCGCTCATCGCCATCCACGCCAAGGGCATTCCGCACCGGTTCGAGGAAAATGTGCTCGAACAAGCGGAGGCGGTGGCGCGGCAACCGTTGGGGGAGCGCGAGGATTTGCGCCATCTGCCGTTCCTGACCATCGACCCGGCCGATGCCCGCGACCATGATGATGCCGTCTGGGCAGCGCCCGACCCCGATATGCCTGGGCATTTTCAGGCGATCATCGCGATTGCCGATGTCAGTTATTACGTCCGCCCCGGCACCGCGCTCGATAGGTCAGCGCGGGCGCGCGGCAACAGCGTGTATTTCCCCGATCGCGTTGTGCCGATGCTGCCTGAAACGCTATCGGCCAATATCTGCTCGCTCGTCGAGCATCAGGATCGCGGCGTGCTGGCCTGCCACATTGCCGTGGACCCCGAGGGCAAGGTCATCTCGCAACGCTTCACCCGCGCCGTCATCCGCTGCGTCACCAACATCGCCTATGAAGATGCGCAGGCGAGCATCGATGCCAAAGCCGGGGAATTTTTGCCTATTCTGGGAAACCTCTGGGCCTGTTGGGCAGCGCTCAACGCGGCGCGTAAAGCGCGTGAACCGCTGGCGCTCGATCTGCCCGAACGCCGGGTGACGCTCGATGCCGCGGGTCGCATCACCGGCATCGAATTGCGCGTCACGCTCGACGCCAACAAGCTGATCGAAGATTACATGATCGCTGCCAATGTCGCGGCTGCCAAGGCGCTGGAGGCGAAGAAATCCGCCTGCATGTACCGCGACCATGAAGCCCCAGGGCGCGAAAAACTCGTGGCGCTCAAGGACTATATGGAAACCTTCGGCCAGAATTTTGCGCTCGGCCAGGTCATCAAGCCCGCCACCTTCAATCGCCTCATCGAGCGGGTGAAGGGCGAAGAATACAGTGAACAGGTGATGGAACAGATTCTGCGCTCGCAAACCCAGGCCTATTACAGCCCCGACAACAAGGGCCATTTCGGGCTTTCGCTGGGCAGCTATGCGCATTTCACCAGCCCGATTCGCCGCTATGCCGATCTGGTCGTCCACCGCGCGCTGGTCGCGGCGTACAAGCTCGGCGATGGCGGACTGTCGGATGCCGATGCCGGGGCCATGGCGCGCACTGCCGACCATGTCAGCATGACCGAGCGCCGCGCCATGGAGGCCGAACGCGACACGACCGACCGCTATGTCGCGGCGTTCCTGTCAACGCGCATCGGTGAAACCCTCGCCACCCGCATCACCGGCGTCGCCAAATTCGGCTTTTTTGCGCAGGTCGTCGGGCTGGGCGGCGATGGTCTGGTGCCGGTTTCGACGCTGGGCGATGAACGCTTTGTCTATGACGAAACCGCGCGTGTGCTCGAAGGTATCGAGACCGGCACGCGCTATACCGCCGGGATGCGGCTCGACCTGGTGCTCGCCGAGGCCAATCCGATCACCGGGGCGCTGCGCTTTGCCTTGCCGCTGGGCGAAGGCCAGACCCGGCCACGCCATGACCGGGTGCATCGCGGGCGGCGCGTGGGGCAGTCGCGGGTGCCCAAAGGGGTCAGACGCGGGCGTTAAGAGTGTCTGCCCTCAGTTTAATACCCCCCCCCTCTCCTTCCTTCGACAAGTTCAGGATGAGCGGGAGAGGGGGATTCGACCCAATTTGAAATCCAATCTACCGCGCCATGAAACCGCCATCGACCGCCAGCGGATGCCCGGTGATGAAGCTCGCCCGCGATGAGCACAGGAACACCACCGCATCGGCAACTTCATGCGCTTCGCCCATCCGGCCGAGCGGGTGCATCTGCGCCATGAAGGCGGCGCCCTGCGGGTCCTTGGCGACGGCATCGGTCATCGGCGTGACGATGGCACCCGGGCAAACCGCGTTGACGCGCACGCCTTGTGCCGCATAGCGCAGCGCCGCCGATTTGGTGAGGCCGATAACCGCGTGCTTGCTGGCACAATAGCCGGCACCGCCGGCGCCCGACAGTCCGGCGATCGATGCGGTGTTGACGATCGCGCCGCGTGCCGCCGGGGCCATGTGGCGCAGTTCGGCATTCATGCAGTTGAGCACGCCGACAACGTTGATGGCGAGGCTGCGATCAAAGACATCGCGTTGCCCGAACGGGGTCGCCATGCCTTCCAGCGAGACGCCGGCATTGTTGAGGGCGCAATCGATGCGGCCCCATTTGGCGACCAGCGCATCGACCGCAGCGTCGCAGGCGGCAGCATCGGTGACATCGAGCGCGGCGGACATGGCTTCACCGCCGGCTGCGATGATCATCGCGGCGGTTTCGGCAGCGCCTTCGGCATTGATATCGGTGACCATTACCCGGGCGCCTTCCTCGGCAAAGGCGAGCGCGGTTGCGCGGCCGATGCCGCCGCCGGCACCGGTAACAAAGGCTGTCTGGCCTTCAAGCAGCAATTTCATCGTCTAGTCCTTTCAAAATCCAGCGGCTGAGGTGGCGGCAGAGCAGGTCGATACTGGCAAAGCCGAAATGGTTGTGGCCGGTGGCCGGCAGCACGAGCAGCTGCGCGTCGGACACTTGCGCAAACGCGGCAATCGCTTCGCGGGGCGGGGCGCCGATGTCCTTGTCACCCGAGGCGAGGAACAGCGGGCATTTCAGCGCCCCGGCCGCGCTGGCCAGGCTGCCGGGGATCATCGATTGCATCGCACCGGCGTTGAACAGCCGGTCGCGGGCGGTGCGCAGCCATTGGGTGGCATCCTGGCTCTCGCCGGCAAAGATCGCGCCGGCACCGGGTTTGACCTGCATCGGATCAAAGGCGCTGCCGAAGCGCGCGGCGACCAGCGCCGGCAGATCACGCGCGACGGCGGCTTCATCATGGGCATAGCCGCGTTCGGCGTCGGTCAATGCCCAATCGAGCCCGCTGGCGTTCGACCCGAGCAGCGCGATGCCGGCGAAATCGCCATGGTGCGCCTGTTGCAGGATGATGAGCATGCCGCCCATCGAATGGCCGACGCCGATGGCTGGCAGGCCAAGCCCGGTATCGTGGCGCAGCACCGCCAGCGCGGCATGCAGCACGGCGGCGGCGTCACGCGGGCTGAAACGATCAAAATCGGGCGGTGTGTCACTGCCGCCGACCCCGGGAATGTCGATGGCGGCCACGGCAAAACCCGCACCGGTCATCCGTTCGGCAAAGCTGAAGCGGCGGTCGGTGGTATCGCCAAGGTTGAAATAGCCGCGATTGGCACCGCCGCCGGCGAGGCAGACCAACAGGGCGCGCGGCAGCCCCGGGGGCAGCCCTTCGGGCAGGTGCAGGTCGGCAAGCAGCGTCAGCCCCGGCCAGTCGCAGCCGTCCGGCAACATCAGCGCCAGCGCTGCGCTGTGCATCAGGGTTGCGGCGCGATGGTGATGCAGATGCCCGCCAGCGCCGGATCGACGCGCAATTGGCAGGCCAGCCGCGAACAATCGGTGACGGGCACCACGTCCGACAGGGCATCGAGCATGTCGCGTTCGTCCTCGCTGGCCGGCCCCAACCGCGCCAGATCGGCGGTGGCGACATAGACATGACAGGTGCCGCACGAACAGGCGCCGCCGCAGGTGCCCGCGACATCGTGGCCGGCGCTGCGCAGCGCTTCCATCAGCGTGGTTTCGGCGCCCGTTGCCAGCAGGGTGCTGGTGCCATTGCGGTCGGTGACGGTCAGCGTGATCATCGTGGCTCCCGGTGCGGGCGCGGCGCCCGATATCGCCGCAGACCTATCGGCTTTGCCAGCGCACGACAAGCAGGTTGGCAAACCCGAAGCGGCGATTTTATACGCAAATGCCTGTCAATCTGGTTTGTGCTATCGATTGTGCGTAATTTTTCCGTGGCAAATCATTGCGTGCTGCACCGGGCATGTTAGTCTGGCGGCATTGGGGATAGGGAATGTCATGACGGGTGTGCTGCACGGATTGAAGGTGCTTGATCTCAGCTGGGGGATCGCCGGGCCGATGACGGCGATGCTGCTCGCCGATCATGGCGCGGCCGTGACCCGGATCGAACGGCCCGAGGGCGATCCGTTTCCCGGCCTGCTTGGTTACAAGGTCTGGCATCGCGGCAAGCGCAGCGCGGTGTTCGATCTGAAGGATGCCGCCGACCACGCACTGTTCCTGCGGCTGGTCGCCGATGCCGATGTACTGGTTGAAAGTTTCAGCCCCGGGGTGACGGCCAGGCTGGGTATCGATTTCGCCAGCCTTGCCCGGATCAACCCGCGGCTCATCATGTGTTCGATCACCGGCTATGGCGCCGATGGCCCCGATGCCGGGCGGCCGGGCTATGATGCGCTGGTGGCGGCGCGGTCGGGGCTGCAATTTGAACAGCGCGGCTGGCCGGAAGGGGCGGTGTGGCACATGACAGGGCGCGAAAACCCCTTTGTCGAAGCCGCCGAGATCGACCCTGATTGGGTGCAGGGCGCCAATCGCGAGGGGCCGTTGTTCGTCGCTTCGCCGTGGCCGTCGCTGGGGGCGTTTTTTTCGGCGAGCACCGGCATCGCGGCGGCGCTGTTTGCGCGCGGCAAGAGTGGCCATGGTCAGCATGTCCAGACATCGCTGCTGCAAGGCGCCATGGCCTGCGGCACCGGCGTATGGCAGCGGATGGATGACCCCGATGCGCCGGGGTTCAACACCTGGATTCTGGCGTCGAACAGCCCCAAGGGGCATTTTCAGTGCAAGGATGGCCGCTGGGTGCATAATTGGGTGCCGAACCCGCGCTTCATCCTGCAGGCATCGGCGGGGGATACGCTCAACGCCTCGCCCGACCTGACCGTGCAGAACGATCCGGATCGCTTTGGCATCGGGCCGGAGGAGTTGCTGGTGATGGCGCATTATCAGCCGATTCTGGCCGATGCGCTCAAGAAATTTGGCGCGGCGGAGTGGGTCGAGGCAGCCCGCGTTGCCGAAATGACCATGCAGGAATGCCGGTCGATCGAGGAATCGCTGACCGACCAGTTGCTCATCGATGATGAATGCGTCGCGACGATCGATGATCCCGAACTGGGTCCGATCAACCAGGTTGGCATCACCTATCGCTTGTCGGCGAACCCGACCAAGGTGCCGGGGCCGGTGCACGCGCGCGGCGCGGATACAGCGGCGGTGAAGGCGCAAGCGGCGGCGCTGCCGGAGCCCGTGTCGAAGCCGGTGTCGCACGGGGTGGGTGATGCGCCGCTCAAGGGGATTCGGGTGCTCGATCTCGGGCTGGCGATTGCCGGGCCATTCGGTTGCCAGTTGCTCGCCGATCTTGGCGCCGATGTCATCAAGATCAACACATTATGGGACAAATATTGGCACGCGACGCACATTGCGTACATCGCCAACCGCGGCAAGCGCAGCGTCGCGCTGATGCTCAAGAACCCCAAGGCGATGGCGGTGTTGAAGCAGTTGATCGCCACGGCTGACGTGGTGCAGCATAATATGCGCTACGATGCAGCGGTGCGGCTCGGTATCGATTATGAAACGCTGGCAAAGGAATTCCCGCGGCTGATTTATTGCCACACCCGCGGCTTTGAAAAGGGTCCGCGCATGGGCCTGCCGGGCAATGACCAGACCGGCGCCTGCCTGGCGGGAATCCAGCACGAGGATGGCGCGATCGCAGCGGGGGGCAAGCCGCTGTGGAGCCTGACGTCGCTGGGCGATACCGGCAATGGCTTCCTTTCGGCCATCGGCATCATGAACGCGCTGACCGAGCGCGACCGGACCGGCAAGGGCCAGTTCGTCGATACCTCGATCGTCAACGCCTGCCTGCTCAACACCAGCTATGCGGTTGCCAAGCCCGATGGCAGCGCGGTTGAACGGCCGCATCTCGATGCGATGCAAACGGGATATTCGCGGCACTACCGCCTGTATCCGGCGAGCGATGGGTGGGTGCAGGTTGCCGCTGTTTCGGCGGCGCAGCAGGCGGCGTTCGATGCGCTGGCGGGCGATCCAGCAGGCTTTATTGCCGGGCAAAGCGTGAGCGCGGCGTTGGCGGCGCTGGCGGCGGCCGGGGTGCCGGCGGAACTTTCCGATCCTGGCGCGTCGCTGCGGTTGTTCGACAATCAAGATTTCAAGGCGCGCGGCTGGACGGCGGAATATCAGCATCCTTATGTCGGAAAACTCGAACAGATCGGGCTGACGTTCCAGCTTTCGGCCAACCCCGGCGTTATCCAGCGGCCGCCGCTGCTGGTCGGGGATTCGACCGACGAACTGCTTCGCGAACTGGGTTTTGATGAAGACGGCATCGACGCGCTGGCGGGCGAAGGCGCGGTGATGTCG
>JBBQMB010000033.1:0-22411 GCA_038328515.1 Sphingomonadales bacterium
CCGGTCAGGTCTTGCGGCAACCATGATAACAGCATGTTGCGCATGTCTTCGCGGCCGGCGCGCACCGTGGCGCGGATTTTCGATACTGGCGCGTCGCTGGTCAGCGCGGCCCAGGCATCGAGCGCGGTGCGATCGAAATAGTTTTCCAGCCGGTGACGTTTGGCATCCCATCCGGAAATCACGGTTATGGCGGCAGTATCGGTCATTCGAAGCCGAGAAACTCGAAAATGTCGCGGTCCTTCATCGGATTGGCTTCGAGCGGGCGGACGCCGGCCCAGAGCAGGGCCGCGAGCCGCTTGTATTCGTTGCACACGGCTTCGATCTCGGGGGTCGAATCCATTTCAAAGATGGTGCATTTTTTCAGTCGCGAACGACGAATGGCGTCGAGATCGGGGAAATGTGCCAGCGTTTCAAGCCCGGTGGCAGCGCAGAAACGATCGATTTCATCGGTTTGCGCCGAGCGATTGGCGATGACCCCGGCCATGCGCACTTCGTAGTTTTTCGACTTCGCCTTGATCGCCGCAACGATGCGATTCATCGCGAAAATGCTGTCGAAATCATTGGCGGCGACAACCAGTGCGCGGTCGGCATGCTGCAAGGGCGCTGCAAAGCCGCCGCAAACGACATCGCCGAGCACATCGAAGATCACGACATCGGTTTCTTCGAGCAGATGGTGCTGCTTCAACAGCTTGACCGTCTGGCCGACAACATAGCCGCCGCAACCGGTGCCGGCCGGCGGGCCTCCGGCTTCGACGCACATGACGCCGTTATAGCCTTCGAACATATAATCTTCGGGGCGGAGTTCTTCGTGATGGAATTCGACGGTTTCGAGCACGTCGATGACCGTTGGCATCAGCTTTTTGGTCAGCGTGAAGGTTGAATCATGCTTGGGGTCGCAGCCGATCTGCAAGACCCGCTTGCCGAGCAGTGAAAACGCCGCCGACAGGTTGGACGAGGTCGTTGATTTGCCGATGCCGCCCTTGCCATAAACGGCAAACACCTTGGCATTGCCGATCCGCAGATTGGGGTCGAGCTGCACCTGCAGGCTGCCCTCGCCATCGGTGGGTGCTGCGGCGCGATCGAGATCGAGTAGGCCCATGTTCTTGTTCCTCAAGCCGCCTGGAGCGACACGCCTTCCAGCGCGTCCTCGATGGCGTCGGTAGCTGCGTAAAGCGCTGCCAGCGTGGCAGCATCGGGTGACCAGTAGTTGCGTTCGCTCGCTTCGATAAGCCGGTTTGCGACCTTTGCGGCAGCACGCGGGTTCATTTCGGCGATGCGATTGCGCATTTCGTCGTCGAGCACATAAGCCTCGGTGATACGTTGGTACACCCAAGGATCGACTTCACCGGTGGTCGCTGACCAGCCCATCGTGGTCGTCACCGCCGCTTCGATCTGGCGGACGCCTTCATAGCCGTGGCGGAGCAGGCCTTCCTGCCACACCGGGTTGAGGATGCGGGTTCGGGTTTCCAATGCCACCTGTTCCTGCAATGACCGCACCTTGCCCGAACCTTGCGTCTGGTCACCGATATAAACGGGGGCCGTTTCGCCGCCTTTGGCGCGGGTGATGGCGCGGCTGATGCCGCCCAGCGTATCGACATATTGATCGATCGTGGTGATGCCGAGCTCGACGCTTTCGAGGTTCTGATAGGCGCAATCGACGGTTTTCAACGCCGACGACAGCAATCCTGGCTGGCGCACCGGGTCGCCCTTGACGCCATAGGCATAGCCTTTCTGGCGTTCAAAACAGTCGGCGAGTTCATCGGGATCGGTCCAGCCCGATGAATCGATCAGCAGGTTGACGTTGGCGCCATACGCCCCTTCGGCATTCGAATAGACCCGCAGCGCTGCGGTTTCGAGGTCGCAGCCATGTTCGGCAGCATGGGCGAGGCTATGCTTGCGAACAAAGTTCAATTCGAGCGGTTCATCGGCCTGCGAGGCCAGCAGCGCGGCTTCGGCGAGCATCCGGGTTTGCAGTGGCAGCAGGTCGCGGAACACCCCCGATAGCGTCACCACCACATCGATGCGCGGCCGGCCAAGCGTTTCGAGCGGGACAAGTTCGGCACCTGACAGGCGGTTGTAGCTGTCAAAGCGCGGGCGCGCACCGAGCAGCGCCAGCGCCTGCGCCAATTGCGCGCCTTCGCTCTTCAGATTGTCGGTGCCCCACAGCACCATGGCGACGGTTTCGGGAATATGGCCCGAATCGGCAAGGCTGCGGGCGACGATGCGTTCAGCTTGGGCGGCACCATCCTTGACGGCAAACGCGCTCGGCAGGCGGAACGGATCAAAGCCATGGATGTTGCGCCCTGTCGGCAGGATTTCGGGCGCGCGCAAAATGTCGCCACCCGAAACCGGGCGAACATAATGGCCACCAAGCGCATGGACGAGGCCGTCCAGCTCGTGATTGGTCGCCAGTGCCGTGTTGAGCGCTGCCAGTTCCTGCAACAATGGTGTGTCGATGCGCGCGGTGCCAGCGACAATCGCTTCGATCAGAGCGCGCGGCACCGCTTCTTCGCGCGTTGCCGCGACGGCAGCGAGCATATCGATGCGCTCTTCGACCGTCGCTGCTTGCCCCGCGACGTGCAGCCCTTGCGGGATCAGTTCGCGTTCGATTTCGTAGATTTTTGCGGCGAGCGCTGCAATATCGCTGCCATCAAGATCGAGCGCGGTTGCCTGTTCCAGAATGACTTCGGCGAGCGGGATCAATTCGTCGCTGCCCGGCTCGGCGCTGCGCCAGCGTTCGACAGTGGCCTTGAGATCGGCCAGCCCCTTGTAGACGCCCGAATTGGTCAGCGCCGGGGTGAGATAGGACACCAGCGTCGCTGCCGAGCGCCGCTTGGCAAGAACGCCTTCGGATGGGTTGTTGGCCGCGTAAAGATAGATGTTGGGCAAATCGCCGATCAGCCGCTCAGGCCAGCAGCCTTCGGTCAGCCCGGTCTGTTTGCCGGGCATGAATTCCAGGCTGCCATGGGTGCCGAAATGCAGCACGGCATGCGCCTTGAAATCGTTTCGCAGCCAGCGATAAAACGCCATGAAGGCATGGGTCGGGGCAAAGCGCCCTTCGAACAACAACCGCATCGGGTCGCCTTCATAGCCCAGCGCCGGCTGGATACCGATGAAGACATTGCCGAATTGCGCACCCAGGATGAAGACCGACTGGCCATCGGCCTGCAGCTTGCCGGGCGCCGGGCCCCATTCGGACTCGATTTCGGCAAGATAAGGCTCGTTGGCGACAATGGATTCAGCCGAAACATGGGCATGAACATTGGCTTCGGTGCCATAACGGCCGGCATTGCCGTTGAGGATGCGGGTGCGCACCGCATCAGCGTTGACCGGCACATCGACATCATAGCCTTCGGACTTCAGCCGCGTAAGCGTGGCGTGGAGCGATTCGAACACCGCGAGGAATTGCGCCGTGCCGGCGGCGCCGCCACCGGGGGGGAAATTGAACAGCACGATGCCGATGCGGCGTTCGGCTTCGGCGGAGCGGCGCAGTGCCACCAGCTTTTCCAGCCGCGCGGCAAGCGCCTCGGCGCGTTCGGGGCAGCTTTGCATCGCACGGACGGTGCCGCCAACGGGCCAGGTGCAGCGGCGAGAGCAGCCGGTACAGGCCGCATCGCTGCCATCCGAACGCCCGCCGAACACCATCGGCGTGGTGCCGCCGTCCAGCTCGGGTATAGCGATCATGATTGTCGATTCGAGCGGCAGCAGCCCCTGCTTGTTGGCGCCCCACGCCTGCAATGTCTGGAATTCAACGGGATGCGCCGCGATATACGGACGATCGACCCTGGCCAGCGCGGCTTCGGCGGCCTTGGCATCATTATAGGCGGGGCCGCCGACAAGGCTGAACCCGGTCAGGTTGACGACCGCATCGACGGTCGCCACGCCATCCAGCATGAACATTTCGTCGAGCACCGGCCGGGCATCGAGACCACCGGCAAAGGCCGGGATGACGTTGAGCCCACGCGCTTCGAGCGCGCGGATGACGCCATCATAATGATTGGCATCCTTGCCGAGCACATAGGAGCGCAGCAGCAACAGACCGATGGTGCCGCCAGCGGTGCGTTTGGTTGGCAGATCGGAAAGGCGCGGGCTGATGCGATCGGCCATATCGGGGTGATAAACGCCGACTTCGGGATATTCCCTGGGCGCTTCGGCCTTTGAAGTGCCGCGCAGCGCGGCGCGCGGCCCGGCGGCGTAGCGATCAACAAGCGCGCGCACCATCGAAAAGGCGTTGTCGTCCGATCCCGCCAGCCAATATTGCAGCGTCAGGAAATAGGCCCGGACGTCTTGCGCGGTGCCGGGCACGAATTTCAACAGCTTGGGCAGGCGGCGCAGCACCGCCATCTGGGCAGCGCCACTGTTGGGCGCGCCTTCCTTTGACGATCCCCGCAGCTTCTTCAGCCAGCCGAGCGGCCCCTTGGGCGGGGCATCCATGCGGTAATCGCCCATGCGCGTCATCTTGACGATTTCGGAGGCCGACATGAGGTTTACCATTGCGTCGCAATGTTCGCGGCGCGCCTCCAGCGCCGGCTTGATGGCGCGGATCTGTTCTTCGAGGAAGATCATCGAGGTGAGGATGATATCACCGCGGGCGATATCGGCGCGCGCGGCTTCCAGCTTGTTGCTGCATTCCCAATCGGCTGCGGCGTGAAAGCCGATCGAAATGCCCGGCTGTTCACGTTCAAAGCGCGCCCGGGCGCGTTCGATAGCCCCCGAAAGATGGTTGTCGAGTGTGATGATGACCACGCGAACTGCGGGTCCGATGCCGTTGGATACAGGCGTTTCAGCGTGCATAATGGGCCTTTGCTTCGTAGAGCGTCTCGACGCTGATCGCTGTCATGCCGTGTTCGGCGGCATAGCGCTCGGTGTTGCGTTTCGCTTTGTTTCTGACGAAGAACGGTATCTTCATCAGTTCCCGGGTGGCATCGGCGGACCAGCCTTCTGCCTGCGCTGCGACGCCAGCGGGTTCTGCTGCAACAGCTTGCGGCGCGGCAGCTTCTGGCGATGCTTCGGCGATTGCTGCGGCGCCATGGCCGAGATGGCTCGGGCCATTGGCATCGGAAAATTCGAAATCATCGCGGAACATCGTCAACAGGTGTTCCTCCAGCCCCATCACCAGCGGGTGCACCCACGTATCGAAAATGACATTGGCGCCTTCGAAGCCCATTTGCGGGCTGTGCCGCGCCGGAAAATCCTGGACATGGACGGGGGCCGAAATGACCGCGCAGGGCAGCCGTAGCCGCTTGGCGATATGGCGCTCCATCTGGGTGCCGAGCACCAGTTCGCAATTGGCAGCGGCAATGGCGTCTTCAACGACGAGATAATCATCGGTGATCAGCGGTTCGACGCCATATTTGGCTGCCGCCGTACGGATGTCGCGCGCAAATTCACGGTTGTAGCAGCCCAGCCCGACGACTTCGAAACCCAGTTCCTCGCTCGCGATGCGCGCTGCTGCCACGGCATGGGTGGCATCGCCGAAGACGAAAACGCGCTTGCCGGTCAGATAGGTCGAATCGACCGACCGCGACCACCATGGCATTCGCCCGGCATCCGGATCGGCTGGCGTGTCGATGCCCGCCAGTGCGCAGACTTCGGCGATGAATTCGCGAGTCGCGTTGACGCCGATCGGCACTGTTTTGGTGTATTTCTGGCCGAACGTCTTTTCCAGCCAGCGCGCCGCTTCATGCGCAATTTCGGGATAGAGCACGACGTTGAAATCGGCCTCGCCAAGCCCGACGATATCCGACGGCGTCGACCCCATCGGCGCGCAGACATGAACGTCGATGCCGAGGTCAGCGAGCAGCTTGCGCACTTCGACGATATCGTCGCGATGGCGAAAGCCCAGTGCTGTCGGCCCCAGCAGATTGGCCTTCAAACGCCGGCCATCGCGTGGGGGGGCGCGGCGATACTTGTCGGCCAGTTGGCGGACGATCTGGTAAAAGGTTTCAGCGGCGCCCCAATTTTCCTTGTGGCTGTAGCTTGGCAGGTCGAGCGCGATGATCGGGCAGGGCAGCCCCATGGTCAACGCGAGGCCGGCAGGATCATCCTGGATCAGTTCGGCGGTGCACGACGCGCCAACGATCATCGCCTGCGGCTTGAAGCGTTCATAGGCATCACGCGCCGATGACTGGAAAAGCTCGGCGGTATCGGTGCCAAGGTCGCGGGCCTGAAACGTGGTGTAGGTTACCGGCGGACGCTCGCCGCGCCGTTCGATCATGGTAAACAACAGATCGGCATAGGTATCGCCCTGCGGCGCGTGCAGCACATAGTGCAGCCCCTTCATGCCGGTGGCGACGCGCATTGCCCCGACATGCGGCGGGCCTTCATAGGTCCAGACGGTCAATTGCATCGATTACACCAGCAACTTGTCACGGCGGACCAGCGGCCGCGCGAATAATTCGGCAAGGTCGCCCGCCTGTTCAAAGCCATGGACTGGCGAAAACACCAGCTCGATGGCCCATTTCGTTGAAAGGCCTTCGCGTTCGAGCGGGTTGGCCAACCCGAGGCCGCAGACGGTCAGGTCGGGCCGCGCGGCGCGCACCCGGTCGAGTTGTTTGTCGACATCCTGGCCTTCGGAAATCTGCACGCCCGGCGGCAGTGCGGCAAGATCATCGGCAAGGTGGCTGCGATGCAGATAGGGGGTGCCGACTTCGATCAGCGTCATGCCCAATTCCGCCGAAAGAAAACGTGCCAGCGGGATTTCGAGCTGCGAATCGGGCATGAAGAAGATCGTTTTGCCCGCCAGCCGTTCGGCGTGATGCGCCAGCGCTCGCTTGGCACGTTCGCGGCCCGGCGCGACGACGGTGCGGAAATGCATTTCGTCAATGCCGAACTCGCGCGCGGCGGCGTGCAGCCAGGCGGTGGTGCCTTCAGCTCCGAACGGGAACATCGCGGGCAAATGCACGGCGCCGCGTTCTTCGAGCGCATGGGCGGTATCACCAAGGAACGGCTGTGCCAGCAGGAAGCGCGTGCCGGGGCCAACGCCCGGCAGGTCCTTGGCCCGGCGCGGCGGCAGGGTTTCGACCCGCGCAATGCCGAGATCGGCGAAAAGCCGGCGAAACTGATCTTCGACGACATCGGGAAGCGCGCCGACGATGAGCAACTGGCTGACCGGATCGGCGCGCATTTCGGGCACAAGCGCTGCGAGGCACGCATCTTCGCCTTGTGTGAACGTCGTTTCGATGCCGCTGCCCGAATAATTGAGGATGCGGACATTGGGGGCATGGGTGACATTGAGCCGTTGCGCCGCGCGGCTGAGATCGAGCTTGATGACTTCGCTAGGGCACGAGCCGACAAGGAAGAGCAGTTTGATTTCGGGTCGGCGCGTCAGCAACTGCCGCACGACCTTATCAAGTTCTTCATTGGCATCGGCGAGCCCGGCGAGATCGCGTTCCTCGATGATCGCCGTGCCGAAACGCGGCTCGGCAAAGATCATCACCCCGGCCGCCGATTGCAGCAGATGCGCGCAGGTGCGGCTGCCGACGACGAGGAAAAACGCATCCTGGACCTTCCTGTGCAGCCAGATGATGCCGGTCAGCCCGCAAAATACTTCACGCTGGCCGCGTTCGCGCAAGATTGGCAGTGCGTCGACAGGCCGGGGCGCGGTTACGACGGTCATGCGGTGGCAGCCTGGTTGCTGGTGTCGGGCAATTTTGGCGGCGCTTCGAGCCTGGCCATGCGCAGCTTCCAGATGAACTGACCCGCGTTGATGACATAGGTAAAATAGGCCGCAAGCGCGAGCAGCATCAGTTCACGATCGGCAAGGCTGCCGGTGAACAGCGCCACGAGATAGGCGGTGTGCAGTGCGATGACGAGCATCGAAAACACATCTTCCCAGAAAAAACTTTGGGCAAACAGATATTTGCCGAAGACGACCTTTTCCCAGATCGCGCCGGTGACCATGATTGTATAGAGCGCGATGGTCTTGACGACGACCGACCAGATGGCGGCATCATGATATTCGCCGGTGCGCAGATAGTTGAGCACCAGATACAGGCTGATGCCGAAGATCAGGAACTGCACAGGCGCCAGCAGGCCTTGCACCAGTGTCCAGGGCGAAGCATCGCGCCGTACCCGTTCTTCGGGCGTGTAAAGCGGCCGTGTTGCCAAGGCCTTGCCGGTAGCGCCTGAACGCGATGTCACCTTGTATCTCCCCACACATCGAAACCTACCACCGGCCCCCCTTGTGTCAACCTGACTTTACGCTAATTATGTTGGACTTATCATGTTGCAGCGCACACACAGCGACTTGATCAAGAGAGCAGGACGGTAGCAATGACCGGTTGCAAATCTACAAGCATACCGGCGGTTTACCGCCTGTCACCCGCACGGTCGGACTAGCGGCGTGTCGGGTGTTTTTGACATCGTCAGCGAGGCGCGCATAGCCGCCAGCCGCGGCTGGGATCGGGCGTGGCGTTCCACAATCCGGGCCCCTGCCGCCGATAGCCCGCAGGCGTTGGCGCGGGTCATCGAAACCGAGATATTGCCGCGTCTGCGGCGCGCGCCCAGCGACAATTTGTCCGACCCTGGACCCGGTCGGGCGACCGTGCCCGCCGGGGCGGCCGATCTGTTTGCGGCGGCCGCGCTGACCGACGAAGTGCGCGGTCTGCTCGACCGCGTCGAATCGTTGCTTGCCGGCGGCGTCCCGGTTGAAACCGTCTATCTCGAACTGCTGGCCCCGGCGGCACGCCAATTGGGATCATGGTGGGACAGTGACGCCTGTGATTTCTTTGATGTCACCATGGGCCTGTGGCGCTTGCAGGAGGTCGTTGTGGCACTGTCGGCGATCGCGCCCTGGGCAGCCCCCATGGCTGCCTGCACCCGGCAGGCCTTGTTCGCGCCAGCGCCGGGGGAACAACATGGGTTTGGCGCCAAGCTTGTCGAGGAATTCTTTCGCCGCGCCGGATGGCAGACGAGCAGTGCAGGCGCCATTGACACCGCCGGCCTTGAAACGCTGGTTGCGGCCCGCAGTTTTGACGTGATCGGCCTCACGGTAAGCGTCGAGTGTCATCTCGAAACCCTTGCCGATACAATTTCCCGAGTGCGCCTTGCCGCCCGCAGCCCCGATATGATCGTGATGGTCGGGGGCCATTTGTTTGTCGCCAATCCCGGGCTGGCAGCGCGCGTCGGGGCTGATGCGACCGCTGCCGATGCGGCGGCGGCAGTGGCGGTAGCCGAACGGTTGCTGACCGATCGGTTGCGGGCGGCACAATCGCTGTCCGGGCCGGCGCTTCTGGCCGGGCGGGTTTGACGGTGCTCGAGTCGCCGACCCTTTTATCGACGAGCGGGTTCTTTCCGGCAGATGATGCCGGTTTGGCCGGGCTGGCGGCCCCG
Source organism: Sphingomonadales bacterium (assembly GCA_038328515.1). GTDB lineage: Bacteria > Pseudomonadota > Alphaproteobacteria > Sphingomonadales > Sphingomonadaceae > Sandarakinorhabdus. Next base: position 9,334 of record JBBQMB010000033.1, read on the forward strand.
GTGGCGGTGGCAGCGCTGGTGGCGGCTTGCGACCTTTTGTTGTTCATCGACAAAGGTGGCATCATCCGTGGCGGGGCGCTTGGCAGTCCCGATCTTGCCGGGTTGGCGATCGAAAGCTGGGTCGGCCGCGCCTGGCGCGATACCGTCAATCCGGGCGAGGCTGACAAACTTGCCGATCTTGTCGCCGGGACCGGTGAACCAGGGCGCTGGCGACAGGTCAACCATCCCCTGCCGGAGGGCGATCTGCCAATCCGCTATCGCGTCGTCGCGACACCAGATGGAGGGCGCATTGCGATCGGGCGTGATTTGCGCGGGCTAGCACAGATCCAGCAGCGCGCGCTGCGCGCGTTGCAGGCGACCGAGCGCGATGCGGTGCGCCTGCACGCCGCCGAAGCCCGCAACCGGCTGTTGTTCGATTCGGCGAGTGACGCCATCTTGATGGTAGACGCGCTGACGCTGGTCATTACCGATGCCAATCCGGCGGCATTCACGCTCGCGGATCAGGACGCGTCACCCGTGATCGGTCTGGCGCCGGCGGCCGCCAATCCGGTGCAGTTGCTCAAGGGTCGGGCGCTGGCGGCGCTGGTCCATCCGGATGATCGCATGACGGCACTGGCACTGTTGCACGCCATTGCTGCCGCTCAGGGCCGGCAGCCGGTCGGGGTGCGCCTGCCCGATGGGCGGCCCTGCCAATTATCGGCGACGTTGTTCCGGTACGACGAAGGGCGCACATTGCTCGTGCGGCTGCGACCGCTTGCTGCGGCAATCGATCTTGCTGCCGAACGCCCGCTTGCTGCCGTGCTGGAACGCGTCCCCGATGCCTTTGTGCTCACCGATGCGGCGCTGGGCATCCTTGCCGGCAACGGGGCTTTTCTTGATCTTGTCGGCTTGCCGCGGACCAGCGACCTGCGGGGCGAAGCCTTGTCGCGCTTTTTGCGGCCGCTTGCGGGCGATCTGGCGGCAGTGGCGGCGCGGTTGAGCCAGGCCGGCAGCGTACCCGAACTGCCGATGGTGGTGCGCAGCAATGCGGCCGACGAAGCCGGCGTGGTTGTGACGGCGGTGTGTGTCGTCGATGCCGGCGCCGTGCGGCATGGCTTCTCGATCCGCCCGGTGGCGGTGATCGCTGCGACGCCGGCACCTGTCGCGCGTTCCGATGGGGAACTCGCCGACATGGTCGGCCGCATGTCGTTGAAAGACATCGTGCGCGAATCGACCGATCGGATCGAACGCCTGTGCATCGAAGCGGCCTTGGCGTTTACAGCGGATAATCGCGCGTCGGCGGCCGGCATATTGGGCCTGTCGCGGCAGAGCCTTTATTCCAAGCTGCACCGCCACCGCCTTGGTAACCTGTCGGATAATGATGCCGCCGACGACTGACGTGTCAGCGCCGCGAACGGACTGCGTTGACGCTCCCGACTGTCAAGTCTAGCTTACAGTCATGGGTGGGATGACGATTTCGACAACATTGCAGCGTACGCCGCGTCCACGCGACGTGCTCGAGCTGCTGAAGCCCGTGACCTGGTTTCCGCCGATGTGGGCGTTCATGTGCGGCGTTGTCTCATCGGGTGTCCCGCTGGCGACGCATTGGGGGTTGCTGGTGGCCGGAATGCTGCTGGCAGGCCCGTTGGTGTGCGGTAACAGCCAGGCGATAAACGACTGGTTCGACCGGCATGTCGATGCCATCAATGAACCGCAGCGGCCGATTCCTTCGGGGCGCATCCCGGGGCGCTGGGGGCTGGGCATTGCGGTTGCCGGCACCATAATCTCGCTGGCGGTCGGCTGGGCGATCAACCCCGTCGTTGGCGCTGCGACCGTGCTCGGGGTGTTTCTTGCCTGGATCTATTCGGCACCGCCGGTTCGTGCCAAGGCCAATGGCTGGTGGGGGCCGGGCGTCTGCGCCGCTGCTTACGAAGGGCTGACCTGGTTCACCGGCGCTGCCGTGATGGTCGGCGGGTTGCCCGAACCGCGTATCCTGGCGGTGCTGGTGCTTTATGCCACCGGCGCACACGGCATCATGGTATTGAACGATTTCAAGGCGGTGGAGGGTGATCGCGTTTCCAACGTGCGCTCGCTGCCGGTGATTCTGGGCGAACGCCGCGCGGCGCTGCTGGCCTGTTATACGATGGCGTTGCCGCAACTGGTGGTGGCGTTGCTGTTGTCGCACTGGGGTGCGACGGCGTCGGCTGTGCTTGTCATCGTGTCGATTGCAGCGCAATTTCTGCTGATGCAGCGGCTGTTGTCCAACCCGGCGAAATTTGCGCCATTCTACAACGCCACCGGCACCTCGCTATATGTGCTTGGCATGCTGGCATCGGCATTCGGGTTGCGAGCGCTCGGGGCATGACCGATTCTGATCAACTGCCGCCGCTCGGCTGGCTCGGCATCGCCCGTCTGGGGCTGGTACAAAGCGCCATCGGGGCAATTGTCATGCTGGCGACGTCATTGCTCAACCGCGTCATGGTCGTTGAATATGCACAGGCGGCGGCGCTGCCGGCCGGGCTGGTGGCATTTCATTATGTGGTGCAACTGAGTCGGCCGAAATGGGGCCATGGCTCTGACCGCGGCTGGCGGCGGACGCCATGGATCATCGGCGGCATGGCGGTGCTGGCGGCGGGCGGCGTGCTGGCGACCCAGGCAACGGTGCTGCTGACCGGGCAGCCCATGCTGGCGTTGATGCTGTCGGTGTTGGCCTATGCCATGATCGGCGGCGGCGTCGGCGCGGCGGGCACGTCGCTGTTGGCGCTGCTGGCGACCCGAACCGCCCCGGCCAGACGGCCCGCAGCAGCTTCGCTGACGTGGATCATGATGATTCTCGGCATTGTCATCACGGCGGGAATTGCCGGCAACTTGCTCGAACCTTTTTCGCCGGCGCGGCTCGTGCAGGTGGCGATGGGCGTTGCTGGCGGCGCCTTTCTGGTCGCTTGCCTGGCGGTAAGCGGTATTGAAGGCAGCAGCCCCGTTGTTACTGCCGCACCTGAAACACAGCCCGATTTCAGCACCGCGCTGCGCGCGATCTGGGATGATCCGGTGACGCGGTTGTTCAGCATCTTCGTGTTTGTGTCGATGCTCGCCTATGCGACACAAGACCTGATTCTCGAGCCGTTTTCGGGGCTTATCTTCGGCCTGACGCCCGGCCAGTCGACCTTGTTGTCCGGTACCCAGCACCAGGGCGTCCTGCTCGGCATGATCCTGGTCGGCATCGGTGGGCATGGTTTTGGCGGTAAGGCCGGATTGAAGCTGAAACGCTGGATTGTTGGCGGTTGTATCGGATCGGCGCTGGCGCTGGCGGCGCTGGCGAAGGCGGCAACGGTGGGGCCGGGTTGGCCGTTGGCACCGACGGTGTTCCTGCTCGGTTTTGCCAATGGTGTTTTTGCCGTCGCCGCGATCGGCGCGATGCTCGATCTGGCCGGGCGCGGCGGCGTTGATGGCAAAAGCTCGGGCCACGAAGGCATCCGCATGGGACTATGGGGTGCGGCACAGGCGGCGGCCTTCGGGCTCGGCGGGTTTTTCGGAGCGAGCGCGGTCGATACTGGCAGGCGCTTTTATGGCGCCGATGCCCCGGCCTTTGAAACCGTTTTCATGATCGAAGCGGGAATGTTCCTGGTGGCGGCGGCGCTGGCGCTGCGGCTGAATGCCGACAATAAATCAACAATGCAAAGGGAAGCCATCGCATGACCGAAACATTCGACGCCATTGTTGTTGGTGGTGGGCCATCGGGTGCCACGGCGGCCGACGATCTGGCGCGCGCCGGCCGCAAGGTGTTGCTGCTTGATCGCGCCGGGCGCATCAAGCCGTGCGGCGGCGCGGTGCCGCCGCGCCTGCTCAAGGATTTCGACGTTCCGCTCGAACAGCTTTGCGCTCGCGCTACGTCGGCGCGGATGGTGGCGCCATCCAACAAGGCGGTCGACATGCCGGTCGGCGACGGCTTTGTCGGCCTTGTCGATCGCGAGGTTTTCGATGAATTCCTGCGGGTGCGGGCAACGAACAATGGCGCGACGCGGATCGATGGCACGTTCGAAGCGTTGGAACGTGACGCCGATGGCACGGCCGTCGTCGCCTATCGCCCCAAGGGTGCCGAGCGCGGCGGCGAGCCGGTAAAGGTGCGCGGGCGCGTCATCATCGGCTGTGATGGCGGCAATTCGGCGGTGGCGCGCGCCGCGCTGCCGGCCAATGAAAAAGTGCCCTTTGTGTCGGCCTATCACGAGGTCATTGAATCGCCGCCCGAAGGCTTTCGCGGCTTTGAAGGCGGCCGGTGTGATATTTACTATCAAGGGCATTTGTCACCGGATTTCTACGCCTGGATTTTCCCGCACGGTGACAAGACCAGCGTCGGCGTCGGCAGCGCGGTGAAGGGTTTTGCCATGAAAGACGCTGTCGCACGGCTGCGCGAACAAACCGGTCTTGATGCCTTCAAGACCATCCGCGTCGAAGGCGCGCCGATCCCGCTCAAGCCGCGTAAACGCTGGGATAATGGCAAGGATGTCGTGGTGGCAGGCGATGCCGCCGGCGTCGTGGCACCGGCATCGGGCGAAGGCATTTTCTATGCGATGACCGCGGGCCGTTTTGCTGCTGAAGCCGCCGATAACTTCCTTACGACCGGCGATCCCGCCGCGCTCAAGACCGCGCGCAAGCGGTTCATGAAGCTTCACGGCCAGGTCTTTCTGGTGCTCGGTATCATGCAGTGGTTCTGGTATCGTAGTGACAACATGCGCGAACGCTTCGTCAAGCTGTGCCAGGATCCCGATATCCAGCAGCTCACTTGGGAAGCTTATATGAACAAGGAACTGGTTCGCAAAAAGCCGATGGCGCATGTGAAGATTTTCCTCAAGGATACGGGGCAACTGCTCGGCGCGCTGTTTTCGGGCAGCAAATCGCGCGCCAGGGCCGATAGCAACACGCGGCACTGATCCGATGCTCCGCGCGCGTGAAACAGCCAGGGAATCGTGCCGATGAATGCCGCTCGCTGGTTGCTGCCGGCGTCGGTGGCGGCGCTCGCCACGGCGTTCATTGCGGCGCTTGGTGCCACCATCACCCAACTTGGCCCCTGGTATCGATCGCTGGAACAGCCGCCCTGGGCGCCGCCCGAGATGGCGTTCGGCCCGGCCTGGACGCTGATTTTCGCGCTCAGTGCGATGTCGGCGGTGACCGCCTGGATGGCAGCGCGAACCCCCGAAAGTGCCGATGGCCTGCTCGGCCTCTATGCGCTTAACGGCATCCTCAACCTGTTGTGGAGCTTCATTTTCTTTCGACTGCAGCGCCCCGACATCGCCGCGTTCGAAGTCTGGCTGCTGTGGGGGTCGGTGGCGCTGCTCATCGTGAAATGCTGGCGTCATTCGCGAACGGCGGCGCTGTTGCTGCTGCCCTATCTTTTGTGGGTGACCTTTGCCGGGGTGCTGAATGCGGCGGTTGTGGTGCGCAACCCGCCCTTTGGCTGATCGCACGCGCCGCCGTTTTGCCATGCCCCTTCAAGGTTGCTAGAAACCGCGCCTGCCCTGTTTGCGAGGTTCCATGCGCCACCATCTACTGATTGCTGCCGCTCTTTTGCTGCCATCGCCGCTTTTCGCGCAGGCGGCACCGGTGGCGGTGCAATCCGCCACGACGGCCGATAGCGAACTCGCGGCTTTTTTCGACGCGGTTGACAAGGCGCAGTTGGCCCGCAGCCCGCAGGGTCAAAGCTACCGCGGCATCAAGACCGATCAGGACAAGTGGAACGACAACAGCGACGCTGCCGAGATTGCCAACCATGCCGCTGGTCAACAGGCACTCGCCGATATGCGGGCGCGATTTGCGACAGCCGATCTCAACCCGGCGTCGCGGCTGTCGTATCGGCTGTTCGAAAAACAGATGCTGCGCCGCGACGCCAGCTTCAAATATCGTCGTAACGACTATGTTTTTGACCAGATGAACGGCGCGCAGTCGAGCTACCCGGCCTTTCTAATCAACATCCATCGTATTGGAGACGTCGTCGACGCCCGCGCTTATGTGGCGCGGCTGGAAAAACTCGGGGCCGCGCTCGATCAGGATATTGCGGAAAGCCAGATCCGGGCCGATCTTGGCGTGCTGCCTCCGAAATGGGTGTTCGCCTATGTCGTTTCCGATGCGCGCAATGCGCTGAAGGGAGCGCCCTTTGACGCCAGTGGTGCCGATTCGCCGCTGCTCGCCGATTTCAAGGCGAAAGTTGCCCGTTTGAACCTGCCCGCCGCCGATCGCGACGCCTTGGTAGCGGCTGCAACCAGCGCGCTGTTGACCAGCGTCAAGCCAGCCTATGAACGGCTGATTACCGCCATGGCAGCGCAGGAAAAACGCGCCGGTACTATTGACGGCATCTGGCGGCTGAAGGATGGCGAGGCCTATTACGCCGCCAATCTTGCCGCTTATACGACGACCAGCCTGAGCGCCGGGCAGATCCATGACCTCGGGCTGGCGCAGGTTGCGCGCATCCATGGCGAGATGATGGATATCGCTCGCAAAGTCGGTTTCAAGGGGGATCTCAAGGCGTTTTTTGCCCGGATGCGCGATGATAAAAGCTTTGTCCTGCCCGATGGCGATGCCGGCAAGGCCGAATATCTGAAGCGGGCCAACGCCTATCTCGACGAATTGCGCCCCAAGCTGCCGCAATATTTTGCCAATCTCCCCAAGGCGCCGGTTGTGGTGAAGGCGGTTGAGCCTTTTCGTGAAAAATCGGCCGGTAAGGCCTTTTATCAATCTCCGGCTGAAGACGGGTCACGCCCCGGCACCGTTTATGTCAATCTGTACCGCATGATCGACATGCCGACGATCGAGATCGAGCCGCTGATCTATCATGAAGGCTTGCCTGGCCATCATCTTGAACGCGCCAATTCGACCGAGTTGAAGGACGTTCCGGCCTTTCGGCGCTTTGGCGGCTTCACCGCCTATTCCGAAGGCTGGGGGCTTTATTCCGAAAAGCTCGCCAAGGAGATGGGCCAATATCAGGACCCATATAATGATTTCGGGCGGTTGCAGCTCGAACTGCACCGCGCCATCCGGCTGGTCGTCGATACCGGCATCCATGCGAAGCGCTGGAGCGTCAAACAGGCGATTCGATATGACATCGATAATAGCGCCGAACCGGTTGGCGGCATCCAGAAGGCGATGGAACGCTACGCCGTCTATCCGGGCCAGGCGACGGCATACATGGTCGGCCGGCTGAAAATCCTCGAACTGCGCGACAGGGCGCAGGCGGCGCTGGGTGATCGCTTCGATATCCGCGATTTCCATGATGTCGTCCTCAAGACCGGGGCGGTGCCGCTCGACATATTGGAAGAAAATGTTGACGCTTGGATCGCCCGTGCCAAGCCGGCGGCGCCCTGACGCCGGTCATGCTTTCGTCAGACTTTATGACGAAAACTTACAATCGCGGCTGTCCCTCGCAGGATAAACAAATGTCGCGACCCGAGGGTATCGTCTGACAGGCCATTTTGGCGTGTCGAGCGGCCCGTACCTTATCGGCCCGGTGGGAATGATTTTCCCCGGGCCGGTTTTTTCGTCGCCTGAATTGCCGCCGCTTCGGGCACCGGCTGGGCCCGGAGCGGCGAGCCGCGTGTCGCAGCAACTGTGATTGAGTTGCCGTCGCACCCGCGTTTCGATAGCGTGTCGCCACTCGCAGTGTTGGAGGGCAGGGCGCGTGATTTCCATCCGCTATTTTGCACCTGCCAATGCGCTGCGTGACTATGTGTCTTCCTATTACTGGTTTCAGTCGGACGCGCCGGCATTCAGCGACCTGATGCGCGCCGAACTTGGCCAGATCCGCATCGTTACCTGCGGCTTGGCGACCAATTTCTACACCAACGGCCGCGTTCGCCAATCGAGCGCCGCGCAGTTGCAAGGCCCGACATCCGGCCCGGTGCGCTTTGTTGCCGATGGGCCGCTGCACCTGTTCGGTATCGGGCTGTTACCGCTCGGCTGGGCAACGCTGATCGGCGTCCCGGCTGACCAGCTTGCTGATGATGTTACCGATCTTGGCGGCGTTGTCGGGCTGCCAGCGCGCCATCTAGCTGACGCCATGGCCAGCGCCCGGGACGATGCCACGCGGGTTGGCGTGGCCGACCGATTTTTCACCGATCTGCTCGTCGATCCGCACCCGGCGCCGATCTGGTTCAGCCGCTTGTGTGATGACTGGCTGACGGCAACGAGCAACCCCGGCGTCGACCATCTGGTCGCCGAATCAGGCATGTCGACTCGCTCGGTCGAACGGCTGGCCAAGCGGATTTATGGTGCGTCACCCAAAACATTGTCGCGCAAGTATCGCGCGCTGCAAGCGGCGGTGCAGATCGGCAACGGCGAGATTGGTGGATGGGCCGACCTCGCGTGCGCCGGTTTTTACGATCAGGCGCATTTTATTCGTGAATTCAAACAGTTTACCGGCATGACACCAACCAGGTTTCAGGATGGGGCCGCCGCCGTCAATCGCCTGACCATCGTGCGCAAACAACTTATGCCCGATATGCCCAAACTGGCGTTGTACAGCTGAAGCGTTGCCGCCACGGCTCGGCGTGTTCGCCAGCGTCAGTGGTTGACAGCGTCGCGTTTCACCCCACATAAGCCGGACGAATTTGCTCCGCTTTAAGGACAAGCCTTGATTCGCCTGACCAATCTTGCCGATTATGCCGTCGTGTTGATGACAGCGGCGGCGCGCGAACCGCAGCTGCGGCTGTCGGCGGCCCGTGTCGCCGATGTCACGGCGATACCGGCGCCGACGGTTGCCAAGTTGATGGGCACGTTGGCCCGTGCCGGGTTGTTGACGGCATCGCGGGGCGTCGCCGGCGGCTTTTCGCTGGCGCGGGACGCTTCGCAGATCAGCGTTGCGGCGATTGTCGAAGCCGTTGATGGGCCGATCGCGCTGACCAATTGCCTGACAGGCGACACACATGATTGCGCGATCGAAGGCCATTGTGCCGTGCGTGGCCATTGGGGCCCGATCAACCAGGCAGTGCGGGCGGCGTTGGCGGCCGTGACGCTCGCCGATCTTTTGGTGCCTGCGACGGCGCGGCGGCTTGTGCCGGCCGTACCGGCGGGCGAGGTGGTGACATGACCGATAACAGTAACGCAATCTCTTTCGAAGTGCCTGAGCAGGATGCCGAGGCGCGCGCCGCCGTCGCCGATCTCGCGACGTATAAATGGGGCTTCAGCACCGATATCGAATCGGAAATGGCGCCCAAGGGGCTGAATGAAGACACGGTGCGCTATATTTCGGCCAAAAAGGCCGAGCCGGCGTGGCTGCTCGAATGGCGGCTGAAGGCGTTTCGGCGCTGGCTGACGATGGAGGCGCCCGATTGGGCCAAGCTCGACCTGGCGCCCATTGATTATCAGGATGCCTATTATTATGCGGCGCCCAAGGCCAAGCCGACGATCGGCTCGCTTGATGAGCTCGACCCTGAAATCCGCCGGACCTATGAAAAACTGGGGATTCCGATTGCCGAGCAGGAAATGCTGGCGGGCGTTGAAGGCTCGCGGCGGATTGCGGTCGACGCCGTGTTCGATTCGGTCAGCGTCGCGACGACGTTTCGCGCCGAACTCGAAAAAGCCGGGGTGATTTTCCGCTCGATATCGGAAGCGGTGAAGGAATATCCTGATCTCGTCAAAAAATGGCTCGGCAGTGTCGTGCCGCAGCATGACAACTTCTTTGCCTGCCTCAACAGCGCGGTGTTTTCGGATGGGACGTTTGTGTACATCCCCGAAGGCGTGCGCTGCCCGATGGAATTGAGCACCTATTTCCGCATCAATGCCGCCAACACCGGCCAGTTCGAGCGCACGCTGATCGTTGCCGACAAGGGCAGCCATGTTTCGTATCTCGAAGGTTGCACGGCGCCAATGCGCGATGAAAACCAGCTCCACGCAGCGGTCGTCGAACTGATCGCGATGGACGATGCCGAGATCAAATATTCGACCGTGCAAAACTGGTATCCCGGCGATGCCAATGGCGTTGGCGGTATCTATAATTTCGTGACCAAGCGCGCCAATTGCCTTGGCAAGCGTAGCAAAGTCAGCTGGACGCAGGTCGAAACCGGCAGCGCGATCACTTGGAAATACCCAAGTTGCGTTTTGTCGGGTGATGAGTCTGTCGGCGAATTCTACTCGGTTGCCGTCACCAACAATCGCCAGCAGGCCGATACCGGTACCAAGATGATCCACCTTGGCAAAAATACCAAATCGACCATCGTGTCGAAGGGGATTTCGGCGGGCCGCTCGCAAGGCACCTATCGCGGTCTGGTTCGCGTCGCGGCGTCGGCTGAAGGTGCGCGCAACCACACCCAGTGTGACAGCCTGTTGCTCGGCTCAGACTGCGGCGCCCACACCGTGCCGTACATCGAAGTCCGCAACCCGTCGGCGATCATCGAGCATGAAGCGACGACATCGAAGATCAGCGATGATCAGTTGTTCTACGCCCAGTCGCGCGGGCTCGATACCGAGGCCGCGGTGACGTTGATCGTCAATGGCTTCTGCAAGGAAGTGCTGCAGCAATTGCCGATGGAATTTGCGGTAGAGGCCCAGAAATTGTTGGGGATTTCGCTCGAAGGTTCGGTCGGATGAAGCGCGTTTTTTGCCTGCTACTGGCGCTTGCCGCCTGTTCGCCATCGCCCGCGCCCAAGCCCACCGAAGGGGCCGCGCAACAGGCCAGGGTCGACAAGGCGACGAAGAACTACGCCAAATGCATCAGCGACGGTGCCGCCAGCATTTCTTTGGGTGACGACCCCGCCGGATCAATCGGTGACCGGGTCGTCATCGCCTGCAAGCCGCTGCGCAACACGCTAATGGCCGATGTCATTTCCTTTCATCAGATCGGCCACCCCAAATTCAGCATCGCCCAGTCCAAGGCGGTTGCCGAAGCCTCGATTGCCACGATCGAGGATGAGTTGCGCCAGCAGACGGTACTCACCATTTTTCGCCGCCAGAACGCGAACGAACCGAAAAAATGAGTCCCAATTTCCCGTCCTGCCGGCGCCACGAACAACGCTGGATACCGGCCTTCGCCGGTATGACGAATGCCATGATTTCAAAACGGATTTCCCCATGATCATCATCGACAATCTCCACGCCGGCATCGACGGCAAGACCATTCTCAACGGCCTGTCGCTGACCATCAACGGCGGCGAAATCCATGCCATCATGGGGCCCAATGGTGCCGGCAAATCAACGCTCTCCTATGTTCTTGCCGGGCGCGCCGGCTATGAGGTCACGAGCGGCAGTGTGACCTTCATGGGGCAGGACCTGCTCGCCATGGCGCCGCACGAACGTGCCGCCGCGGGCGTGTTCCTCGGGCTGCAATATCCGGTCGAGATTCCCGGCGTATCGAACCTGATGTTCCTGCGCACCGCGCTCAATGCCCAGCGCCACGCGCGCGGCGAAAAGGAAGCGAGCGGCGCTGAATTCATGAAACTCGCCAAGGCGGCGGCCGAAGCGCTCGGCCTGCCTTATGAAATGCTCAAGCGCTCGGTCAACCAGGGCTTTTCGGGCGGCGAGAAAAAGCGCAACGAAATGGTGCAGATGGCGGTGCTCGAGCCCAAGCTGGCGTTGCTCGATGAAACCGATTCGGGGCTGGATATCGATGCGCTGCGGGTCGTTTCGGATGGCATCAACCGCATGCGGTCACCCGAACGCGCCACGTTGCTGATCACCCATTACCAGCGGCTGCTCGATTATGTTGTGCCCGATTATGTGCATGTGCTCGTCGATGGCCGCATCGTGCGTACGGGTGGGCCAGAACTGGCGCACGAACTCGAACGCGACGGCTATGTGAGCATGGCCGCATGACAGCGCTTGCGCCCCTGATGTCGGCGGTGCCGAGCCGCCGTGAAGAAGACTGGCGCTATAGCGATATCGCCGCGGTCGAACGTGCCTGGCCGGTCGTTCCCGAAACAGCCACGATTGCCGCTGGTGCCGACGCCACGCAGCTGATCGTGCAGGATGCCGCGCCCGGCAGTGCCAGCATCCGTCACCTTGCCATCACGCTGGCGGCCGGCGCGCGGTTGACACTGCACATCATCAACAGCGGCGGCGCCTATGGCCGCATCGCGCTTGATGTCACCTTGCAGGAGGGCGCGCATTTCGAACTGGGCGGCATCATCATTGCCGGCGGTGAACAGGTGCTCGAAATCGTCACCACCGTCCGCCACGCGGGGCCAGGCGCGAGCAGCAACCAGATCGTGCGCTGCGTTGCCGGCGGGACCGCGACGGCGACTTATCTTGGCAAGGTGGCCGTCACCCGCGCTGGGCAGCAGACCGATGCGGCGCAAAGCTTCAAGGCGCTGCTGCTCGATCGCGGCGCCACCGCCAATGCCAAGCCCGAGCTTGAAATCTTTGCCGATGATGTGAAGTGCGCGCATGGCGCGACGGTGGGCGAGCTCGACAAAATGGCGCTATTCTACATGGAAAGCCGCGGGCTGCCGCCGGCGACGGCGCGGGCGTTGCTCATGCGCGCCTTTTTGTCGGATGCGCTGGTGAGCATGGCCGATGACGGCGAGCGCGAAGCCGCCGAGGCGCGCGTCACGGCGCTGCTGGCATGAACGCCCATGTGACATCGCCGCTGCACCACCGCCACCGGGATGATTTCCCCGGGCTTGCCGGTAATTGGGCCTATCTCGATACCGCCGCGACCGCGCAAAAGCCGCAGATAGTCATCGATGCCATCGCCCGCGCTTATGGCCCGGACTATGCCACCGTGCATCGCGGCGTTTACGAACGCTCCGCCACCATGACGCTGCGTTTTGAAGAGGCTCGCGAAAAGGTCGCGCGCTTCATCGGTGCACCATCGCCCAATGAAGTCGTCTTCCTGCGCGGCGCCACCGAGGCGATAAACCTGATTGCCAATAGCTGGGGCGAGCGGCTGGTCGCGGGTGATCGTATCCTGATTTCGGCGCTCGAGCATCACAGCAATATCGTGCCATGGCAGCTGCTGCGCGATCGCACCGGCATCATCATCGACGTTGCGCCGCTCACCGCCGACGGCCGTATCGATGAAGACGCGCTGATCGCCATGCTGACGCCGCGCACCAAACTTGTCACGATCGCGCATGTCTCCAACGTGCTCGGCGGTGTTGCCGATATTGCCCGTCTTGCC
>JBBQMB010000034.1:0-22128 GCA_038328515.1 Sphingomonadales bacterium
CCGTCCGGTGCCACAGCATTGCCGCCGACCGCTCGGTCGCGGCGATCGCCGCCGATATCGCGGCGCTGGTGACGGCTTGATCGGCCATGATGACCAGATTGCCGCCTTCAAAGCGGCCTTTGCGAGCGACCGGCCACACCACGCTTGGCTGCTCACTGGACCCCAGGGACTAGGCAAGTCGTTATTCGCTAAAAATGCGGCTGTTTGGGTCTTGGCTGGCCGCCCAGCAGTTGCAGCTTTCGACGTTGACCCTGAAAGTTCAACTTTTCGCTTAGTTAGAGCAGGTAGTCATTTAGATTTTAAGGTTGTTGAACGGTTGATTAGTAAAAAAGGCGACAAGAAGAAGAGAGAAATAATTATACAGCAGATGGTTAAAAGAGATGATCGAAGTTGGGATGATGATTACGTGAAACCAACTCCTTTAAGAGATTTGCTTAACGGCACTCCCGTTCTTTCCGACTACAGGGTAATCATTATCGATGCCGCGGACGATATGAATAAGAGCGTTGCAAATGCATTGCTCAAAAACCTTGAGGAACCGGCGGACCGCACGTTATTTTTGCTTTTAAGCCATGCACCTTCCCGCTTGTTGCCAACGATCCGCTCGCGCTGCCGCACGCTGCGCTTCAACCGCCTTGCCGATCCTGTTGTCGCGGCGATCCTCGAAACCGCCGCGCCCGAACTGGATGATGACGATCGCGCTTCGCTGGTGCGCATTGCGCACGGGGCGCCGGGTCGGGCCTTGCGCTTTGCCGCAAGCGGTATCGCTGCGCTGGTCGAACAAATCGACGATCTCGCCATAACGCTGCCGGCGGCGGCGCCCGCCAAGGCACAAGCGCTGGCACGGACCATGGCCGGCAAGGCCAATCTGGCGCGTTACGAGATTTTTCTCGAACTTGCGCCCGCCGCCATCGCCCGGGCCGCAAGCAGCCGGCAAGGGCCGGCGCTGGCACGGGCGTTGGTGCTTTGGGAAGAGGCGACGGCCCTGTCGAGCGGCGCCGTGGCACTGTCGCTCGATCAAGGGCAGGTGGCCTTTGACCTCGCCATCAAAGTGGCAGCACTCGCCGGGCGATAAGTTTTGGGGGCCCCGGTTGCACTGCGCCCCGCTTTGCCGCATTCGCTGCCGCCATGAGCAAGCGTTTTTACCTGACCACCGCCATCGCCTACCCAAACGGCCGGCCACACATGGGCCATGCCTATGAAGCGATCGCCAGCGACGCCATTGCGCGCTTCAAGCGGCTCGACGGGTATGACGTGCGCTTTTTGACCGGCACCGACGAACACGGCCTTAAAATCGCCCAGGCGGCCCGGGCAGCGGGTGTCGAGCCGCGCGCCTATGTCGATGGCACGGTGCAGCCGTTCATCGCCATGGACCGGCAACTGGGCATCAGTTTTGATCGCTTCATCCGTACGACCGATGCGGATCACAAGGCGCTGTGCCAGCAACTTTGGCAACGAATGGCCGCCAAGGGCGATCTCTATCTTGATCGCTACGAAGGTTGGTACTCGGTACGCGATGAAGCCTATTATGATGACAGTGAACTGGTCGCCGCTCAGGATTCGCAGGGCCAGGCCGTAAAGCTGTCGCCGCAAGGCACGCCGGTCGAATGGACGGTGGAGGAAAGCTGGTTCTTCCGACTTTCAGCCTATGCCGAACCGCTGTTGAAGCTATATGCCGAGCATCCTGAATTCATTCAGCCTTCAAGCCGTTTCAATGAGATGCGCGCGTTTGTTGCCGGCGGTTTACGAGATTTGTCGATGTCACGCACCAGTTTTGACTGGGGGGTGCCCGTGCCGGACAGCCCCGGCCATGTCATGTACGTCTGGGTCGATGCGCTGGCCAATTACCTGACCGGCGCTGGTGGTATCGATGGCGAATGGTGGCCGGCCGATCTGCATATCGTGGGCAAGGATGTCGTGCGCTTCCACGCCATTTACTGGCCGGCGTTTCTGATGTCGGCGGGTCTGCCGCTGCCGAAAACCGTTTTTGGCCATGGCTTTGTGCTCAACCGCGGTGTCAAAATGTCGAAATCGGATGGGAATGTGGTCGATCCGGCCGAAATGGCCGAACGGTTCGGTGTCGACCGGTTGCGCTGGTTCCTGCTCCGCGACGTCGCCTTTGGTGATGACGGCAGCTATAGCGACGATGCGATCATCGAGCGCACCAATGCCGATCTCGCCAATGGCATCGGCAATCTGGCGCAGCGCGCGCTGTCGATGGTGGCGAAAAACCTTGGTGGCGCCATGCCGGGCGCTGGCGACACCGCCGGCGCCGATGCGCTCACCGCCAGCATGGTGTCGCTGACCGAGGCGTATTTTACGGCGATGAATGGCCTGCAACTCCACCGCGCACTCGAAGCTGTCATGGCCATGGTTACCGCAACCAATGGCTATTTCGCCGATAATGCACCGTGGAAACTCGCCAAAACCGATGTTACCGCGATGGGCCATGTGCTTCATGCCACGCTTGATGCCACGCGGCGGATCGTTTTGCTTGTGCAACCGGTGATGCCGGAAGCATCGGCTCGGCTGCTCGATCTGCTCGGTGTTGCCAGTGACGACAGGAGTTTCAAAGACTCCGGCGTCATTATTCCCACCGGCAGTCAGCTTCCAGAACCACAGGGCGTCTTCCCGCGTTGGGTGGAGCCCGCCTGATGGTGTCGCTGCGGCTTGCCACCATGGCCGATCTGCCGGCGCTCAGAACAATGATGGCGCGCGCCATCGCCGAGCTTCAATCTGATTTTCTGAGCCCCGACCAGGTCGAAGCCAGCAAGGCGGTCATGGGCCTTGATACGCAATTGATCGTCGATGGTGGTTATTTCCTCGCCGAAATCAACGGCGCATTGGCCGGCAGCGGTGGCTGGAGCCGGCGCGCGACGCTATATGGTGGCGATCATAGCGCCGGCCGCGATGCCCGGCTGCTTGATCCAACGATCGAGCCGGCGCGCATCCGGGCGATGTACACCCACCCCGATTTCACCCGGCGCGGAGTCGGGCGAGCCGTGCTTGGCGCCTGTGAGGATGCGGCGCGCGACGCGGGCTTTGTGAAGGCGGAATTGATGGCAACCCTGTCGGGTCTGCCACTCTACACCGCCGCAGGGTTCAGCCCGATCGAGCGTATCGAAGACAGCAACGGCGGCGCGGCGGTGCCGCTGGTGCGCATGGGCAAGGCGTTATGAGCATGTTGATCGATAGCCATTGCCACCTCAACTATCCCGGCGTCGCCGAAGATGTGCGAGGGGTTTTGGCGCGCGCCCGGGCGGCCGGGGTCGGCGGCTTTCTGGGCATCTCCACCCGGCGCAATGAATGGGACGCCGTGATTGCGCAGGCCGATGCCGAACCCGACATATGGGCGACCATCGGCATCCATCCGCACGAGGCCGATCTGCACCCCGATACCGATACCGCCACGCTGGTCGATGCAGCGCGCCATCCGCGCGTCATCGGCATTGGCGAAACCGGGCTCGATTATTTTTACGACAAGTCCGATCGCGACCGACAAAAGGCCAGCTTTGCAGCGCATATTACCGCCGCGCGCATCACCGGCCTGCCGTTGATCGTGCACACCCGTGATGCCGAAGCCGATACACTGGCGCTGTTGCGGGCGCCGGGCGATGGCGTTCTGAACGGCGTAATCCATTGCTTTACCGCGAGCCAGGCCTTTGCTGAACAGGCACTTGCGCTGGGTTTTTATATCTCGATCTCGGGTATCGTTACCTTCAAGAACGCCCGCGATTTGCAAGCGAGTGCGGCAATAATCCCCGCTGATCGTTTGTTGGTGGAAACCGATTCGCCCTTTCTGGCGCCGGTACCGATGCGTGGCCGACCATGCGAGCCGGCTTTCGTTGCCCACACCGCGCGCTTTCTGGCGACCTTGCGCGGCGAAACGATCGAAGCGCTCGCCGCCAGCACCACGGCAAATTTCTTCACTTTGTTCGGCAAGGCGCGTCCGTGAAAGTGACGATGCTCGGGTCGGGCACGTCGAGCGGGGTGCCGCGCATCGGCGGTGCGGATGGGGCAGGGGATTGGGGCGCCTGTGACCCCGCCAACCCGAAAAATCGCCGCCGCCGTGTCGCGCTGCTCGTGCAACAGGCCGGCAGCAACATCCTGATCGATACGGGACCTGATCTTCGCGAACAGTTGCTGGCGGCGCGCATTGCCCATCTCGATGCCGTTTTCCTGACCCATGACCATGCCGATCATGCCCATGGCATCGATGATCTGCGGCAGGTTTTTCATGCCATCGGGACGCCGGTTGCCTGTTATGCCTCGCCGGCGACATGGGGCGTGCTGCGGCGGCGTTTTTCCTATGTCTTTGAAGGCACCGAATTTTATCCGCCAACCTGCACGGCGACCGATCTTTGCGGCCCGATCCATGTCGGTTCGATGCTGGTGACACCGTTCCAGCAGAACCATGGCAATATCGATTCAACCGGCTTTCGCATCGATTGGGGCGGCCGCGCGCTCGCCTATTCAACCGATGTCAAAGCGCTTGATGCCCGCGCCGATGCCGCGCTGGGCGGGCTTGACCTGTGGATCGTCGATGCGTTGCGCCGCAATCCGCATCCGACCCACAGCCATCTGGCGCAAAGCCTTGGCTGGATTGCGCAATATCGCCCCAAACTCGCGGTGCTCACGCACATGGACCAGTCGATGGACTATGCAACCCTTGCCGCCGAGCTTCCGGCCGGGGTGGTGCCCGGCCATGACGGGCTGGTAATCGATCTGCCGGCCCGCCGGCCGTGAGGATGGCAATGCCGCCCAGCGCCAATGGCGCACCGTTGGCGATGAAAAACACCTCTCTACTGTAACGGTCGCGCTGTTCGTGCCGCATCAGGCTATCACTTCCGGCACTGGCGCCGACGTTCAGGCGATGCGGAACCAGGCATAGACCAGCGCCAGGACAAAGCTGGCCAGCGTGGCAGCGGCGATGACGATCAGCGGCTTCGGGCCGGTTTTCATGATCTCGGCGAGCGGCGACCGGATCGCGGTGGCCGCCACCGATACGGCAAGCATCATCGCTGCCGTTTCCGCTGCAAAGTGCGACACCGCCACGGGAATGAAGCCGGTGGAATTTACCCCGGCAACAACGAAGAAGCCCACCACGAACCATGGCACCGCCGGCGCGGCACGCTTGCCGCCGGAAATTTCGAGTTGTGACGGGAATAACAGGGCAATGATGCCCAATACCGGCGCCAGCAGCGCCACCCGCGCCAGCTTGACGATGGTCGCGGTTTCGCCCGCCGCCGGTGAATAGGCATACCCCGAGCCAAGCGCCTGCGCGACATCATGCACCGATCCGCCGAGAAAATAGCCGGCCTGGGCATCGCTGAAGCCCAGCGCATGGGCGACCGGTGGATACAGCACCAGCGCCAGTGAGCTCATCGCCGAAATACCCACCAGCACCAGCGTCAGTTCCGCCTGGCGTACCCGGCGTTCTCCCAGGGTCGCCGACAATGCCATCGCCGCCGAACCGCCGCAGATCGCCACCGCGCCCCCCGATAACACGCCATAGGCCGATGAAAAGCCCAGCGCCCGCGCTGCAAGCACCCCGGCACCGATGGTGACAGCCACGGTAACGACCACCATGCCGAGCGCCTCGGGCCCCAGCGCGGCAATCTGGGCATAGGTGATGCGCGCGCCGACCAGCACGATCGCCCAGCGCAGCAGTTCGCGCGCCGCCAGCGTGAGGCCCGGAGTCAGCCGCCGGTCGACCGAAAGGAAATTCAACGCCAGACCGATCAGCAGCGACATCAACGTCAGCGGCGCACCATAGCGTTGCGACAGGCTGCCGGCGGCCAGCGTTGCCAGCCCCGCCACGGTCAGCCCGGGCAGATAATCGCGCAACCTGACCTTGGGAGTCGCCTCGATATCGCCGAAAAGGTCGGCAGCCTGGGGAATCGGGCGCGATGTCATCCGCCAAGCGATAGGTGACCCGGCGCAGCGCGCCAAGGGCCTGTGTCAGATATCCGAAAAACCAAAAGGCGCCGATGCCCCGCGAAAGTCATCAGGCAGCACCTGTCGGCCGATTGGCGGCGCCGACCGGGCCATGCAACGCGGCCGGTGGCACAGGCGGCAGGTGACCCCGATCGGGGTGGCGGCTTCGGTGCCGCTGCCGGGCTGATCGCGGGTATAGATCAGCTTGCCGGCATGTTCAGCGGCGCAACCCAGCGCGATCGCCCGGTCGACTCGCACCGAGCCATGGGCGCCGCCGCCAGCGGTAACGCTGCGCGCGATCGAGAAAAACCGCTGGCCATCGGGGAGTTCCAGCCATTGCGTGACGATCTCGCGCGGCCGCCTGAACGTCTGGTGCACCGTCCACAACGGGCAAGCGCCGCCATGACGGGCAAAGGGAAAGCCCGCGCCATCGAGGCGTTTTGAAACATTGCCGGCCGGGTCGATGCGGATGAAAAAAAACGGCACGCGCTCGTCGCCGGGCTTTTGCAGGGTCGTCAGGCGATGGGCTGTCTGTTCAAAGCTGGTGCCGAACTGGCGCGCCAGCTTTTCAACATCATAATGCTGCGCTTCGACTGCCTTGGCAAAGGCCGCATAAGGCATCAGCAGTGCGGCACCAGCATAGCTGGCGAGCGCCTTTTGCGACAGCCGGCGGCCACTTTCGGTCGTGAAACTGCCATCACCCAGCGCCGCGTCGCTTTCGCTGCAAAGCTCGAGATAGGCGAGTTGCAGCGCGAGTTGGAACGTCTGGCTGGCGGTATCGAGCGTATCATCGAGCAACACTTCGTCGCGGTGCCGGTCGAAGCGCCGCATGGCGCCCCCCATGACCTCGGGTGGCAACCGCCGCACCCGCAGCTTGTGTCGGGTCTTCAGATGGGCGGCAATACCGCCGGCTTCGCGGACGGTTTCGGCAAGCCGTTCGGCGGCATCATCAAGCGCCGGAAAATTGTTGCGTCGCGCGGCCAGGAACCGCCGTGCCTCGGCGACCGGATCCGACGGATCGTCACTATCACCACGCGCTTCCGCACCGCGGTCCGCCAAGGCCAGATGCGCCTCGCGATAAGCGGTGTGAAGGCGGAGAAAAGCTTCGGTGACGCCAGGATAACCGTTTACGCCGTCGGAGATTTCCAGCGGCGGCACGTCGATATCGGTAAACATCGGATCGCTGAGCACCCCCTGCAATCGCGCCAATTGATCGTTGGGGTCGCCGCTGGCGAGGTCGGACATGTCGATCTTGTAGGTACGCGCCAGTCGCAGCAGCAGATCGGCGGTGAGGGGGCGCTGGTTGCGTTCGAGCAACGCCACATAAGATGCGGAGATTTCAAGATCGCTCGCCATATTGGCCTGTGTGAGGCCCAGATCGCGGCGCAACCGACGCAGGCGCGGCCCCATGTAGACGGGACGTTCGTTCGACATAGCGCGACTCACATGGCTTGTGCAGTCCTTACATCATTACAACGAAAGCTTGTAAAGTCTTACAAATGAACTTCATGATGGCTTCACGCGCTTGGCTTGGGCGCTTACACCGCACTGCAACAACAGTAGCGAAATCGAGGACGGGTTCATGTCGTATCAAGACCATCTTGCCAGCATCAGCACACTTATCGGCCAGAAGCAGGGTGCCTGGGACGGCATCAGTGCCGAATCCGTGGCGCGCATGCGGGTGCAGAACCGTTTTCAATCAGGGCTTGATATTGCCAAATATACCGCTGCAATCATGCGCCGCGACATGGCAGCATATGATGCCGATCCCGCCAATTACACCCAGTCACTCGGCTGCTGGCATGGCTTTATCGGCCAACAGAAGATGATCTCGATCAAGAAACATTTCGGATCGACCGAGCGGCGTTACCTTTATCTTTCTGGCTGGATGGTTGCCGCGCTGCGCAGCGAATTCGGCCCCTTGCCTGACCAGTCGATGCACGAAAAAACCAGCGTTCCCGCGCTGATCGAAGAACTTTACACCTTTTTGCGGCAAGCCGACGCGCGCGAACTGGGAATGATGTTCCGCGATCTCGATGCGGCCCGGGGCGCCGGTGACCAGTTGAAGGAAAAGCAGCTGATGGCCGCGATTGACGGTTATCAGACGCATGTCGTGCCGATCATTGCCGATATCGACGCCGGCTTTGGCAACGCCGAAGCAACCTATCTGCTCGCCCGCAAGATGATCGAAGCCGGCGCCTGCGCGCTGCAGATCGAGAACCAGGTCAGCGATGAAAAACAATGCGGTCACCAGGATGGCAAGGTTACCGTACCGCATGAAGACTTCCTCGCCAAGGTGCGGGCTTGCCGATACGCCTTTCTCGAACTTGGTGTGGAGGACGGCATCATCGTCACGCGCACCGATTCGCTCGGCGCCGGCCTGACCAAGCAGATCGCGGTTTCCAAGGAAGCCGGCGATATCGGTGACCAGTACAACAGCTTCCTTGATTGCGAGGAAATCGATCCGGCGACGGCGCGCAACGGCGATGTGATCCTTAATCGCGATGGCAAATTGATGCGGCCCAAGCGGCTGCCGTCGAACCTGTTCCAGTTCCGCGCCGGATCGGGAGAGGATCGCTGCGTGCTCGATTGCATCACGAGCCTGCAAAATGGCGCCGACCTGTTGTGGATCGAGACCGAAAAGCCGCATATCGAACAGATTGCCGGCATGGTTGACCGCATCCGCGACGTTATTCCAAATGCCAAGCTGGTTTATAATAACTCGCCCAGCTTCAACTGGACTCTTAACTTCCGCCAGCAAGTCTATGATGTCTATGTCGCAGCGGGCAAGGATGTCAGTGCCTATGATCGGCCGCGGTTGATGAGCGTCGATTACGACGGCACCGAGCTTGGCGCCGAAGCCGATGAGCGCATCCGGACCTTCCAGCGCGATTCTGCCAAGCGCGCCGGCATTTTTCACCATCTCATCACCTTGCCGACCTATCACACCGCGGCGCTTTCGACCGACAACCTCGCCAAGGATTATTTCGGCGAGCAGGGCATGCTGGGTTATGTGAAGGGCGTGCAGCGCAAGGAAATCCGCGAAGGGATTGCCTGTGTGAAGCATCAGAACATGTCGGGCTCCGACATCGGTGATGATCACAAGGAATATTTTGCCGGTGAAGCAGCGCTGAAGGCCGGCGGCGCGCACAACACGATGAACCAGTTTGCTGCTTGAAATGTAGCGCTGCCGGGTGTTTGATCGCCCGAGTGAGAGAATGCGGCGTGGCCCTGGGTCCGCCGCATTTTCTTTGTCTCGGCGTCATAATTATACATAATATATATTATCAAGATAATGGGGCAATCGAAGGGATGACTTCGATCCCGGCTTGCGGCACATCAGCAATATGACCGCCGATCAATCGCTCACCCGTCTCGTAACCATCATGGCACGCCTGCGCGATCCCGACGGCGGCTGCCCCTGGGATCTGGCGCAGGATTTCAATTCGATCGCACCCTATACGATCGAGGAAGCCTATGAGGTTGCCGAAGCAATCGCCGGCCGCGACTGGAGCGAACTCAAGAAGGAATTGGGCGATCTCTTGTTCCAGGTCGTCTTTCACAGCCAGATGGCCGACGAAGCCGGGCATTTCCGCCTTGATGACGTTGTTGCGGCCGTCTGCGATAAGATGGAACGCCGCCATCCGCATATCTTTGGCAATGGCACGGCAGCCGTCGATGCCGCATCACAAAAACTAGAATGGGAAGCGTTGAAAGCTGCCGAACGCGCCGCAGCTGGCACCACCGCTGCGCCGGTCTCGGCGCTTGACGGCGTGGCGCGCGCCCTGCCCGCCTTGATGCGCGCCGAAAAGCTCCAGGCCCGAGCCGCGCGGGTGGCTTTTGATTGGCCCGATGTTGCAAGCGTTCGTGCCAAGGTCGCCGAAGAACTCGATGAGTTCGACACCGCAACCAGCGATGCGCACCGCGCTGAGGAAGCCGGCGACCTGTTGTTCGTAGTAGTCAACTTGTTGCGCCGCCACGGCATCGACGCCGAAGACGCACTGCGCGCGGGCAATGCCAAATTCGAACGGCGTTTCCGGGCGATGGAAGCGCTCGGCGGTTCGGGTTTTCCGCAGATGAGCCTGGCGCAACAGGATGCGCTGTGGAACCAGGTCAAAGCCGCCGAGCGCCAGCCATGATCTTGCCCGCTGGCATCGATTCGCGTCTCGTGCCGCACGTCAACGGCCTGTCGATGCACATTCTGGAGGCGGGCGACCCCAAGGCACCGCTGTTGCTGCTGCTGCACGGCTTTCCGGAGCTGGCCTATAGCTGGCGCAAGGTGATGCTGCCGTTGGCAGCGCTCGGCTACTATGTCGTAGCGCCCGATCAGCGCGGCTATGGCCGCACCACTGGCCAGGATTGCAGCTATGATGTTGATCTTGAGCCGTTTCGGATGATCGGGCTGGCAACCGATATGCTCGCGCTGGTGGCGGCGGTTGGCCATGCCAAGGCTGCGGCCGTTATCGGCCATGATTTTGGATCGCCGGTTGCAGCCTGGTGTGCACTGGCCCGGCCCGACATATTCCAAGCCGCTGCTCTGATGAGCGCGCCCTTCCCCGGCCCGCCACAACTGCCGCGCGCCAGTAATGGCGGCAGTGATATTCACTCGGCGCTCGCCGCTCTGCCAAGGCCGCGCAAACATTATATCGCGCATTATTCGACGCCGGCCGCCAATGCCGAGATGCTGGCCTGCCCGCAGGGCTTGCGCGAATTTTTCGCAGCCTATTATCACGTCAAAAGCGGTGATTGGCCGGGCAACAACCCCAGCCCGCTGCCAGGGTGGTCCGCCGAGGCGCTGGCCCGATTGCCGACCTATTACATCATGGACCTTGCTGCCGGCATGGCGGAAACCGTAGCGCCCTTCACCCCGGAACAGCCAAGCGCGTGGCTGCCCGATCCCGAACTAAGCGTTTATGTTGAAGAATATTCCCGCACCGGTTTTCAGGGCGGGCTCAACTGGTATCGTGGCCGCAGCAATGGCAACAATCGGCCCGAAACATTGTTCGCGGGCCGCAGCATCGATGTGCTGACGATCTTCATCGCCGGCGCACGCGATTGGGGCATCCACCAAACACCCGGCGGGCTTGCTGCGATGACGCGGGCGTGCAGCCGCTTTGCCGGCGTCCGGCTTGTTCCCGGCGCCGGCCATTGGGTCCAGCAGGAACAACCCGAAGCCGTTATCGCAGAACTCAGCGCCTTCCTGGCCGGTTTGTAAGGCTACATCCGTTCGATGATGATCGCCGGCGCCATGCCGCCGGCGGCGCACATCGTCACCAGCCCGCGCTTCAACCCGCGGCGTTCGAGCTCATCGAGCACCGTGCCGATAAGGATTGCCCCGGTAGCGCCGATCGGGTGACCAAGGGCAATCGAGCCGCCGTTGACATTGACCTTGTCGCGATCGAGCTTGAGATCACGGATGAATTTTTCCGCCACAACAGCAAAGGCTTCGTTGATTTCCCAAAGGTCGATATCATCAACGGTCAGCCCGGCTTTTTCAAGCACCTTGCGCGCCGCTGGTACCGGTGCGTTGAGCATCAAGGTCGGGCAATCGCCGATATTGGCCGTCGCCACGATCCGCGCCCGCGGCTTGAGCCCGTGTTTTTCGGCATAAGCCGGCGACGCGAGCAACACCGCAGCGGCGCCATCGACGACCCCCGATGAATTGCCGGCATGGTGAACACCCTGGAATTGCAAATCGGGGTATTTGGCGGTGATCGACTGGCGGAAGGTCTGGCCGTCGGGCTGGATCGACACATCGGCGATGACATCGAACGAGGCTTTCAACCCGGCAAGGCCTTCGGCGGTGGTTTCGGGGCGCGGGAATTCCTCGCGGTCGAGCGCGATGCTGCCGTCTTCGTTGTAAACCGTCACCAGGCTCTTGGCGAAGCGGCCTTCCTTGATGGCGATTGCAGCGCGGCGCTGGCTTTCAAGGCCCAGCGCGTCAACGGCTTCACGGCTGATGCCTTCCTTGGCGGCGATGGCGTCACCGCACACGCCCTGGTGCGATTGCGGATGGATCTTCTGAAGATGGGCATTGCCCGACCCCATCCCCATCGGCTTGATCCCGGCGGCATATTCCTCGGCGCCGATGGTCTGGGTATAGCTCATCATCTCGGTGCCACCGGCGATGACCAGGTCTTCCATGCCCGACATGATCTGTGCCGCGGCAAGGCTGACGGTGGTGATGCCGCCGCCGCAGAAGCGATCGAGCGTCATGCCGCTCGCCCTGATGTCATAGCCGGCATCGAGCGCTGCCATGCGACCCAGATCACCACCTTGCTTGCCCTTTTGGGTGCTGGTTGACCAGATGATGTCATCGACGGTCGCCGTATCGAGATTATTGCGATCTTTCAGCGCCTTGAGCACGGTGGCGGCCAGATGCTGGGGGTGGAGATGCGATAGCGCCCCCTTCCCCGGTTTGCCGATGCCACGCGGCGTGCGAACGGCGTCAATGATATAGGCTTCGGGCATTGTCGGGCTCCCCACAGGAATTTACGCTCTTTGAGCATTCTGCAGGCGGCACGGCAATGCTGAAATGCAACAGGGTCTCGGGCATCGTGCCGCTTTGCCGAGTCGGGACCGGCTCGGTCCCGACTTTCGGCACGATGCTCTAATGCGGCCAGCGCGGCACGATGATGAAATCATCATGGGTCTGGCGGACCGGTTCACCTGTCATGGCAGCGACGGCGGCTTGCAATTCAAACAGCGCGGCGGCCGGCAACGCCAGTGAATGTTCATCCGCGTGGCGAGTCGCCGCGCGGTCATAATCTTCACCCGGCGTGCGGCGCAGTTCGATATGGGCGCCAAGCAACGCCCGCAGCCGATGGTGCCGCGCAAAAGCTGCTGCCCGGTCGATACTGGCGCGCCATGTCGCAAACTGGTCGATCGGGACATAAAGCCGGCCCGGATAAAGCGTGTCGCCGGTCAGCAGAATGTGATGCTGCGGATCATATACCATGATATGTGCCGGTTCGTGTCCCGGTGTCGCGATGATGGTGAGGCGGCGGCCACCAAGATCGATGCTACCGGGCGTGTCGGGCCAGCGGCGGATAGCAAACGCCGCCGCCACCGCCGCCGGTGCGTGGCCGATGACCGTTGTCGCCGGTCGCGCTGCCAGTTCGGCATCGCCGGCGATATGGTCGCCATGGGCATGGCTGTGCGCGACCACCAGCGGCAGTCCTGGGGTGCCGCGGGCTGCCATGATGCCATCGATGACCGGGCGCAAGGCAAAGCCACCGGCGCCGCTATCGAGCAAGAGCGCGCGTGAGGTGCCGAACAACAAATAGAGGAACGGCGCTTCGAAATTCGTGCCGATCGATTGGCGGATGACATAGCTGTCGGCATCGAGCCGCTGGATCTCGACGGCGGGTTCGGCATCGGCAAGCCCTGCGCGCCACGGCGTGAACAGCGCGGCCGATCGCGCGTCGGCCGCAATCGCGGTACCCGGCAGCGGCAGCCATGCCAACAGCAGCAGCGCCATCGCGACGTCGCGCAGCTTCACAAGGCTGCGAACCGTGCCCGGTCGGCATCGCTGAGGCGCACCTGGACCGTGACGCCGTCATCATCGTCGCTGCGCCCGATGACTTCGCCATGTTCGTGCAGCCAGGCGACACGGCGACCGTCGCTCGCGGCCAGGCGGATATCATGAACATGGGTTCCGGCACGCAACATGATCGCCATCTGCTCGCGCAATTCTTCGATGCCCGCGCCGGTCAGTGCCGAAACCAGCACGGCGTCTTCCCCTGCCCGGCCCGCGAGGGCGTCGCGTTCATCGCCGCCCAGAGCGTCGATCTTGTTATAGACCGTCAGCAACGGCACCCGCTTCAGTTCGTCCGAAAGGCCGAGACCGGCGAGCACATCGGCGACATCATGCGCCTGGGCATCGCTGTCCGGGTGCGAAATATCGCGGACATGAACGATGAGATCGGCCTCGATAACTTCCTCGAGCGTGGCGCGAAACGCAGCAACCAACTGGGTCGGCAGATCGGACACGAAACCAACCGTATCAGACATTACCACCTTGTCATGGCCCGGTAGCCTGATCGCCCGCATCGTCGGATCGAGGGTGGCAAACAACAGGTCTTCGGCGCGTACTTCGGCGCCCGTCAACCGGTTGAACAGCGTCGATTTTCCGGCATTGGTGTAGCCAACGAGCGCAACCACCGGCCATGGTGCCTTTTGGCGCTGGCGGCGATGCAGCGTGCGGGTACGGCGCACGTCCTCGAGTTCGGTTTTGAGCCGAACGATGCGATCACGGATCAGCCGCCTGTCGGTCTCGATCTGGCTTTCGCCCGGCCCGCCCATGAAGCCAAAGCCGCCGCGCTGGCGTTCAAGGTGGGTCCACGACCGCACCAGCCGGCTCGCTTGATATTGCAGATGGGCGAGTTCGACCTGCAACGTGCCCTCGCGGGTCGAGGCGCGTTCGCCGAAGATTTCGAGGATCAGCCCGGTGCGGTCGATAACCTTGGCGCCCAGCGCCTTTTCAAGGTTGCGCTGCTGGATCGGCGATACGGCACCATCAATCACTACCAGTTCGGCATCATTGGCTGCAACAGCCGCCGCAAGTCGCGCGATCTGGCCCTTGCCAAACAGGGTGGAGGCGCTGGCCGTACGCAGCTTGACGATTTCGCCATGGACGACATGGAGCGCAATGGCGCGCGCCAGCCCCTCGGCTTCGGCAAGCCGTGCCTCGGGCGACCGGATTACCGCCTGCCCGCCTTTGGTGCCTTTCGATGCATCCTTCAATGGCAGCACGACAACGGCAGGCGCGCCGAAACGCACGCCGCGGCCATCATCCCACCCCATCCCGACGCTGGCTGCGGGTGGCGGTTCCTGATCAATCAACAGTGTTCACTTTCAATCAATATCGCCATCGTCGATGCGTTCGGCATCGAACAACTGAATCGGCCCCGCCGGCATGACGGTCGAAATGGCATGTTTATACACAAGTTGCGACTGGCCATCACGACGCAGCAGCACTGAAAAATTATCAAACCAGGTGATGATCCCCTGCAGCTTGACGCCGTTGACGAGGAACATCGTCACGGGTGTCTTGGTCTTGCGCACGGTGTTGAGGAAGACATCCTGGAGATTATTTGCTTTTTCAGGCATGACCGTATTCTTTCTGCGTTCTTGGCGGACTGCATCGGGCCCGCGACCGCCCCGTTGCCCGGAGTCAGCGCCCCGGGTGTTGCCCGAGATACCCAAAGATAGTGCGCCGCAACACGCTTCTCAATGGGGGAAACAGCCCAGTCGGTTTCCGCGAAACCCCTTCAGGCGCCAGCCTCGTCATCACCGCCGGGTTCATCGGTCAGGCCAAGCGCCTTTAATTTGCGGTGCAACGCCGATCGTTCCATGCCGATAAACACGGCGGTCTTGGAAATATTGCCCGAAAAGCGCCGAATCTGAGCCCGAAGATATTCGCGTTCAAACGCCTCACGGGCTTCGCGCAGCGGAGTCCCCATAATCGACCGGACCGCCTGGTTGGGCACCAGCCGCGCCGGTTCTGCGGTGACTTCAGGCGGCAGCATATCGATATCAATGCTGCCGATCCGTTCGGCGGGCGCCAGAATAAGGGTTCGTTCGACGACGTTGCGCAACTGCCTGACATTCCCCGGCCAATCATAGGTTTGCAGCGCCGCCATGGCATCGTCACTCAATTGCGGCGTCGAAACCCGGCGTTCGGCGGCGTAACGGGTGAGGAAATACTGCACCAGTTCCCCCACATCCTCGCGGCGTTCGGACAATGACGGCAGCCGCACTGGCACGACGTTCAGCCGGTAATATAAATCTTCACGAAAACGCCCAGCGGCGATTTCGGCAACAAGATCGCGCGATGTGGCGCTGATCACCCGAACATCGACGCGCACCCAGCGGCTGCCGCCAACGCGCTGGAAAATCTGTTCAGTAAGCACCCGCAGAATCTTGGCCTGGGTCGGCAATGGCATGTCCGCAACATCGTCAAGAAACAGCGTGCCGCCATGCGCCTGTTCAAACAGGCCCGAATTGACAAGATGGCCGCCCTCTTCCTTGCCGAACAGCGCTTCTTCAACCCGGTCGGGAGTCATCCGCGCGGCGCTGACGACAACGAAGGGCGAGGCTTCACGCGGGCTCCACTGATGCAACAAGCGCGCCGCGACTTCCTTGCCCGACCCCGCCGCCCCGGTAATCAGCACCCGGCTGCCGGTAACCGCAACGCGCTTCAACGCCGCGCGCACGCCATTGATCAGCGCCGATGAACCAGTCAATTCGGTATCATAGCCAACGCGTTCCTTCAGCGCTTCAAATTCGCGCTTCAGCCTTTCGGTTTCGGTGGCACGGCGCACGACAAGCAGCAACTGTTCCGATTGAAACGGTTTTTCGATAAAATCATAGGCACCACGCTTGATGGCGGCGACCGCGGTTTCGATGTTGCCGTGTCCTGAAATCACCACCACCGGCAGCGTCGGTTCGCGGCGCTTGATTTCATCGAGCAGTTCGATCCCATCGAGGCGCGAGCCCTGCAACCAGACATCAAGCACGATAAGCGAGGGCCGGCGTTCAGCCAGTGCGGCAAGCGCACCGTCGCTGTCGCCCGCCGTCCGCGTGCCATAACCTTCATCGCCGAGAACTCCGGCGATCAGATCACGGATATCAGCTTCGTCGTCGACGATCAAAATGTCGAGGGCCATATCAGTCGGTCATCCTAGGCTGTCAGCTTGAAGGGAGGCGCGGTTTCGATCGGGCTGGCATCGGCGGCCATCAACCGGCTGAGGTGCGCCCGGGCATAGGCACCGGTCGCCAGCATGTCCGCCGCATCGGCGGGGGCGTCACCAAGCTCGAGCGAGCCGCCATGGTCTTCGATGATCTTCTTGACGATCGCGAGGCCGAGCCCCGTGCCTCGGGCGCGTGTGGTAACATAGGGTTCGGTCAATCGCGCCCGGCTTTCGATCGGCAGGCCGATACCATTGTCGGTTATCGTTACCGTGGCCGCCAGTTCGTCATCGGTGATGGCGATAATGATCCGACCTGCCGCGGGTGTGCGGCCGGCAGCGCTGTCGCGCTCGATCCGCGCCGTGACGGCTTCAGCCGCATTTTTCAGCAAATTGGTCAAGGCGCGCCCCAGTTGCTGGCGATCGCAAACCAGCGGTTCGGCGATGCTGCCTTCGACGCCATAATGGATGCCGGGATAGGCAACCTCCTGCAAAACCAGCGCTTCGCGGACGATGATATCGAGGCTTTCGGCCGCAAACATCGGCTTGGGCAGCCGGGCAAAATCTGAAAATTCATCGACCATGCGGCGCATGTCGCCAACCTGACGAACAATCGTGGCGGTCAACACGCCAAAGGTTTCGGGATCGTCGGCGATCTGGCGCCCATATTTGCGTTGCAGACGCTCGGCAGCGAGCTGGATTGGGGTCAGCGGGTTCTTGATCTCGTGCGCGATGCGCCGCGCAACATCGGCCCAGGCCGCACGGCGCTGATCCGCAAGTTGCGCCGAAATATCGTCAAAGGTCAGCACGAAACCGATTTCGGAGCCAATTTCGCCTGCAACACGTACCGACAGCGTCTGGGTTTGCGTGCCGCGTGCAATCCGTACCTGGCGCGCCGGGGCATCGCCCGGCTGTGCGTCATCGAGCATGGCGGCAAGCTCGGGGACCGCAAGCCGCAGAGACTGGCCGGCAAGCTCGTTTTCCGGAATTTCCAAAAGCGCTGCGGCTGATCGATTGGCGACACGGATGACCCCGGCAGTGGTGATCGACAGCACGCCCGCCGATACGCCCGACAAAACCGCTTCGGTAAACTCACGCCGGCGATCGAGTTGGGTGTTTGCGCCGATCAAGGCATTCTGCTGGGTTTTCAGCTGGCTGGTCATCCGGTTGAAAGCCCGCGCCAATGTGCCGATTTCATCGGGAGCGCCGCGCACCGGCACTCGCGCATCAAGGTCGCCGGCCCCCACCCGTTCGGCCGCCAGCGCCAGCCGGGCGATCGGCGCCACCAGACGGTTGGCAAGCCATAGCGCGAACCATATCGCCACCGCCAAAGTCAGTAGCGAAACACCCAGCAGCACCAGATTGAAGCGCAACTGCATGCCGCGCGATCGTTCGATCAGCGAGCGATATTCATCAAGGGCGTTCGCTGCCTTGTCGGCGCGTGCCAACACCGCCGGGTCGACCTTGCGGCTGATGTAGATGTAGCGGCTGGCGGCGGGGTCGATCGCGACAACCGCCTCGATGCGATCGCTGCCTTTTGCCACCACTGTTGCCGCGCCACCGCGCGCTTGCCCGAGATCGACATCGCGCAGCCGGCGGTCCAGCATGGCATCGCCGGGCCCGGTGTTGGCGATCGCCGTTATGCGGCCATCGCTACTGCGGGCGAAAACCACGGCTTCGGACAGGTTTCGCGCTGCCACCTGAAATTGCAGACCTTTGACGAACAATTCACTCCCCAAACCGAAATCCCGGGCATAATTGTTGACGTCGGTGGCCATCGCCACAATATCATCGGCGACGCGTTGGCGATTTTCTTCGACATAGGCCTGCGCAACCTGGTTTGAACCGTCCAATATCGTCTTGACCCGGTCGGAAAACCAGAATTGTACGCCGAACTGGAACAACAGCGACGCAAAGATCACCACGAGGACTGTTGGAACCGCGGCAATGCCGGCGAACAGCGCGACCAGACGAACATGCAATTGCGCGCCCGCCAAACCACGCCGCCGGTTGGCCAGCAATATGGCCACCCGGCGCGCGATCAGCACCACTAGTGTCATCACCGGCAGAAGATTGGCCACGAGCAGCAACGTCACCATGGGCGGCGACACGCCATTCGCCGGCGCCGCCCGGCCCGTCAGCATGGCATAGCTTGACCAGCCCAGAATGATCGTCAGGATCGCCGCCGCAAGTTCCAGCCGCGGAAAAAAGTCGACGCGGCGTACCCATCGATTGGCTCGTCGGCGCCACGATCGCCAACGCAACGCAACCCGTGTTGCCGATGCGCCTGGTTGTCCCACCGAAGATGCGATTGCGTCGTCCATGCATGTTCCGAATACGCCGAAACCGTGGCTAAAGATACACACAGCGTTGCGATCATGCGACAGAAAGAGCGCTGCAAACGCCCGGTCGACTCAGATGGCGTCAGGTTCGGCGCATCGCCACCGGATCAAGCCCCAGATCGGTCAATTTCTTGCGTAACGTGTTGCGATTGATGCCGAGCAAACGCGCCGCTTTCAACTGGTTGCCCGCCGTCGCATCGAGGCATGCCGCGATCAATGGCCGTTCGACTTCGGCGAGCAGCCGTTCATAAACGCCATCGGGCGGCAATTTATCACCAAAGCCGGCGAAATAATGCGCGATATGCCCGGCAGCAGATGCCGCCAGCCCCTGACTGTCATCAACCGGCGGCAGCAGCCCGAGCCCCTGCCCCTGGCGCAGGCCCGGCCCAAGCCCGGCTGCTATCGCCGTTGCGCCGATGGTATCGCCGCGTTCGAGCACAGCAAGCCGGCGCATGAGATTTTCCAGTTCGCGCACATTGCCTGGCCAGTTATGCCGCTGCAACGCCGCGACGGCATGCATGTCGAGCGACTTTCGCGGCAGGCCTTCGCGTGCAGCAACCTCGAGGAAATGCCGCGCCAGCGCCGCGACATCTTCGGTTCTTGCCCGGAGCGGTGGCAGGTGTAGCGGCACGACATTGAGCCGATAGTATAAATCCTCGCGAAAGCGCCCATTCTGAGTCAGCGCCAGCAGATCCTGGTTGGTCGCCGATACGATACGGACATCGGCACGCTGCGCCCGCATACCCCCGACCGTGGTGAATTCGCCGCTTTGCAGCACGCGTAACAGGCGCGTTTGCGCCTCGATCGGCATGTCACCGATTTCGTCGAGAAACAGCGTGCCGCCTTGCGCCTGTTCGAATTTACCGGCTGCGCGCGACGCGGCACCGGTAAAGGCGCCGCGTTCGTGGCCGAACAATTCGCTCTCTATCAATTCCCGCGGGATGGCAGCCATGTTGAGGGCGATGAACGGCCGGTCGGCCCGCGCACCCATGTCGTGGATTGCCCGTGCCACCAGTTCCTTGCCCGTGCCACTTTCGCCCAGCACCATGACGGTCAAATCATTGGGTACGACCCGAGCGATCAGGCGATAGACTTCCTGCATCGCCGCCGAACGGCCGATAAGGGGCGTGTCATCACCAAGCTCGCGATCATATCCTGCCGCACCACCTTCGAGCGCAACCGCAACAGATTGTGTCAATTCATTCAGATCAAATGGTTTTGGTAGATAATCAAAAGCGCCCTGTTCGGTCGCCCGAACCGCTGTCGACAAGGTATTCTGGGCGCTGATCACAATGACGCGCAGCCCGGGGCGAAGTTCCAGGAGCTTGGGTATGGTATCCAGCCCATTGCCATCGGGCAGGATCACATCGCTGATCACGACATCGCCGCGGCCTTCGGCGATAAGCCGGATGAGCCCCGCTGCGGTTTCGGTGACCAGCACCTGATAGCCGGCGCGCACCATTGCCTGGCGCACGACGGTACGGATCGCAGAATCGTCATCGGCGATGATGATCGTGGCGGTCATGCCATCCCGACCCGGTTCGCCGCAACCGGCAACAACACCCGGAATATCGTTCGTTGTGGTTCGCCAGACCGTTCATATTCGATCACACCGCCATGATCGGCGACGATTTTTGCGACCAGCGCCAGCCCCAACCCGGAACCACCGCGCTTGGTCGACACGAACGGTTCGAAAACATGATCGGCAAGGGCTGGTTCAATACCGGGCCCATTATCGATAACCCGCACTTCCAACGGCAGGGAAACCGGGTTGCCACCGGCTTCAGGCCGTACTTTCAACCCCGGTCTATACGCGGTCGTCATTTCTATTTTGCCATCTTTGCCAATTGCTTCCGCAGCATTTTTCAACAAATTAAGGAATACTTGGATCAACGCATCCCGATTGCCAGCCACCAGCGGCAGCGATGGATCATAGCGTTCCACAAGCGGGATACCGCGGGCAAAACCCTGCTCGGCAACGCGGCGCACATGGCCCAGCACCTCATGGATATTTTCAGGCGCCAATGTCAGCGGCCGTGTATCGGTAAAGCCCTCCATCCGGTCGACCAGCTTGGCGATACGATCCACCTCGGTAATGATCAGATCGGTCAGCTCGCGGCGGTCATCCTCAGCCATATCGGCGCCACCGGCGATCAATTGGGCAGCACCGCGAATTCCCGACAGCGGATTTTTGATCTCATGCGCCAGCATGGCTGCAACACCGACCGCCGATCGAGCCGCGCCTTGCTGGTGGACCTGGCGATCCACCAGCGTCGCAACCGCACGGGTCTGAAAGGCGACGGCAAGCCAGTCGCGCGCATCGCCAACCGGAGCGACAAGAATATCGGCGCGCGCCATGCGCCCGCCAACGAAATGCAACGCCATGTCATAAGCAGCACAACTCGTGCCATCGACATGGGCGCGGTGCACCAGATCGGCAACCGCGGTATTGCTGCCAAACGCCGCCGCCCACCCGCGCTCGGTCAACGCCTGCTGGCTGGTGTTGAGAAATACCTCGGCTGCCAGATTGGCCCGCGCCGGCATGCCATCAGGGCGGACCAGTACCGCCGGCACCGCCAACCCGGCGAGCAGGTGCTCGGCAGCGGCGCTCAAGCGGCAACCGCCTGGTTTGCCAACGCTGCGGTTTGTTGGCCTTCGTAAAAACGCGCGACCATATCGCGCACAATCGCCGGGTCAGCGATCTGGTTGACGGCGTTCCGAAACGCACCGGAATCGTGGAGCCCGCGCGTATACCAGCCAAGATGTTTGCGCGCCAGATTGACACCGATCACCGGGCCATAAAGATCGATCATCAGCGCGTAATGTTCGCTCACCAGCGCCTGTTGTTCGGCCAGCGTCGGGTCTGCCGGCACCGGCCTGCCACTCAAGGCAGCCATCACCTGGGCGATCAACCAGGGTTTGCCATAAGCACCGCGCCCGATCATTACGCCATCGGCTCCAGACTGATCGAGCGCCAGATGGGCATCGGCAATCGAACAGATATCACCATTAACAATTACAGGGACTTTTACGGCATTCTTCACCTCGCGCACAAACGCCCAATCAGCAGTTCCGGTGTAGAGTTGGCACCGGGTGCGGCCATGAACGGTGATCAGCCTGATACCAAGATCTTCGGCCACCCGCGCCAGTTCGGGCGC